>JADFYM010000013.1:7124-29139 GCA_015233035.1 Magnetococcales bacterium
AGCACTCTTTCCGGAGTATTATCTGATCAAGGTGAACCGCTTCAATGATGTCGCACGCGACACGTTGGATGAGTGGATTTATTTTCTCAAGAACGAGGAAATTCGCGCAGAATTTACCGCTCGTGGCCTTGTCAAGGCCAAGGAACAGCTCGATATATTGAAACTTCCAGCCGCAGAGCGGCTGGCTTATGAACGCTACAAGGAGGATCTGCACTATCAGGCCAGCATGGTGGAATCCACCTATGGTGTAGGTCGGCAGGAAGGGTTGCAGGAAGGTCGGCAGGAAGGTCGGCAGGAAGGCATCCAGATCGGCGAGCAGAAAGGCCAGTCCGCCATGCTGATACGTCAGTTGCAGCGTCGCTTTGGTACGGTGCCGGAATGGGCCATGGCCAAAATTGCCGCCGCCGAACCCTCTGCGCTGGCAGAGTGGAGTCTCCAGATACTGGATGCCCAGACGCTGGAGGCGGTCTTTGTGGACAAGTAAAATGGCGTTTCCCCGCTCCCCTCCTTGGCAAAAATTTTCCAGTGGCAGGGCGGTCCAGGCGGGGATTATCTCCTCCTGGTGGGGGTGTGGGGGCAAAGCCCCCACGCGGTTTCCTCCCTTCTCCTGCCAAATCTGCTCGCCCTGTATGAACCGTCGATTTTGATTCGCAAATACCGGAAAATCTGCTATACTCGCTCCGTTTGGTCGTTTGTCCTGCCGGGAGGTGGGTCGTTGGCGGATCTCCCACCCTGACTCTTGAGCAACCCTTTTTGCGTATGGCAGAGGTCCGAGTTGTGAGCAACACCGCTTTTGATAATCCGTTTGTCCGTATTCCCGATGGTCAAACCCGTCTGCTGGGGGTGATCGGCCATCCGGTTGCCCATACGCTCTCTCCGGCGATCCACAATCCGGCGTTGGCCTGGTTGGGGTTGAATATGCGTTATCTGGCCTTTCACGTGCATCCCGAACGGTTGGCGGAGGCCGTGCGCGGCTTTGTCGCCATGGGGATGGTGGGTTTTAACGCCACCGTCCCTCACAAGGAGGCCTTGCTGCCCCTCATGGATTGGGTGGATCCCCTGGCCCAACGCATCGGTGCCATCAATACGGTCGCCATCGATGAGACGGGCCGCTTGCGTGGCTACAATACCGATGCCAGCGGTTTTACCGATGCCTTGACGGAAGCCTTTCCCCGTCTGGATCTGGGCAAAACGGCGGTGCTGGTCTTGGGGGCCGGTGGGGCGGCCCGGGGGGTGGTGGTCGGCTTGCTGGAGGCAGGTGCCCCGCATATTGTCGTGGCCAATCGCACCCGTTCCCGTGCCGAACAACTGATCGCCGATTTGGCTCCCTGCTATCCCGGAGCCACTCTGGAGGCCGTCGCCTTGACGCTCCAATCCCTGCCCCTGGCAGAGTGTGACCTGCTGGTCAATACGACCCTGCCGGGGTCGGAGAGCGCAGCGGTGCAGGCGGTGGCGATGGAATGTCTGCCCAAAACCGCTCTGGTCTGCGATATCGTCTATACCCCGCCCGAGACCCCCTTGTTGCGCGCCGCCAAGGAACACGGGCTGGCGACGCTGAACGGACTGGGCATGTTGATCCATCAGGGCAGCCGGGCGTTTACCCTCTGGACCGGACAAAAAATGCCGGTGGCACCAATCCGAGAGCGGCTGTTGGGGTTGCTCTGAACATGATGGCCCATAAACGACCGATGATTCCTATCAAATCCGCCCAAGAGATCGAACAGATGCGTTTGAGTGGCCGTCTGGCTGCCCGGACCTTGGCCATGATTGAGCCCTGTGTCCAGCCCGGTGTCACCACGGACCGGCTGAATGATCTGTGCCATCAATTCATCCTGGATCATGGTGCCGTGCCGTCGCCGCTCCATTATCGGCCAACGGTCCAGAATCCAGGCGGATTTCCCAAATCCATCTGCACCTCGGTCAACCATCAGGTGTGCCACGGCATTCCCAGTCAGCGGGTGTTGCGCGAAGAGGATATCGTCAACGTGGACGTGACGGTCTACCTGAATGGGTTCCATGGCGACACCAGCAAAACTTTTTTTGTGGGCGGGTCCACCTCCCGCAGCAGGAAAATTGTCCAGGTGGCAGAGGAGTGTCTGCAACGGGGGATTCAGGCAGCCCAGCCCGGCAGCCATTTTGGGGATATCGGCGTGGCCATCGAATACCATGCCCGCCAGAGTCATTGTTCGGTGGTGCGGGAATATTGCGGGCATGGCATTGGCCGGGCCTTTCACGAAGAACCCGCCGTGCTCCACTACGGCACCCGCGACAAGGGGCTCGCCCTGTTGCCCGGCATGATCTTTACCATCGAACCCATGGTCAATCTGGGCAAGGCCGATATTAAACTGATGCCCGATCACTGGACGGTGGTGACCAAAGACCATAGCCTGTCCGCCCAGTTCGAGCATACCCTTTTGATCACCGAGCAGGGCAATGAAATTTTGACCGTGGTGACATCGCCACCAGACAGTTGTTCCGGGTGAAAAGAAGGTGCAAGAAATCTCCTTTTCATTTAAAAATATTTGAGTTACGGTATGGAAGTTGCTTGATAATGGAGTTGGATCTTTCGCTATCCGACATGGGTAAGCCACACGGCGCGCTGGGGGGGCATCATTGCAAAAAAGCTGTCCCTTCGTGCTGTTGAACACACTCTGGAGAGACTGTTGTCCACAATACCGTTGCCCAGATCACTGCCCCGTTTGAAGGGTGTCAACGACGTCATCATGGCCTTTGGCATCATTGGCGTCTTGACGATCATGATCATCCCCTTGCCGAAATTTTTGCTGGACATGCTCCTCTCCGTCAATATTTCGATGGGGATCGTCATACTTTTGACGACTGTCTATGTCCATCGGCCTCTGGAATTTTCCTCGTTTCCCAGCATATTGCTGATGACCACCCTGTTTCGTCTGGCTCTGAACATTTCCACCACCCGTATTATTTTGCTGCACGGCAGTGAGGGCGAGGGAGCCGCTGGCGAGGTGATTCGCTCGTTTGGTCAGTTTGTGGCGGGCGGTAATCCGGTGGTCGGGGTGATTGTTTTTTCCATTTTGATCATCATCAACTTTATCGTCATCACCAAGGGTGCCGGGCGTATTGCCGAGGTGGCGGCCCGTTTTACCTTGGACAAAATGCCGGGCAAGCAGATGGCCATTGATGCCGATTTGAATTCCGGTCTGGTCTCGGAGGCCGATGCCAAGGCCCGTCGGCGGGAAATTGAAGAGGAATCCGAATTTTTCGGGGCCATGGACGGTGCCTCCAAATTTGTCCGAGGCGATGCGGTTGCCGCCATTTTGATCATATTTATCAACATTATCGGCGGATTCATCGTCGGCGTGGCCCAGCAGGGGCTGTCGGCGAGTGATGCGGCCCATATCTATACCATTCTGACTGTGGGGGAGGGGCTGGTGGCGCAAATTCCGGCCCTGGTCATTTCGACGGCCGCCGGTTTTCTGGTGACCCGTGCCTCGACCGATGAACATATGGCCGACCATGTGGCCGGGCAGATCACGGCCCAGCCTCGGGTGATTTTGCTCAGTTCCGGGGTGTTGGGTCTGTTTGCCCTGATGCCGGGGATGCCCACGGTGCCCTTTTCGGTCCTGGCGGTGGCCATGGCCGTCTGGGCCCATTTTTTGTTTCGTCGCCGGGATGCCAACGAGTTGGCCAGTGCCCGCGAAGAGGTGGCCCATGCCAAGGAAGAGTCCAAGCAGGAAGAGCCGATTGAGAGCTTTCTGGCCCTGGATCTCTTGCGTCTGGATGTGGGGTATGGCCTGATTCCTTTGGTGGATGAGAGCCAGAATGGCACTCTGCTGGAAAAAATTCGGGCCATTCGCAAGCAGTTTGCCATCGACATGGGGTTTGTGGTACCCCCCATCCATATCAAAGACAACCTGCAATTCAAGCCGGGTGAATATGCCTTTCTGATCCGGGGGGTGGAAGTGGGGCGTGGCGAACTGCGCCCCGGCAACTTTTTGGCCATGGAAGGCGGTTCGGTCACCGGCAAGGTGGATGGTTTTGCCACCGTGGAGCCGGCCTTTGGTCTGCCCGCCATCTGGATTGGCGGCAATGATCGGGAGCGGGCGGAAATGCTCGGCTATACGGTGGTGGATGCCGCGACCGTGCTGGCCACCCATGCCACCGAAATGATTCATACCCACGCCCACGAAATGCTGAACCGGCAGGAGGTGCAAAATCTGCTCGACCTGGTGGCCAAAAATCAGCCCAAACTGGTGGATGAACTGGTGCCCAATGTGGTCAACCTGGGGGGAGTGCAGAAGGTGCTCCAGGGATTGCTGCGCGAACGGGTCTCCATTCGCGACATGACGACCATTCTGGAGACGGTGGCCGATTATGCCAAGGTGATCAAGCAACCGGCCCAGTTGGTGGAGTTGGTCCGCCAGTCCCTGTCGCGTTCGCTGGTTTCGGCCTATCTGGATGAGACCGGCAATCTCTCGGCACTGGTGCTGGGGGCCGATGCGGAAAATATGATTGCCGAAGCGGTGGTCGATGGTGAGTATGGATCTTATCTTGCTTTGGCACCCCGTTCAGCGACGTTATTCTTGAATCGGATACGCGAAGCGGTGGAACATATTGCCTCTCAGGTGGTCCAACCGGTTATCCTCACCGGATCCCGGGTTCGTCCTTTTGTCAAACAGGCCACCGAGGCGGCCATTCCCCATCTTGTGGTCATCTCCCAGAATGAGATACCCTCCAATATTTCCGTTCATTCGTTAGGGTCGGTGACACTCTCATGATCGGTATATCACGCCAACCCATTTTAGTCCGGCAGCGGCCTGCGAGCTTACCATGAAGATTTCCACATTCAAAGCGCGGGATATGCGCGAAGTACTCAAAGAAGTCAAGGAAAAACTGGGAGCAGATGCTGTCATTCTCTCTACGCGCAGTGTGCGCGAGCCGGGTGGTGGTCTGACGCTGGGTCGCACCTTGATTGAAGTGACGGCCTGTCCGGGTCCGAATGCGCCCAAAACCGCCTCTGAGACGGGTAGCGGTGGTGGTGCGTCCGATGGGCGCACGCGACCACAAGCCCAGCCGTTGCCCGCCGCGCCGCCTGGCGACCGACAACGGGAGGCGGGCAGTGCCAAGCCCTGGAGTAATTCCCCGCAGACGCCGGGGCGTTTTTCGCGGGTGGTGGACGATGCGGTGGAGTATCCGCCGGTTGCCCAGCCCAGGCCGGAGCGGGGCAAGCCAGTCGCTCCAGAAGAGCCACCACCGGCCAGCAGACCGGCCATGCCCGGACCCGATGCAGCGGCGGATGCGGATGAAGCGCAGGAGCCGATGGACGGCTGTGGACCCCGGTTGGACGCCGAGTTGGCCCATGACAAACCCTTTGACACCCTGGGTGAACTGACGGGGTTGGATGCCGAAAGCAAGCGCAATTACAGTTGGTTGTTGATGCATGGTGTCGAGGAACCCATTGCCCGCCGGATTGTGCTGATGGACCGTTCCGGCAAGGAGCGGGGGTTGGCGGTCGCTTTTCAGCGGGCCTTGAAATTTCGTGATCCGTTGGCCGGTTCGGCGCGGGTCATTGCCCTGGTGGGTCCGACCGGGGTGGGGAAAACCACGACGCTGGCAAAAATTGCCGCCGATTTGATTCTCAATCGGCAAAGATCGGTGGGGATGATCACCCTGGATACCTTCCGGGTGGGGGCGGTGGCACAACTGGAGACCTATGCCAAATTGTTGCAGGTGCGTCTGGTGGTGGCCCGCGCGCCGTCCGAGGTCAAAGCCGGGTTGCACTCGTTGAATCGTTGTGATTATGTGCTGGTGGATACGGTGGGTTCCAGCCCTTACAACCGCCGTCAGGTCAATTCCACCGCCAGCCTGTTGCCGGATGTGGGCGAAGACCGGGAGGTCATTTTGTGCATGGCCGCCAACGTGCGCGAAACGGAACAGCAGGCCATTTATCGGCGGTTTGCCGTCTTGAAACCGACGGGCCTGATTTTTACCAAGCTGGATGAAACCGTGACGTATGGAGGTATTCTGAACGTCTGCATCAAGGCCGACCTGCCGCTTACCCTGTACACCGATGGGCAGCGGGTGCCAGAAAACCTGGGATGGATGTCTGCCAAGACACTGTCCAAATGGTTTGCACGCGACACCCAGGCGGAGGGTTAGCTGTGGACAGCTTATGCGCAACCCAACCCGGCGGGCCAGGGTGCAGATTTATTCGCAGGCTCTGCAAGAAGGGCACACAAGAGGATACATGATAGAGGATCTCGACAACCAGGTAGCCACGCTCAAGGAACTTGCCCGCCAAAAGGCGGCGGCAGGGCCTTTCCCGTTGAGTGCAGCGACGTCCCTCCATGCCAGCCTGTCGCAACGCAAAGTGCCCCACACCATGGCCATCACCAGCGGCAAGGGTGGAGTGGGCAAGACTTTGGTCACGGTCAATCTGGCTGTTCAGTATGCCCGGAAGGGGCTGAAGGTATTGTTGATTGATGCCGATCTGGGGTTGGCCAATCTGGACGTGGTGTTGGGCTTGAGCCCCCAGCATACCATCCAGGATGTGTTGGATGGTCGTTTGACCTTGGACCAGGTGGCCATTCCGGGGCCGTTGGGGATTACGGTCTTGCCCGCCGCTTCGGGTGTGGCCGAGCTCAGCGACATGAACGAGGCGCAACGCACCACGCTCATGGACCATATCGATAACTGGAATGCCGATTTTGACGTGGTTCTGGTGGATACGGGCGCGGGCATTTCGCCCAATGTCCGTTTTTTTGTGTTGGCTGTGGAACGCATCATGGTGGTGGCCACCCCCGATCCGGCCAGTGTGACCGATGCCTATGCCCTGATGAAGGTGATGTTCAATAATCATCGAGTGTCGCATTTTGATCTGGTGGTCAATCAGGTCAAGAACAATCTCGAAGCCAAGGAGGTTTACCGGACACTTTCCCGGGTGGCGGAAAAATATCTCAACATTGGCTTGAACTATGCCGGTTTTATCCCGGACGATGTGCTGCTCGTCCAGGCCGTCCGGCAACGCAAAACGGTCTCGGAAATGTTTCCCAATGCACCCTCTTCGGTGGCTTTTCAGCAACTGTCAGAAAATTTGATTCGCATCCTGCAACAAAAGCGGCAGGATGATGGTCGGATGGTCTTTTTCTGGCGGCGTCTGTTGGAAGATTCCATTCGGAAAGCGGAAACCCGGCTGCCGTCGAACCTGTAGACCCTGATTCTCCTTTCGGCCTGCCCCCGCCGCTCTTTCCCCCCCTTTCTTTTTATTGATTGGGGGTCCAGGGGGATCATCCCCCTGGTGGGGTCCAGGGGCAAAGCCCCTGGTGGGGCTGGGGGCAAAGCCCCCAACGACCGAAACGGTGCTGCCAGTCAATCAGTCACTTAAGCCTGTCTCCAGACGTGTCGGCTGCGATCAACCAAACCAGAGGTTACCGTTCATGCCCAGTTCGGTGTCGGACAAGAATAAAGAGATTTCAGATGCCTGGAACGGCATGACCCGGGACGAGCTGATTTTGAAATATGCCCCCATGGTCAAATATATTGCCAGTCGCATTGCGGTCCGCTTGCCGCAATCCGTGGATATGGATGATCTGGTGCAGGTGGGTATTCTGGGCTTGATTGATGCGGTTTCCAAATTTGATCCCCAGCGTGGCATCAAATTTCAGACCTATGCGGATTTTCGGATTCGCGGGGCGATTCTGGACGAATTGCGCGCCGTCGATTGGGTGCCTCGGGCGGTACGGCAGGTGGCGTCGCACATTCAGGAGATTTATTTTCAACTGGAAGGGGAGTTGGGGCGTCCGGCAGATGATGCGGATGTGGCGGCCCACATGGGGATTCCCCTGACAGAATTTTACCAGAATCTGGATGCCGTGCGTGGCATTTCCATTCTTTCGTTTGATGATTTGCGTCCCTCCCTGGAAGATGAGGAGTGGGATGCCATGGATCTGATGGCCGATCCCAACTGGGTGGACCCGGTGGAGTCGATTGGCTTGCAGCAGTTGCGTCTGGCCATCAGCCAGGCCATTCAGGATTTGCCGGAAAAGGAGCGACTGGTCGTGACGCTCTATTATTTTGAAGAGTTGACCATGAGTGAAATTGGCGAAGTGTTGGGGCTGACCGAGTCCCGCATTTCCCAATTGCACAGCAAAGCGGCTTTGCGCATGCGGGGACGAATTCGTCATTTTGCCAACCGGAAATGAAATCATGAATTATTGGAACCTGCTGATTGTGGTCTGTTTTGCGGTGCTGTACATGGGCCTGGTGGTTGTCTTTTCGCAGTTGCGGCGGATACGCAACGAAATGAAGGAATATCACGACAACCTTCAGGAACAACAGACCGATCCCAACTCCGACCATCGCGCCTATGCCGAGATGATCCGGCGGCAGTTGGCCATCATAGAGGTGCAACTGGGCATTCAAACCCGCATGGTGGGTGAGCGGTTGCAGGGGGAGTTGCAGGCCATTCAAAAAGAGATGCGTTTTTTGAACCGTCCCACCCATGACATGGGGGGGCGAACCTCGATTCATCCCACCGAAAACCGTTCGCGGGAGAGTACCTATCGGGAGGCCCAGTTGCTGCTTTCCAATGGGGTGAACGAGGAACGGGTGATTGCCGAAACGGGGCTTACCGAGGAAGAGGTCCGTCTGCTCAAGCGCATTCCCCGCCAGAATCCAGAACTTTATCGGCAACAGGAACAGGGTTATGGCAACGATTACCGCAACTTGGATATGGAGTGATGCGGTTTTGATCCTCGTTTTGGCCAGTGGAATTTGCCCATGATTATTTCTGGTTTGTTACTCCCGGTCAAAGGGGGGCCGACCGCAGCGGCTCCTGCGCCGACGGGCACCCTGAATGTGGGGGATCTGTTGACCGGGCGTGTCACCCAGATAGACAGTGCGGGGCGCGGGGTGGTGCGTTTTCCCGATGGCAGTGGTTTTTCCTTTGTGCGGAGTCCGGCCCTGACCCTGGGCGAACCGGTGCAGGTGGAGGTGTTGCGCCTGTCGCCCGAACTGGCATTCCGTTTGGTGGCCAGTTCGTCCCAGACAGCGGCCCAGTTGGCGGTCTCGGCGGAACAAAGTCTGGTCCGTGCGCCCGATATTTTTGCCAACCTGTTGCGTTGGTCTGGTCTGGCCGAGGGCAATCTGGCCTTGTTGCAAAACAGTCTGCCCACCATTTCGGTCCAGGGGTTGTTGGCGGGCGAGTTGTCTGATCTGGTGCAATTGTTGGAGACGGGTTCCCGTCAGGATGTGCGCACCATGATTCAGCAGTTGCGTCATGGCGAGGTCGAGTTGTTGCTGGCGGAGCGGGAGGGGGGTGGGCCGAGTTCGGCCGGGAGCGATGCCGCCCAGGATGCCAATGCCGTTCGCAACATGTTGCATCGGCTGGGCGATTTATTGGCCATGCAGGAGATTTTGCCGCGCACGACCTTTTCTCTGGATGGCAATCAATTGCTGGGGTATCGGCTGTTTTGGCTGATGGAGGGGGGGATGGGCGAGGCCATCTGGTACAAAAAACGCCGCCGCGAGGAGCAGGAAGCCGATGCCGAGCAACCCGCCCGGGAGGTCACCCTGACCACGATATTGCTGTCGTTGAATATGACCAATCTGGGGGCGATACAGGCGCGGCTGATGTATGCCGATGATAGGTGTTCGGTGCGGATTGCCGCCGAGGAGGAGGGGGCCTTGACCGCTCTGCGTCGACGTATTGGCGAATTGCGTATCGCTCTGTTGGCGGCGGAATTGCCGCTGCATGGGCTGGATTTGACCCGGCTGTTGCCGGGGGAGTTGAAGGAACAAAGGATGCAGGCGTTGGGAATGGCCAGCCGATTTTCTGTGGAGGCTTGAAGAATGGATGCGAACGCCGATGCCCAACTGCGCCAGGCGGTGGCCTTGCGGTACCGTCAGAGTCAGGATGCGGCACCACGGGTGACCGCCTCGGGACAGGGCCGGATTGCCGATGCCATCATCAAGCGGGCGCAAGAGACGGGGGTCACCCTGATGGAAGACCCCGATCTGGTCAATTTGCTCAGCAAGGTACCTGTTGGTGACACCATTCCGCTCCCGCTGTACAAGGCGGTGGCCGAGGTGCTGGCATATGTGTATCGCGTCAACAAAACGGTGGGTTGACCGCTCAGAGTACCAGGGCGAGGGCGCGGGCGTTGAGGATGCCCGGTTTGACGCCGCCCATTTTCAGGACCACTTGCAGGCGGGCATTGACCCGGTTGGCGTGACCGGTGGCCTCGTATTCCGTGCCGTATCCGCCGCCGTCCACCGGGCCACCCATCAGATTCAAGAACAGGTTGCCGGTGCCTTCGTACACCAGCCGATACCGACCATTCATCTCTTTTGCCACGATGCGGGTGGAACCAAAAAGCGCATTTCTTTTGTTGAACATATCGTCTCTCCTCTCGACAGACAGATCTCATGGGTTACGGTACATGCCATCAAAGTGTTGCCGTTCTGTGTTGCGTTATAGAATGGCAAGCAAATGATGGGCCAAACAGCAAGAGAGTACCCGTGATGGGGGGCAAAAAGAGTGTGTTGGTTGGGGAAATGTTATCGACAGGGAATTATTTTTCTTTTACAGAGTGGGTTTGTGTCTGGTAGAATCTGCGCTCTTTGCTGATGTTGCCAGGGGGGCAACTGGTTGTTACTGTTGATCCCCAGGCGAGCACGTCATGTTTTCCCAGACCTGGGCCAGCCTGGAGGCGGGCAAGAGGGGCCTCGTGGGTGATCAAGTGGCTGGCAGCGGCAGAAAAAGAGTTCAGTCGCGCATTTTGCTGTTGACAAATAATTTGATTTCTGTCAAAAAATGCGTGTGAATCAGGCGTTTGTGCAGGTGTGTTGTGTCTATTTTTTTCTTCAACGACGAAGGATATGTTCCATGAAAACAATCAAAGGTGGTTTGTTTGTGCTGGCCCTGTTGCTCCAGAGTGGCAGCCTGTTGGCGGCTGATGAGTATAATTCTGTTCCTGCGGGTGATGGCCAGTACAAGGCATGCAAGGTTTATTCTATGAACAAGTGGGGTGGTGGTGGGGATCTGAGTCCCATTGCGGGCCAGACGAAGGCAGAAGCTTTTTGCACCTGTTTGTGGAATGAAACACCGGACAATTTCAGAGGCGGTTTGGCCAAATTTTCTGAAACGGAAGCGGGCGCGAAACTCAGCAAGATCTGCAGCAAATATTCCAACTGGGAAGATTGATCCGTATGCGATAAATCCCATCCAGGGGGGTGACCTCTGGATGGGATATTTTTATGCTGCCAGGGGTCCAGGGGGATTATCCCCCTGGTGGGGTCCAGGGGCAAAGCCCCTGGTGGGGTTCGGGGCGAAGCCCCGTTTTTGCCTCCCATCCACTGTGATGGTTATCGTTGGGGCTTGTTGTCAGGCGGTGGCAAATGCAGGAGGGTCGGTTCGGCTTCCCGGGTGGCCTCGCCCTCGATGATGGTATTTTCCGCACTGGCATAGTGAGTCTGCGCAGGATCGGAGCGAAAGGCACGAATCAGGAGTGTGGTCACTCCTCTCCGCACGGGGGGGAACAGCAGCAGTACGGCCAGTACGTCAGAGATAAATCCAGGAAAAATAAACAGAAAAAATGTCCCCATCAATATCCCGCCTTCTGCGAAAATCCGGCCAACAGGCGCACCTTCCCGCATTTTGTTGGCCACAGTCTGCAAAGTGGCTACGCCCGCCCGTTTGGCCAACTGACTGCCCACCAATGCCGTCAACACCAGGAGCAACACGGTTGTCCAGACGCCCAGCTCGTCCATGACCATGCCGATGACATATATTTCTGAGTACAGAAACAGACCAATGAAAATCACTATTTTTAGCACGAAAAATCCTCGTGGTTTGAATTGTTAAACCATTGATGACAAATTGATAGACGGGCGGTTATCCCCTTAGGGGCTGAATCATCTGTTTGTCCAACGGGGCTTTGCCCCGAACCCCACCAGGGGCTTTGCCCCTGGACCCCACCAGGGGCTTTGCCCCTGGACCCCACCAGGGGGATGATCCCCCTGGACCCGCAATTCATGCACAACGCGATCCGTCCACGCCATGCTGCGTCCTTGGAGGAGGATCGTCAAGAGTTGGCAGAGGCAGGCCGGGACAATCGCATGGAAAATTCCTGGACACGCGATGCTGCAATGGATTGTCTCTTTCCATACTGGGCGGGGGAAAGCGGTTCGAGGCATGGCTTTGGCCCGACCAGCCCTTGTCAAACAGGGGCTTTTCTGTGCAGAATTCGCGGCAGAGGTCGGGGCCGTGTACCTGTTTGCGGGGCCCGCGACCGTCCGTATCGATTTTGTTTTGGCTGTTTTTTGGCGAAGGACCGGATCATGACAACAAAAGAAGAACAGAGAATTATTCTGATCGCTGTTGATTTTGCGGCGTCACAACTGCTGCAAGGGGCCTCCTTCCAGGCTATCGGGAAGGAACTGGTTGGTCGTGGCATGTCGGTGGATTTGACGCAGGGTCTCCTGGCCGTTGTTGGGTTTGTGCTGGCGCAATTGCGTCAGGGGGTATCCGCCAGAGAGGTGCAGAAACGGCTTTTCGAGCGCGGTGCGCGCGGGGATCTGGTGGAGGCGATTATCGATCAACTGCTGTTGCCGAAATATCGGCAAGAAAAAGTTGTCCCCCCGGTTGCCAAAACACCGCCCAGTCCGCCCAAAAGCGGGCGCAAACGGACAAAACCGTGATGTCAAAAAGAGCGCGGTCTCTGTTCCCTCTACCGGGTGGCATGGGGACCCCACTGGTCTCCCATGCGGCAATGACGCAAATCAGGCAGGGCCACCAAATCGGCAAAATCCATCACCACTTCGCCAATCCGGTTGAACAGGTGGTCTTGAATGGGATCCAACTCGTTGCGTGCGTTGGCAGCCTCCAACATTTTTAACTCATCCCCTTCGCGCAACAGGACCAGCCTGGCGCGTGTCGAGTTGATCTCCTGTGTCACCAGAATGTCATAAAACACCTTGCGAATGGGATCGATGCCGCTCTTGGCCATCTCCACCCCGGAGCAGGCGATGCCGCGCTCTGTCAACCACGGCACGGGTACACTCTTGACCCGCTGCACATGTTCCAGACATCCGGCCTTTTTGAGTTGTGCCTCGCCAATACCGAGTTTTTCCAGGTCATCCAAGGTCAACCGGTTTTCGCTGGCCGGTAAGCGGATGGTCCACGGTTTGAGCAACACGATGCCCAGACGATTCAATTTGGCTTCCGGTATCCGAATGCCGCGTTTGGTCAACCGGTCCGGCGCAATGCCGCCCTCCTTGCGAATGAGCGTCAGATCAAAATGACGGATCTGCACCAGGGGCAGCAGATCACATCGCTCCAAATCGTCCAGAGTCAGCCATTCCCGCCAGGCCTCCAGTTCAATGACCTGCTCCTCGGGAATGATGCGATTCTTGAGCAGGGTGATGCCCGCAGCTTCCAGTGCCCTGGGCGAACAGTCAAAGCTTAAACTCTTCTCCTGCTTGATTTGTTCCACGACCTTGAGCAGCAAACCACCCCGTCGGCGGATGCGTTCCACGTCCATGCCGACATTTTGCAAAACGGGCAGAAAGCCCAGGGTCTCCAACTCATAGTAGGTCAACAAGGGCAGGGGGGGGACTTTCTTGGCGGGCAGAGGCAGAAAAATGCGCTGCTCCTTTTCCCTGGGCAAGGCCACCCGTCGTCCCACAGGCAGTAGATTGGGATATTGTCGTTGGTAAAGCCGGTGCCAGGTGGCATAGTGCTTCGGGTCAAAATGGCCCAATTTTGCATCGGAATTCATGATGATCATCACTTTGACCGAATCCAGTTCCCGCTTGTAGGAACGCTGTTCCTCCAAAGCGGAGACCATATCGACCAGCGCAGTGGCCTGGATGATGTCCAAATCATCCGGGTCCAGATCGGCAATGATGCGCCGCATGTCCCACTGGCACGTTTCCTTGAGATACGCCTCGAACAGTGATGCGCCGCCATACCCTTTGCCTTCGACGGAGGCATACCACTCGTGGTGCAGCAGGGCCACCAATACCAGCAGATCCGGTGGCTCTCCGGGCTGGCGCAACAAAAGACCGCCGAACAGGGTGTGCTGCTGGATCTCTTTCCACTTTTCATGGTTCAGACGGCCCGGCCAGTTCAGGGTTTCCAGTTTTATCCTGGTCTTGCCGACATCATGGTTGAAAACGGCCATGGCAGCCCGGACAATTTTATCGTCTGACCAGCCCAATTCGCGTCCCAGGGCCATCATGTGAAAGCTGGCTATAATGCTGTGGCGCGCCGTCCCATTGTGGTGCCGGGTCAGTGCCACCAGTTTTTCCACCGGGTCCGAGCGGAAAAGATCCTGGACCTCGCGCAGATTATCCCGTACCAAACGCTCCAGAGCCTCCTGATCCCGTCGATAGCGGAAGGAGGTGGCCATTTCTTCCAGATTGCCCACACTCTCTCGCACAATCTGGTCAATCGTCTGGAACATGTGTTCCATGTAGGTCATCGACGCCGCCACCGATTTGCCCTCGACGGGCTCGGCAAACAGCGTCTCGATCCCATGTGCGCGCAGCATCCCAATCAGTTTTTTGGTGATCGGGAGATAGCGGGGTACCAGGATCGCTTCGGAACCAGGCAGCTTGATCTCACGCATGATCCGCATCTCGTGCAATATGGCCGGATCAGAGAGGGGATATTCTCCCGCTTGCAACGGATTGGTTATGATCTTCTCGTCAGCCATTGACCGTCATTCCTTCAAAATGGGCCTCCCCGAAAACAACCTCAGACCATCGCGATGGTCATTTGTTCCACGGCATGATGGGCACCGTACTGATACTGTTTTTGGGACTGCCGTCAATCAGCTTGTCGCTGTAGACCAGATAAATCAGCACCTGCCGTTTTTTGTCTATGAAGCGAACCACTTGCATGGTTTTGAACAGCAGGCTGGTCTTTTGCGTGAAGACGGTCTCTTTGTCCTTCATGTGCTCGTCAAATTTGATGGGACCAATTTGTCGGCAGGCAATAGAGGCGTCCGAGGTGTCTTCGGCCAGTCCCAACTGGCCCTTGACGCCCCCCTTTCTGGCCCGGCTCAAATGACAGGTGACCCCTTCCACTTGTGGATCGTCAAAGGCCTCGATCACAATATCATCGTCGCGGCTGAGGAGATGAAAATTGGTGTTGACACTGCCAATCATCTCCGCCAGGGCAAAGGTGGGCATGAACAACAGGCCGATGATGAGGGATACTGTTTTATGGTTCATGGTTCCTCCGGGTGTGGGTGGTTATGGTGCAACCACCCGATTCTGTAACGGATGCGTCTTGTTTCTGTAACGCTACAGAAACACATCATCCCCTTGGTTGGCCACGCTCTTATTCCCGCAACAAGTCATTGATCGCCGTCTTGGAGCGGGTTTGCGCATCCACCGTTTTGACGATCACGGCGCAATAGAGATGAGGCCCAGGAGAGCCGTCGGGCAGAGGCTTGCCGGGCTGGGTGCCGGAGACGACAACCGAGTAGGGGGGGACATAACCCATATGGACCGCTCCCGTGTTGCGGTCGATGATGCGGGTGGAGCGACCCAGATAGACACCCATGGAGAGCACCGAGCCGGTTCCGACCACCACCCCCTCCGCCACTTCGGCCCGCGCCCCGATAAAACAGTCATCTTCAATAATGACCGGATTGGCCTGCACGGGTTCCAACACACCGCCAATGCCCGCCCCGCCGGACAGATGCACCCGCCGACCGATTTGAGCGCAGGAGCCCACCGTGGCCCAGGTGTCCACCATGGTGCCTGCGCCCACATAGGCACCAATATTGATAAAAGAGGGCATCAGAATGACTCCGGGGGCAATATGACTGCCAAGGCGGGCGGTGGCGGGCGGGACGACGCGAATGCCCGCCTGGTGAAACCGGGCCGCATCCCAACCCTGAAACTTGAGCGGCACCTTGTCGTAATACAGCCCCTCGCCTTGTGCAATGACCCGGTTTTCACTCAGTTTGAAAGAGAGCAAAACCGCTTTTTTGAGCCATTGATGGACCATCCAACCGTGTGTTGCATCGGGATGGTCTGGAGCCGGTTCGGCTACCCGCAATTCTCCGGCATCCAGGGCCGCCAGGGTGTCCGCCACCGCCTGGTGGAGGCGGGTGTCGCTCTGGGGGGTGATGGTGTTGCGTTCTTCCCAGGCTTGTTCAATGATCGTTCTGGTGGTGGGCATGGCCAGTCCTTTGTTCGGGTTGGAGAGGGGGTTATGCAATAACATGTGCGGCCACCAGGGGCTTTGCCCCTGGACCCCACCGGGGGGGATAATCCCCCCCGGACCCCCTTGATCTTAAAATAATTAAAAAAAAAGGGTGGGGGGGGTCTGGGGGGGGCGGTTCACCGCCCTCCCCCAGCAGGGAGCACACAGACGCTCACGTTTCAACGGCACACTGCGCAATACGCAACATGGCTTCGCGGTTTTCCGCCACGGAGGCCACCAGGGCGATACGGACATAGGGTGCGCCGGGATTGTTCCCGGCAGCGTCGGGACGACCCAAATAAGCTCCCGGCAACACCGTGACATGATATCGTTCATACAGACGGCGCGCAAAGGACTCTCCCCCCCCAGGCACCTGTAGCCACAAATAAAACCCGGCATCCGGTCGTGTCACGGGCAGCACGGGGCCTAAAATGGTGATGGCATCTTCCAGTTTTTGGCGATAGATGACCTGATTTTCCTGGACGTGGCTCTCATCGCTCCAGGCCGCAGTGGCCGCCTGTTGGATAAAGCGGGGTGTGGCACAACCGGTATAGGTGCGCAGACGAAAATAATGTTCCAGCAGTTTGGGATCGCCGGCGACAAAACCGGAACGGGCACCGGGCATGTTGGATCGTTTGGAGAGGGAGTGGAAGACGAGGCATTGCTCAAATTGGTCCAATCCCAGATGTTGTGCCGCTTGCAACAGCCCCGGTGGTGGCTGATCATACCAGATTTCTGAATAACATTCATCGGCTGCCAGCACAAACTGGTGGCGATGGGCCAATTCAATGAGGCGCATCAATGCCTCCAGGGAAAAGACGGCCCCGGTGGGATTGCTGGGTGAGCAGAGATAGAGCAAAGCGGTGCGTTCCAGCACGGCGGCTGGCACCGCCTGATAGTCCGGTATGAAGCCATTGGCGGCCGTACAGGTGACATAAATGGGCTCTCCCCCGGCCATGAAGGTGGCACCCTCATAAATCTGGTAGAAGGGGTTGGGCATGAGCACCGCTGGCTTGGCCAGGCCACGGGCGTCGATGACAGCCTGGGCGATGGAAAAGAGTGCCTCGCGGGTGCCGTTGACGGGCAGCAGATGGCGTTCCGGGTCCACTCGCCCCTGGCCCAATTGAAACCGGCCCTCCAGCCAGGTGGCCATGGCGCGTCGCAGGCCCTGTTCGCCACGGGTGGTGGGATAGACTCCAATATCGTCCAAAGCGTCCGCCATGACCTGCCGGATGAAGGGGGGCACGGCATGTTTGGGTTCGCCAATGGAGAGGTTGATGGGCGCATGGCGATACGCCGGGGAGGCAAAAGGTTCGCCTTCTGCCTGCAACCGCCTGGCGGGTGCCAGCAAATCGGCCAATTTTTCAAATGGATAAGGGTGCAATTGCCGCAGCAGGGGATTCACGAGGGGGTCTCCTCTCTCTTTTCTGGCGTGGGGGGGGCGGGTTTGGGTTGGGGGCGATTGACCTGTTTGGGTTTACCCGCCTTGGGTTTGCCTGCCTTGGGCTTGTTTGTCTTGGTCTTGCCCGCCTTGGGTTTGCCCGCTTTGGCCTTGCCCGCTTTGGCCTTGCCGACCTGTTTGGCGGGGGCGGTTGCTGTGGGTTGGCCCGCTCCGGGTAAGGGCTGACCTGCAGCGGGCAAGGGCGCGGGTTGGCCCGCCGTGGGCGCAGGTTGGGTGGGTGCGGGTTGGTTCGCCAGGGGCAAGGGCTGGCTCGTTGTGGGCACGGGTTGGCTCGCCAGGGGCAAGGGCGTGGCCGGTCGGGATTGTCCCACGGCGGGGGCCGGAATGGCCGCCGGGGGGTGCTCCTCGACCGGGGCCGGTTGGCTGGCGGGTTCGGCTGGTTCCGTCCGGTGCGCGTGGTCAAAGACATGGCCGCGTATCCAACCGATCAGGTCTGACCAGATGGTTTCTGTTTCGGTGGCGGAGGGCATGACGCCAGCATGGGGCAACTCAATGGTAATAATTGGAATTTTTAAACTTTCCACCGCATAACGCCCCAGCGAACCGGGATAAGTGCCCAGCAGGGACAGATAAATATTGCCCAACCGCTCCGGTGGTGTGGTGGGAGGACCGTCAAAGTCCAGTAGACCAAACGGGGCATGTATCGAAACTATGACGTTCGGTTGAAAATTTTTAATCTCATCGAACAGCCAACTCGTTTCCGGTTCACTCAGGGGCGATTTGCCGGGGAAGCGGCGCGGATCCTTGCCCGTGCGCCGCACCCAATAGTCGGCACTATCCTCTTTCCAGTCACGGGTGGGAAAGTTGCGATTCAGGTCAACACCATGGGCATTGGTACGGGTCGATTTGGTTTGTAACAAACCGTCAGGATTGACCAGTGGCACAATGTGCCACTGAAACGGCCCGGAATAAGTTTTTTCCAGTATTTTTATCCATTTAAACACAATACTGATTGAAGAGTATTCATCGCCATGCACCCCGCCGATCAGCAGGATGCGGGCCTGTACGGGCTGGGTCTGGGGGGCGGATGGGTCAGTCGGGGGCCCCTGGCGGGCGGGTGGCGTAAAGTCCTTCAATAAAATGGGAAAACCTTCGACCGACTGACTGCCGGTCAACCGCAGGCCACTGGCCATGCACTCTTCGTGACCCACGCTGCTCAATTTGGCACCAATCTTGAGACAGCCTTCCTGGACTGAGACAGGGGATTTTTTTTCGCCCCCTTTTTTGACAGCATCGGGCACCACCGTGGACTGACTGGCGGCCTCTTTGACCAGTTCCTGTACCTCGTCCTGAAACGAGAGGGGTGGGTCGGCGGTTGCCGTGCCGGGGGAACAGGCCACCCAACCGATCCACAGCAACAGTATCCGTATTGCTGTCAGTGCCAATCGTGTCGCATGTACACGAAAAAGGGGATTGTTTTCTCCGCAGGGAATCATGGGCATGGATTTTGATCGGGATTTCGGTTGAATGGCGTTAACGGTGAAGAGAGAGCGTCGCTTTTGCCTGCCGAGAATAATGGCGTTGGCTATTTTTCCCCTGGTGTGATAGAGTTGGTCTTAGCTTTTACTGCACATGGGGGAACGTCGTCAATTCCTTATCAGGTTTTGCGTTCGCAATTAATGCGTGGGGAAGATCAGGATGGTTGGATTTGGTGGAGTCTTTTCGCATTCGGGATGGGTGTAACAACATGAAAAGACGAGATTTTGTTTGTTCCCTCGCCCGGTTGGCCGTTGGTGCGGCTCCAGTTTGTCTGTTGGGGGCTGGCATGGCGTCCCAGGCCGTGGCTGGATTGAGACCTGGAACGGACGAACCCGTGGGAGCAGATGGGCGGGCGTCGTCTGTGCCGGAATTGCCGCCCAAGCTGCGCGGCAACGAATTGAACGCTTACCTGTCCAAACTGCGTGCCTTCAACTCGACCCACGAGGGGGATGTCTTTCTGGATGCCAAGCGGTTTGATCTGCTCCAGTCTTCCCTGGTGCGTCTGGATCGGGTGCAAAAGATTGTGGGGTTTGGTAATTTTTATCTGCTGAGCTTCGACGAGGCGGTGCATATTGCCAAAATGCACACCGAGGTGGGCCCCTTTACCTCCGAAGAGCTGGATTTTCTGGAGCAAATTTTTTACGAACGCGCCATGCTGTACGGTTTTTTTGGCGAAAAACCGTTAAAAAATCTGACCGATCAGATTGACAAGGGCGAGGTGGTCAAAATACCGGACAATGGCAACCATCTCTATCGGGGCAAGCCATTGGAAGTCTACACCATGCTGCGCCACAAGCTGGGGGACAGGCTCGTGCTGACCTCCGGGGTTCGCAGTGTGGTCAAGCAGTTCATGCTGTTTTTGAGCAAGATTCATGAGGGGAATGGCAACCTTTCCCGTGCCTCCCGTTCTCTGGCTCCGCCTGGTTATTCCTACCATGGCATCAGCGACTTTGATGTGGGGCAGGTGGGGTATGGACAGAGCAACTTTACCGAAAAATTTGTCGAGTCCGATGTTTTCAAACGGCTGCACGAAATGGGCTTTCTGAGTCTGCGGTATCCGCGAGACAACCTGTATGGGGTGCGGTTTGAGCCTTGGCACGTCAAGGTGGACGTCTGATCATGGCGGATCCAGGGGCGAAGCCCCTGGTGGCTGCCACGATGCGCAGGGCCGCTTTGTCCCCAGCCGGTTTGGTTTCGCCCCATACACTCTCCTGGATTGGCATAGGCTCCAATCGGGGCCGAGCCCTCTCCCTCTGCCGCCGGGCTGTCGCGCGCTTGCGGGGGCATCCCTGCCTGCGGGTGGTGGTCTTGTCCCCCTGGTATCGCACGGAACCGGTTGGACCGGTGCGGCAATCCTGGTACATCAACGGCGTGGTGGGGGTGGAGAGTCGCCTGGGGCCGCAAGCTCTGTTGCGGTTGCTGCATCGGGTGGAGGCCCGTTTTGGCCGCAATCGCCGCCGGGAAAAACGCTGGGGCCCTCGCCGTCTGGATCTGGATCTGCTCTTTTGCGGAGACCGGGTTGTCCGTTGCCGTCTGTTGCAATTGCCCCACCCCCGTCTGCACCAACGCCGCTTTGTATTGCGTCCTTTGGCCGACATCGCGCCTGATTTTGTCCATCCCCGCTTCGGTAAAACGGTTGACACCCTGCTTCAGGAAGTGGATGATACTGCCCGAGTGGAACGGTTGCCGCAATGTGGCACCGACTTTCGTCAAGAAAGCGGTGACCTGGTTGCTCATTGTGACGGCACCCGCTTTCCCCGCCTGCCGGTTCTTGCCAGCAGGATCGGCTTAACGATTGCCTGGATCGACCCTTGAGCGGTGGACCGGGACAACACAGGATTAAAGAGTGTCATTTTGTCTAAATCAACCCATAGTGTTCCTTCCCCTTCGGCTGTTCCTGTGGTTCCTGTGGCTGTTCCTGTGGTGCCGGTGACTGTTCCCGGTTTGCAGCGCATGAAACGGGAGCACGTGCGGATTGTTTCTGTCACTGCGTATGATTTTTCCTTCGCCCGTCTGCTGGACAAGGCCGGGGTCGATCTGTTGCTGGTCGGGGATTCCCTGGGTATGGTGATCCAGGGACACAGCACCACCTTGCCGGTGACGCTGGAGCACATGATCTACCACACGACAGCGGTGGTGCGGGGAGCCAGTCGGGCCATGGTGGTGTGTGATCTGCCCTTTGGCGTCTGTCATGGGGGGGGCGTGGCGGTCATGGATGTGGCGGCCCGCGTTCTGAAAGAGACAGGTTGCCAGGCCGTCAAGCTGGAAGGAGGGGTGCACATGCAGGAAACCATTCGGTTTTTGTGCGAACACCAGGTTCCGGTGCTGGGTCATGTCGGGTTGACGCCCCAATCGATTCATACTTTCGGCGGTTTCAAGGTGCAGGGACGGGGAGCGGATGCCGAACGGGTCATGGCGGATGCCTGTGCGGTGGCCGAGGCGGGAGCCTTTGCCGTGGTGCTGGAGGGGATACCCGCCGCCCTGGCCCAACGTATTACCGAGCGATTGACGATCCCGACCATTGGCATTGGGGCCGGTCGGCAGTGCGATGGTCAGGTGTTGGTGATGCATGATCTGCTGGGCCTGTATGATGCGGTGGTGCCTCGTTTTGTCAAACGCTATTTGCCGGAGAATACCGTCCACCAGGCGGTGGGTCGTTTTGTGGACGAGGTGCGTACCGGATTGTTTCCAGGGGACGAACACAGCTTTTCTTAAACCGCACCTGTTTCGGAATGCGTAGTTTCCGTCATCCCCGCGAAAGCGGGGATCCAGGTTTCGCATGTACCACCTGGATTCCCGCCTGCGCGGGAATGACGTTCAAAAAACTACGCATCCCGTGGTGGGCTCGGTTTAGACCTTTATAATGATTAAAAAAAAAG
>JADFYM010000140.1 GCA_015233035.1 Magnetococcales bacterium
AGGGAGTATAGCTCAGACAGGGATCAAGGGGGGAAAGCAAAGTAACCCATCGGCCAGCGAGACGATAGGAGTAGATGGAGGAGCCAGAGTTAAACCACAGCTACGGCGCAGCCGTTCAGTCCAACCCCACCGGGGGGGATCTCTCCAGCCCTCCCTAAACTATTGCATGACATCCTGGAACGGTTTCGGTAAACTGCTTTGGTCTAAGGTGCGGCTACGGGAGGTATAATGACGTGTCATGAACGATCGAATCGCTACATCGGATCACCCATACAAGACGTTGCCAGCCAACCGATTTTGGAAGTCGATGGTGGGCGATACGGGAGGAGGGGGTGTTCGGGATCTATGGGTACCCAAATTTCCCATGACCACGGCGCACAGAGTCATTACGGTTGGCTCCTGCTTTGCCCAACATATCAGCAGGCACCTTATAGAGGCCGGTTTTTCCTGGCTCGACAGCGAACCCGCCCCGGCGGACCTGCCCGTCGAACAACGCCGGGAGCAGGGCTATGGGGTCTTTTCGTTTCGTACCGGCAATATTTACACCCCGGCACTGCTGGAACAATGGATCAACTTGGCGTTAGGCAAGCAGGTGGTGGGTGATGAGGTGTTTTACGACGGCAACCGCTATTTTGATCCACTGCGGCCCAATATTCCCCCCGATGGGTTTGCCAGCAAGGAGGAGATGTGGCTGGCCAGGGCGCACACGTGTGCCTCGATCAGGGCCGTTTTGCGTCAAGTCGATATTTTTGTCTTCACCCTCGGACTGACGGAGGCTTGGCAGCATCGCGATGGATATGTCTATCCGGTGTGCCCCGGCACGATTCAGGGCCATTTTTTGCCGGGAACCCATCGCTTCCATAATTATACCTATGATGAGAGTGTGGCCGCTCTGACCAGAACCTTTGCTGCCATCCGCGCCCTCAACCCGAAGGTACGGTTTTTGTTGACCGTCTCCCCGGTGCCGCTGACGGCCACCGCCTCCGGGAATCATATCCTGACGGCCACCACCTATTCAAAATCTGTCTTGCGGGCGGCGGCTGGCTTTTTGGCCGACACCCAGGCCGATGTGGACTATTTTCCATCCTATGAGTTGATTGCGGCCCCGCCATTCAAAGGGCAGTTTTATGCTGCCAATCTGCGCTCGGTCACGGAGGCGGGTGTCTTGTTTGTCATGGACCATTTCATGGCGGCCATTGGGGCCAGACCCGCCTCACCCGATGCGCAGATCAGCGTGGTGGTTGCGCACGACCCGCCTCGTCCTGCACAGCCTCTTCCCGCAGATGACGAGATCTGCGAAGACATTATCCTGGAACAATGGAGTAAGAAAGAGGTTGCGGAGTCGGCTGGCGAGACTACCCTCCTGCTGGTCGGGGATTCCCATATGGGCATGTTGGGCGCAGAGGTCGCAAAATGGGGGATGGCCTATGCGGGGGGCGCGATCATGAATGCCACCGAATGGCATACGCTCAACTTTGTCCCAGATCCAGCATCGTTGTTTATCCCCTTTAGGGTGGATGCGCGGCAGAGGTGGTTCGACACATTATTGCTGGCCAATCCTGTCTGTCAGGAACCGAATAGAAAAAAGTTGAAAATTATCAACAATATCGGCTCGCATTCGCACTTGTTTCGCGACAACTTTATGAATTTTCTTGAGAAAAAGTATGGTCATACCCGGGTGCGGATTTCTTTCATGGATATCAAACAGTATTTGCTGTCGGAAAGGTCGGTGCATTTGACGCTTGTTCGGAGTCTTGTCGCGATGGGTCATCAGGTCATTTGGGTGAGTGATCCTCCTGCGCAAAAAAGAGAGATCCCGCTCTATGCCGCTTTTGACACCATGCTATGCGAATATGTTCAAACAACCGGCGCAACGGTCTTTAACGCGCGGCAATGGGTGGCCGACCATGGCGGGTGGTCTGCTCTCTTTGACTCGGGCGATGGCTTCCATGGCAGTGCCGAGTATTACCGGACGATTTTTCAGGCGATACGGGATGATTTTCTGCTTGGTTGAGGCGGGCAAGGGGTTCGGGGGATGATTCGCCCTGGGTTGCCCCGCTCTGTGTGGTCGTCGTCACCATCTCCACCAAGGTCGTCGTCGCCCTGCTGGTCATCCTGTCACTGGTCGGCATATTGATCCGATCCCCCACCAGGATGATACCAGTCAATCCCTCGTGCGCCCATCTGGCACAAATTTCTTTCCAATTCGCCCCCGGTGCGATACAGTATGGGGCATATTCACTCTGGGAGGAGTACCCGCCATGAGCACGGCCATTGCCTTTGACACATTGGCTTTCGCCAAAGAATTGGAGACCGCAGGTGTCCCCTCTGCCCACGCGGAAGCCCAAGCCAAGGCCATGGCTGGTGCATTCCAGAAGATGGAGGAGTCCCGGCTTCAGGAATTGGCTACCAAAGGGGATGTCCGAGAGGTTGAACTCAGGATGGAGGCTAAAATCGAGGTTGCCAAGAACGAAACCATCAAGTGGATGGTCGGCCTTGCTCTGGCGCAATTGGCCATGATGGCGGGCATTCTCATGACCTTGGTGCGCGTCCTGCCCGGCGGGCATTGAATCCATCTGGGGGGAAAGAACGGGGAGTAGCTTATCAGAAAAGGCAGTTTGTCTGATTTTCGCTGAACCAGCACACCCACCGTCGAACCTTTTGAACGGTTTAATAGCAGTGTCTGTGAGTGGCATCGTTTTCGGCTGGGGTGGTCTATGCCTACAGTCGTGCCTGCAAAGTTGCTGGCTGTCAACAGGTTTCTTCGGTAGTCCTTCAGACACAAAAAAGCCCGCAAACACTTAATTTTGCGGGCTTCTTGGCTGTTATGAGTCGTCTTGAAATGTATAAATGGCGTCCCCAACGGGAGTCGAACCCGTGTTGCCGGCGTGAGAGGCCAGCGTCCTAGGCCACTAGACGATGGGGACATCTAAGCGGGTGGGAGTCTTTTACCGCTTATTCTGGTGCATGGCAAGTGGTTTTATGCACAGTGCCAAAAAACCCCCTCAATCGCTCCCCGGATTCCCGCCATCCCTGGCCAGGGGGGCGGATGCCGAGGGCTACGAGATCACCTGAATGGGAATGACGGCGGGCAGGCGACGCTTGTTGGCCGCTTGCAGGGCCTTGAGATACGCCTGCCAATAGAACGCCTGATTCACCCCCAAATCAAACAGGGTGGACCACGAAAAAACCCCGGAATCATGGGCATCGCTGAACTGCAACTTGACCGCATAGTGCCCCACCGGCACAATCGCCTGAATGGTCACCAACTCTTTGCCATCCACCAGCTTGGCCTGTTCCGGCGTATGCCCGCAACATTCAGCACAGGGACATTTGACCCGCAAATATTCCATGGGATACAAAAAAACTTCACCTGTATCCCAGGTGATCTGTACCGCACGCTCCTGGCCCTTTTGGCGAATTTCGGTGGGGGTATGGTCACTTCCGTAAGACATGCCTCTCTCCTGTCAGTCAATGCAAAGATTCGGTGGGGTCGGCTTGCCGGTTTTCCTCGACAACCGCTTCCAGTTGTTCCCGGGCTCGCCCATATTCCGGCTGGCGCAATAACGCCCGCCAGTCGCCGGGGGCAGGACAATAGGGGGCCAAGGTCTGTATGATCCGCTCATCGAGCCGCTCTTTCTGTGTGCCGGTCATCGCGTCCACGGCCTGCGTCACCCCTGCCAGGGTGGCCGCATTGTCTTCCAGACGACCCGTACAACACAATACAATGTCACAGCCTGCCTGCACCGCCCGACAGGCCCGTTCCGCCAGTGGACCGCTCAAGGCTCCCATCTCCAGGGCGTCACTGACCACCAGCCCCTGATAGCCCCACTCCTGCCGCAAAATATCCTGCAACAGGAGACGCGACCAGGTGGCTGGTTCCTCTCCCAGGCCACTGGCCACCAGATGCGCGGTCATCAGGGCGGGCAGACGCGCCAGCAAGGCCTTGAACGGCACCCATTCCCACTGCTCCAACTCTGCCCGACTGCCCGTAATGGTCGGCAGACTCTGGTGCGAATCCGCCTGGGCCGCCCCGTGGCCGGGAAAATGTTTGCCCACCGCCATGACCCCCTGGGCCTGCAATCCCTCCAGCCAGGCCCCCGCCCGTACCACCACCCCTTGCGGCGTATCCCCGAAAGCCCGTTCGCCAATGACCGGATTGGCCCCCGGTTCGCGAATATCCAACACCGGCGCGCAATTGATCCCGATCCCCATGGTGGCCAGTTCCATGCCGCAGACCTGACCCGCCAGGCGTGCCAGTTCGATGGCCCGCTCCGGTTGCCGCTCGGCCCGCACCGCCCATTGCCACGGACTGGGAAAACGGGTAAAGGGATCCCGTAACCGCTGCACCCGCCCCCCTTCCTGATCCAGCCAAATGGTGCAGGTGGGCGCAATCCGGTCCCGCACCGACGCAATCAGTGCCTGTACCTGGTCCGGGTCTTGAATGTTGCGTGAAAAAAGAATAACACCAGCAGGCTGTACCCGATGCAAAAATTGCTCCTCCGCCTGAGTCAATGCCAGAGAAGAGATGCCAACAACGAGGTGACGACCCGCAGACGTGGCTGTGCACATTTGGTATACCCTCAATAGCGGGCTGTAGTGATCGAATCATTGGGTGAAAAGATGGCCTGCGGCCTCTCTGCCCAGGGAACGGCATGGAGAATAACCGGTTTGCGTGGAAAATGAAATGAACACCAAAAACAATCATACCTGGATTGGGTTGAATCGTATCTATCCCGGAGTGCGTCGTGTGGCGTGCGGGGCTTTGCCCCGGACCCCACCAGGGGCTTTGCCCCTGGACCCCACCAGGGGGATGATCCCCCTGGACCCGCAGAACAGTATGGCCCCAAACGGGTATGGTTTGTCCCGATGACCCGCCTGGATCCTCCGGCCCTGTTTGCCGCGTTGCGGGCGGCCAATCCGCACCCCGCCAGCGCGTTGGTGTACCATTCCCCCTTTGAACTGTTGGTGGCGGTCATTCTTTCGGCCCAGGCCACCGATGTGGGAGTCAATCGGGTCACCCATGCCCTGTTTGCCGTCGCCAACACCCCGGAGGCCATGCTGCAACTGGGCGAGGAGGCCCTGCGTACCCATATCCACAGCCTCGGCCTGTACCGCAACAAGGCCAAACATATCCTGGCCATGAGTGGCCTGCTGCTGGAACAGTTTCACGGTCAGGTGCCCGACCAGCGCGAGGACTTGCAACGGTTGCCTGGTGTGGGGCGCAAGACCGCCAATGTGGTCTTGAATGTCGCCTTCGGCCAGCCTACCCTGGCGGTCGATACCCACGTCTTTCGGGTGGCCAGACGCACCGGTCTGGCCCAGGGCAAAACCCCGGAGGCTGTGGAACGGGAATTGTTGCAGATCGTTCCCCCCGAATTTTTACCCCATGCCCACCATTGGTTGCTGCTGCATGGGCGGCACGTCTGCTTGGCCCGGGTGCCGCGCTGTGCCACCTGCCGGATTCAGACCTGGTGCCTGCGTTGTGGCCTGGACAAACCGGTTGGGCGCGTTGCCGCAGCAGAACAAACTGTATGAAAACTTGTTTTGCCGGTCAATATCCGTCAGAATGAATTCTGCCCGTCGGTAGGCGGGTGGCCGGGGGGAAATTGCAACAACCATCCAAGAAAAACAGACAGCTTGATCCTTTGTGTCCGGTTGATCTTGGAGTGCATCCGGTGACAGAGGCAACAATGGTTCATACTGCCGTGCCCATGCCCGATACCATCCAGACCCTGATCCGGGCCAAGCGTACCTTGCGTTTGCTCTCCGATTGCAACGCCGCCCTGATCCGCTCTGCCAATGAATCCGAACTGCTGGACAAAATTTGCCGCCTGATTGTCGATGTGGGGGGGTACCGCCTGGTCTGGATCGGTTATGCGCGCCAGAATGCCCAAAAGCAGGTCGATCCGGTGGCCCAGTTTGGTTTTGGTCCAGACTATATCAAACATTTGAATGTGTCCTGGGCCGACACGGAGAGGGGCCAGGGACCAACAGGCCGAGCCATTCGCACCGGTCAAACGCAAATTGTGCGGGATATTCTGCGCGATCCGCAGTTTACGCCCTGGCGCGCCAATGCCATGGTCCACGGTCTGTTCTCTGAGATCACGTTGCCGTTGAAAGAAAACGACTGGTCGTTCGGCTCGCTGAACATTTATGCCCAGGAGCCCGATGCCTTTGATCAGGAGGAAATTCTCCTGCTGGAAGAGCTGGCCGGTAATCTGGCCTATGGGATCTCTGTCTTGCGCCTGCGCCAGGAACACCACCAGGCACTCAGAGAGCGCGGCAAACAGGAACGTCTCTGTCACGCGGTGGTCGAACAGTCTGTGGATGGGATTGCCATTGCCCGTCTGGATGGCACCGTGCTCATCGCCAACCCCGCTTTTTGTCGCATGACCGGATATGTAACCGAGGAGTTGCGCCAGCGCACACTCTGGGATCTGGTACCGCCCGATACCCAGCCGGTGTTACTGCCCCTGGCGGCGCAAAACAAAAGCGGCATGCGCGAGTTGGATGTGGTGCGCAAGGATCATTCCCGTTTCCCCGCCGAGTGGCGCGCCTATCCCATCACGCTGCTGGATGGACAAACCGAGGAGCGGGCCATGTTGGGGGTGATTGTGGATATCACCCAACGCAAACAGGATGAGGTGGAAAAAAACACGCTGCGCCAGCAGGCCCTCCAGAATGCCCATCTGGCCACGGTCGGGGTGATGGCCGCCGGCATTGTGCATGAGGTCAATAATCCCAATAATGTGATCCTGTTCAACAGCAACCTTCTGGCCAAGGCCTGGAAGGATGTGGTCATCATTCTGGACGAATATTATCGGGCACATGGCGACTTTTCTCTCGGCGGTTTGCCCTTTACTGAAATGCGGCACACCCTGCCCACGCTGATCGATGGCGTTGCCGAACATTCGGCGAGGATAAAAAATATTATAAACAATATGCAATATATCGCCCGCAAGGAACAATGGGCGGTTGCCGAACGGGTGGATCTGATCCAGGTCCTCCGCAGTGTGGCCGAATTGTTGAAAAATCAGATTGGCCAGCGTACCCCTCTTTTTATCATGACCTTGCCGGACACGGTTCCGCCGGTGTGGGGCAATCGGCAGCAGTTGGAACAGGTTTTTGTCAATATTATCCTGAATGCCTTGCAGTCTCTTGCCGGGGAGAATGAGGCCATTCTGGTGACCCTGAAGGCGGAGCCGGAGTGGGACAAACTGTTGGTGACCGTGTCCGACGAGGGCAGCGGGATTGCGGCGGATCATCTGCAGCGGTTGACGGAGCCTTTTTTCTCGACCAAGCTGGCGGAAGGGGGTAGCGGTTTGGGACTGTTTATTTCCAGTCGGATTATAGAAAATCATGGGGGAGAGTTGAGCTTTGCGTCCCAACTGGGCGCAGGCACCACCGTATCGATCCGGTTGCTGGCCATGGAGGAAGAGGCCGCGCCACACCTATCGCCCGTTTGAGAGGTCGGGCAGCGGTTTTTTTGGGGGGGAGAAACAATGAGCAACATACCGTCAGCCACACCGCATGTCTTGCTGGTGGATGATGAACAAGGCGTCTTGTTGGGAGCCAGTCTGTTACTGCGTCGAGCGGGCATTGAGCCGGTCTCCACGTTGCAGGATGGTCGGGATGTCATGCCCTTTTTGGCCCAGCATCCGGTTGCCATGGTGGTGTTGGATCTGTTCATGCCCTATCTGTCCGGGTTTGAACTGCTGGGCGAAATTAAACGGCATTATCCTGATATACCTGTTGTTATTTTGACGGCGGTTCAGGATGTCAAGACGGCGGTTTCCTGCATGAAGGAGGGGGCATCGGATTTTTTGGTCAAGCCGGTCGAAAAGGAGCGGTTGCTGACCACGGTGCAGCAAACCCTGGAGTTGCAATCCTTGCGTCGTCAGGTGGATATGCTCAAGGGATATCTGTTGAATGATACCTTGCAACAGCATGGAGCGTTTGCCGGGATTGTGACGAACAGCCCTAAAATGCGTTCCATTTTTCAGTATATGGAAGCGATTTCCACCACGCGGGAACCGGTCTTGATTACGGGGGAGACCGGGGTCGGGAAGGAGTCGATTGCCGAGGCCATGCACACGTTGAGCGGTCGGACGGGGACGTTTGTGCCGGTCAACGTGGCGGGGTTGGATGATATGGTCTTTTCCGACACGCTGTTTGGTCACCGCAAGGGGGCTTATACGGGGGCGGAACAAAACCGGGAGGGACAGATTGCCAAGGCGCATGGGGGCACCTTGTTTCTGGATGAGATTGGCGATTTGAGCGAGACCAGCCAGGTCAAGTTGTTGCGCCTGCTCCAGGAGAAGAAATATTTCCCGCTGGGTTCCGATATCAGCAAACATGCCGATATTTATGTGGTGGCGGCCACCAACCGACCGCTCAAGGAACGGATGATCAGCGGCCATTTTCGGCAGGATCTGTTCTACCGTTTGGCGGGGCATCAGGTACATCTGCCCCCTTTGCGCGAGCGGAAAGAGGATATTCCGTTATTGGTTGGCCATTTTTTGCAGGAGGCTTCCCGGTCGGTCGGCAAGGAACCGCCCACGCCTTCGCCTGAGCTGTTCACTCTGCTGTCCACGTATCGGTTTCCTGGCAATATTCGTGAGTTGCGGGCGATGGTTTTTGATGCGGTGGCCCAACATCGCCGAGGGGTCTTGTCGCTACAGAGTTTCAAGGGGAGCATTCAGGCCAAACAGGGCAAGGATGTGGAGGAGGAGGCGGTGCTGGATGTGACGCAGCAGACCGGAATCGTTCTTTCCTGGCCCAACACCGCGCGGCCACCCACCATCAAAGAGGCAGAAGAGTTTTTGTTGAACAATGCCTTGAAAGTGGGCCAAGGCAATCAGGGTCTGGCGGCTTCCATTCTGGGCATTACCCGGCAGGCCCTCAACCAGAGGCTGGCGCGGCGCAAAAAATCGGACAGACAGGAATCGGCTGCCGTATGAGTTTCTGTGCGGCGTTGCGGGTCCAGGGGGATCATCCCCCTGGTGGGGTCCAGGGGCAAAGCCCCTGGTGGGGTTCAGGGGCAAAGCCCCTGGTGGTTGACACAACGGTCAAGAGTGCACGGACCCAGGCGATTCCCGGATAACGTCACGCGCAGGTTGTTCAGACGATCCATGCAGGCACCTTCAAAGATGGCACGGAACCTGCTGTATAAGAGACAACACGGGGTCGCTTCGGAGTGGGTTTCGTGGGCAGGGCGGTTGGACCAAGTCAATGATTATGCCGGAGCAGGTTTGCGGGTTCCGGTTTACAGTAAAGGAGGTACGGGTCTTTGATCGGTACCTTCTTGCCGAGCCAGTCGGGGGTACCCCCCCTCTAACTCCCGCCTGGCTCGGCCTTCTCTTAAGAGCAGTCATTCTGGACGGAAATTCGCTTTCCGCTCCAGCATGGGAAAGAAGAGGCGGGTTTTCGGACCTGTATCTTCCTGCCGAGCCGATCGGGAGACCCCCCCTCTAACTCCTGGTCGGCTTGGCCTTTCTCTCAACACCGCTATTCTGGACGGAAAATCGCTTTCCGTGCCAGTATTGGGATGGAAGAGGCGGGTTTTCGGACCTGTATCTTCCTGTCGAGCCGACCGGGAGCCCCCCCCCTCTAACTCCTGGTCGGCTTGGCCTTTCTCCCAACACCGCTATTCTGGATGGAAAATCTGTTTTTCGTCCAGGCATGGAAAGGAAGAGGCGGGTCTTTTGGCCTGTATCTTCCCGTCGAGCCGACCGGGAGCCCCCCCCCTCTAACTCCTGGTCGGCTTGGCTTTTTTCTGGTTCCTCTTCTTGATTCCCTCTCTTGATTTCTCTGTGTGCACCATTCCCTTGCCCAATGGATGATTCGTTTGTTGCTTTGTGCGGCCTCCTGTATGGTGTCGGGGAGGTGGTGCGTCGTTTTTATGCGGAGGAGGGGGCGTGTTGCCCTGTAGTTGGGTGTGTGGGCAGGCAAAAAACCCCTGCAACATTTGATACGATTGCTAACGATCATTGCATCCATAATATGTTTTATATCTGAATGTGTTATGCATTTTGTGATGGTTTGTTACGATTAAATGTTGCACCCTTCTGGTTGCGGGGGTGTGCTGGGAGAACGGGCGTTTCGTAGAGACGCATTTACCTTTCAATTTTCTGTCTGTCCATCGAGAGACAACAGAGCATCATAGTTTCTCGTACCATGCACGACGTGGATAACCTCGACCATCTCCTCCACGACGCGATAGAAGATCAGGTAATCGCAATACACCCGTGACGTTCACAACGGGGAACCAATGGATAGGCGCGGGACATGTCCGCCAGTGTGGCGCAACGGTCAAGGAGTTCCTCGACGAAGGTTGCCGCCCGCGCGGCATTGTGCAGACGGATGAACGCGCCGATCTCCACCAGGTCGGTCTTGGCCGCATTCGTGATGAAAACTTTCATGATGCGAATTGCTTGCGCAATTCTGCACGTACTGTCGCCAGTTCCTCTACCCGTCCGGTTTCGCTGTCGGCCATGCCTCGGGCAATAGCGGTATCCAAGGCCAACAAACGCTGCTCGCGCTCCATCCAGCCGCGTAACGCCTCGCGGATCAGTTCGCTGTTGGAACCATAGACCCCCGTACTGACCTGGGGTGTCCAAATCGGGCCTTGGCTGTTGACCGGTTTTTGGATGGGATTCCCTGGAACCGTCGTTCGCGTGTTTACGCTGCGGCATCTTCAGGGTAGTATGGCCGCTTTTGGTGCTCTATTTGAGGCCCAGGGTCTTTTTTGTAAATTATTGATGCGTCTGATATTTTTTG
>JADFYM010000141.1 GCA_015233035.1 Magnetococcales bacterium
GGGCCGTGGTGTCCAGCACATAGGCCTGACTGGCCACCGGGCCATCATTGCCCGCGATGTCGGTCACCTTGACTTCCAGTGTGTTGCTGGCCACCAAAGTCTGACCGGCCAGGGACCATGTGCTGGTGCCCACCGTGGCCGTGGCCGCTGCCCACGTTGCCCCATTGTTCAGGGAGACATATACCGTCTCCCCCGCCACCAGATTGGCATTCAGGGTGCCGCTGATGGTTTGTGCGGTCGTTTTGGTGATAAAATCGCTATTGGTGGCGTTGTTGGCGGCGGTATCCGCCGACAAGGCCATGCTGGCAATCGCGGTGGTGGGGGCGACCTGGTCCAGGATGTATGCCTGATTTGTCACTGCGCTATCATTGCCCGCCAAATCGGTCATCTTGATTTGGATGGCACTGCTGCCAGCAAGAGCCGCCCCATTCCAGGAGATGGCGGTAGCGGCTGCCTTGTTGGTAATATCGATCCAGGTGGTGCCACCATCTATTGAACCATACAGGATGTCGCCGGGCATCAAGGCGGTACTCAAAGTGCCGGTGATGGTTTGCGCTGCCGTCTTGGTGTTGAAGTCAGCGTTGGTGGCACCATTGGCCGCCGTATCCGCTGAAAGAAGAATGCCCGTGATGGTGGTGGTGTTCGTGGTGTCCAGCACATAATTCTGTGTGGTGGACGCACCATCGAGTCCCGCATTGGAGACCTTGAATTCGATGGCATTGCCGCCAGCGAGGAGGGTGGTCCCATTCCAGGAGATGGCGGTACCGGTCACCTTGTTGGTGATGTCCGTCCAACTCGTGCCACCGTCCACCGAGCCGTACAGGATGTCGCCGCCGGTCAGGGTGGCACTCAAGGTGCCGGTAATGGTTTGGGCGGCGATCTTGGTGACAAAGTCGGTGGCACTGGTGCCGGTATCGGTCGAGATGTGAATCCCGCTGATCGTTGTTGTGGTGGGCACACCGACTGTATACGCCTGAATGGTGGGTGCACCATTGTTGCCAGCCGCATCGATCATCTTGATGACGATGGCACTGCTGCCAGAGAGCGTTGCCCCAGTCCAGGAGAGGGCGGTTCCCGCCGCTTTGTTGGTGATATTGGTCCAGGTTGTGCCGTTGTCCACCGAACCCCACAAGACATCTGAACCATACTGGGGATCGGCTGTCAGCAGGGGGACACTCAAAGTGCCGGTAATGGTTTGTGCTGCCACGCTGGTGATAAAGTCGCTGTTACTGGTGCCATCGTCTACCAAAATATGGATACTGCTGATCGTTGTGGTGTTGGATGTGTCCAGTGTATAGGCGTGTGTGGCGACGGGGCCGTCATTGCCTGCAGCATCGGTTACCTTGAATTCGATGGCACTGATGCCAGCAAGGAATGCGCCATTCCAGGTGATGGCGGTTCCCGTCACCTGGTTGGTGATATCGATCCAGGTGGTCCCGCCGTTTACCGAACCATACAAAATGTCAGAACCATACAGGGGATCCCCTGCCATCAATACCCCACTCAAGGTGCCAGTGATGGTTTGGGCCGCCGTGTTGGTGATAAAATCGGCGGCACTGGTACCCGTATCCGCTGAGAGGCTCAGTCCGCCAATGGTTATGACTGGAAGTGTGGTGTCAAGCACATATGTCTGGATAGTGGTTGTGCCATCCGTGCCCGCAGCATTGGTTACCTTGAATTCGATGGCACTGCTGCCAGCCAGCGTCGTGCCATTCCAGGAGAGGGCGGTACCGGCCACTTTGTTGGTGATATTGGTCCAGGTTGTGCCGCCGTCGACGGAACCGTACAAGATTTCACTGCCTGCCAGTACGGCACTCAGGGTGCCGGTGATGGTCTGGGCGGCGGTGTTGGTCAAAAAGTCAGTGGCACTAGTGCCGGTGTCTGCCGAGAGGCTGATGCCACTGATGGTCGTGGTGGGGTTTGTGGCGTCCAGGACATAGGCTTGACTGGCGATGCTGCCATCATTGCCTGCCGTATCGGTTACCTTGAAGGCGATGGAACTGCTGCCAGCCAGTGTGGCCCCATCCCAGGAGATGGCGGTACCAGCCGCCTTGGCCGTAATATTGGCCCAGGTGGTACCACCATCCACCGAACCATACAGGATTTCACCGGCCACCAGACCGGTACTCAAGGTGCCAGTGATGGTCTGGGCCGCCGTATTGGTGAGAAAGTCGGTGGCACTGGTGCCGGTATCCGCCGAGATGTGGATCCCGTTGATGGTGGTGGTGGGGGCCAGAGTGTCAATACTGATGGTGGGTGTGGTGCCAGCACCACCGGGATTTCCCGCCGGGTCGGTATAGGTTCCAGCCGCCACGGTAATACTGGCATTGATCGCCTGGATGCCCGCTGTGGGTGTAAAGGTGGCGGTGCGCGTCAATCCAGCTCCCGTGATGGCACCCAAGGTTCCGTTGCTGACGACAATATCACCATTCGTGAAGGTGGCCCCCGGATCCTCACTGAAGGTGAAGGTGATGGTCGCTGTTTCGCCCACTTTAACCGCAGTCACATTGCTCGTAATGGCCAGAGTGGGGCTGTGGGCATCGATGCTGTCATTGGCCTGGCTGATGGCGGTGGCAAAGGTGTTGCTGGCTGTGCCGGACGGATCGGCGAGGGTGATACTGAGCGGAATATCGGTGCCCGCAGGTACATCAGTGCCGCCTTCTGTGACGGTAAAGGTGGCAGTGTATTGAGTGTCGTTGACTTTGTGCAATGCACCCAGGGTAAAACCATCAATGGTACCGGTGATGCCACCGAGCCCGGTTGTGTAGTCGTTGGTGTCGCTGGCAACCGTGATTGTGCTGGTTACCACGCTGCCCACTTTCATGGGTGCATCGGGGATGGAGACGGCCAGGATGGTCGGTGGGGCCAGGATGTCCGCATAATCCCGTTGTGTCGTCGCACGGAAAGCCACCGCTGTCTCAACCGGCCCACTATCGACCTCCAGTGTCCAGTCACCCCCTTTTTGGGCCGCCCCCGTCCAATCGTTCGAGGCTGCCACATCCGCACCTGTGCGTTGGGCGATCTGGTCGATGAAGGCCTGGCCGTCGCTCCCCTCGGCAATATCACACCCGTACAGCAGCAGATCGCCTGTCGTCGTCAAGGCCTGGCCCCACTGCTGCAATGCCTGGGTATAACGGGACAGCGTCGCGTTGGAGAGGACCGCCGAGCCGAGAAAAACCTCTCCTTCCTCGCCATGGGAGACAATATGAATGGCATCGAACGGGGTGGCACCCGGTGCCGCCATGTCCTGAGCCAACACCTGGGCAATCTGCTGCACCCCGTCCTGGTTGGGGGTGAGGATCACGACTTGTACCCCCGGCTTCACCCCCTGGAGCAGGATTTCCCGGTCGGGAACCCGCGAATCGATAAAGAGAATTTCGTGTCGTTCGCTCGCTGGATCGGTGGAGACTGGTCCCAGTGAAACCGGTTCGGTGGGGGCGGGTGCCGTGGGTACCACCGGTTTGGCTGGCGGGGGGGTGGTTTCGGCGGGGTGGGCCGATGCCGCAGGGTCTGTGGCAGGATCCACCCCATCGGGCAGGTGGAGTGCACCCAACAATCCTGCCCCATCAAAGATCAGACGGGGCTCCAGTGCCCAAAAATCGACCGGGCCGGTAGGGTTTGCCAGAGGCCCCCCGGTCAACAGGGTGCGGCGGGGGTTGTCCACGCGCCCGCGTGCCAGAAATTTCCGGCAGATGCGGAGCACAGCGTTGCGCCTGAACCATTGCATTCTGGTTGCATCTCCCCTGTTGACATGCGGCAACGAACGGTACATCCCTATGATCGGGAAACAGGACGTTGACGTACTGTCCGCTCGCCCCATTTGGCTCTCCCACCCCCGCAAATTTTACTGCCCGCAAGGTGCAGAGCGCAACAAAAAAATGCAACAATTTGAAATTATAAATCAAATTTTGCATAATGGTTGTTGCCATGATGGCGGATCGGCGGTTGCGCCGCGCATCGCCTGGGCAGAAACTTGGGGTGAATGGTCTTATTATTGCATAAGGACATCAAATTCCCTGCCACACTTTTGTCACGGGGTTCAGCACATTGCCAGGTCGCATGTATGGATAAGCAGACCAATACTGCTCGATTGTCGTGCCCAAACAGACGGTTTCCCGTGCTGCGGCGTGGGGGTGTGCTCCTGTCGGTGGCTGGGGTTTCCGGTCTGTTGTTGTCGTGCTCTTATGGCGCAAGCCCGTTTACCCCCGGTGAGCGGGCCGAGATATTGACCAATGATCGGGCTGCGCTGTTTACCCAGCAGGCACCCGTCACCCGCCCCATCAGCCTGTTTGAGGCCATGGCCCGTGCCATGAAATATAATCTGAGCCATCGGGTTGCCCTGATGGAAAAGGCGGTTGCCCAGCGGCAACTGGATCTCAGCCAGTTTGATCTGTTGCCCCAACTCTCGGCGACCACCGACCTCAAAGCCCGGAACAACCCGGATGCCGCCAACGGCTATGCGGTGACGGATCAGGTCTTGACCAAAACATATTCCACCTCCCAGGACCAAACCAGGGCCACCGCCAAACTGACCATGGCCTGGAACATACTCGATTTTGGCGTCAGTGCCATTCAGGCCAGCCAGGATGCGGACCGAGCGTTGATTGCCAACGAAAATCAACGCAAGGCGGTGCATGTCTTGTTGCAGGATGTGCGGTCCACTTTTTGGCGGGCGGCGGGGGCGCAAAAGCTGGAGGATGCCATTGGGCCGGTGATCCAGCAGGCGCGCAATGCCCTGTCCGACGCCCGCCAGGTGGAACAGGAGCGGTTGAAGCCACAGTTGGAAATCCTGCGTTATCAAAAGACCTTGCTGGAAATTGTCCGCCAACTGGAGGAGTTGCGCCACCAACTGAGCCTAGCCAAAACAGAATTTGCCGCATTGATCAATCTGCCACCGGGCAGTGCCTTCCAGTTGGATGTGCCCGACGATCCGTCGTTGACCATTCCCGAGGTGCGCATGACGGTTGAGGAGATGGAGTCGTTGGCCCTGGATAATCGACCGGATATGCGCGAGGCCATGTATACGGCGCGCATCAGCCGAGGCGATGTGCGCAAAGCCATGCTGCGTCTCTTGCCGGGTTTGGAGTTTCAGGCAGGCTACAACTGGGACAGCAACTCGTTTGCCCTGAATTCCCAGTGGGAAGAGGCCAGTTCCCGGGTTGTCTTGAATATCATGAATATTCTGCAAGGTCCGACCGCCATACATCTGGCGGAAAACAAGGAAGAGTTGGCCAGGATGCGTCGTTTGACGTTGCAGATGGCCGTCTTTACCCAGGTACACCTGGCGTTTCGCCAGTATGTGAGTGATCGGCGCAAATTGGCGTCGGTGGAAGAAATTGACGCGGTTGATCAGCGTATTTTCAAGAATTATGGTGTCACCGCCCGCAACGATGCCCAGAGCCGTCTGGAATATATCAGTGCCGCCGCCAGTGCCATCATGTCACGTTTGCAGTTGTATCAAGCCTATGCCGATGCCCAAAACTCGGTGGGACGCATTTTTGTGACGCTGGGGGTCGATCTGGCACCGAAGGCGAACCGCCTGGATGATATCCCGGTCTTGACGGATGCCCTGCGCGAGGCGGTGACCGAGTGGGATGCCGGGGTTTCCAGTACCCCCCTGCAACAGGTGCAGGAGCATCTGAGCCGGTCACCCAAAGCTTCCATTCCCGATTATTTTCTGGATCCGCATTTTTTGGGTGAGTTGACCGACGCCCCGGTCGCGGGGGAGTCGGGTGCGTCTGGGCGGAATGCCGGGTTGGAGAATGATTTGCAGCCGGTTGCGCCCGCTCCCGCGCGCCTGTTCGGGGGGGAGAAAAAAACGCCAGACGTGGAGGCGGGGCAGACGCCGCGTGGTGCGGAATCCCCGCAGGAGATGGCACCACCTCCCGCAAAAGAGGAAAATCTGGGGGTGGTCAAGCTGCCGCCCGCCCCGGCAGGGCCACCGAGTGTGGTGCCACCGCCATCCGCCCAGAAGGAGAATGTGGCGGGGGGCAAACCATCCCCGGTCCAGCCAGGGGAGACGGCGGGGGGCAAACCGTCCTCCGTCCAGCCAGGGGAGACGGCGGGGGGCAAACCATCCCCGGTCCAGCCAGGGGAATCGGCGGGGAGCAAACCACCCCCCGCTCCGAAAGAGAATGCCGTGGGAGCCAAATCACCTCCCGTCTTGGGGGAGGCTGCGGCAGGAGTCAAACCGCCAGATCTCAAAGGAAAAGGGGGCGAAGGGGGGGATCCCAGACTGCTGGCGGAGGTGCAGGAGATGCTGCAAGCCTGGGCCAAGGCCTGGTCGGAGCGCAATTCAGAGGCTTATTGGGGATTTTATGCGGGGGATCAAATCATGCCCACCCAGGGGCAATCCCTGGAAACATGGCGGCAACGGACCAAGGCCAGTTGGCAATATCTGACCTTTCTCCAGGTGGATGTGAGTGATCTGGAGGTGGTGCGGGAGGTGCCCGAACCGCTGGCCCGCTTGTTGAAGAAGGGGCCGATTGAGTTTGTCCAGGTGGCCTTTCGGGAGTCTTACCGCTCCGATCATTTGCAAACATTTTCCCGTAAACTGATGATTCTGGGCAAGCGGGCCGATGGGTGGAAAATTTTCCGGGAGGCGGTCTCTCCGCCCGTGCAACCACGCCTGGGCACCCTGTCGGGATTTGCCATTCAGGTGGCACTCCTGGATGCGACGGCCAATCCCAAACCGGTGCTGGATGAGTGGTCGGCCAAAGGGTTTCATCCGACGGTGGTCTCTGTCCTGGACGAGAAACGGCAACTCCATTCCTCTGTTCGCCTGGCCTATTGCCAGGAGCGGAGTCGGGCGCAGTTTTTCCGTTGGCTGTTATTGCTGGCCACCGGGGTGGACAGTGTGATTGTGCCCGCCGATGTCAAGGAATTGGCTGAGACGGCTCCGACCCATCCCGACCAGGGGGAGGCTCATCCACCCGCACCGGAGGGCAGTGCGGCGGCCCACAAGGAGCAGACGACTGTTCCCAAGCAAAAATCTCCCAACAACGAAACGGATGATGCGGAAGGGGAGCGATGAATGTGTGTGGTGTGGCGAGCGGGGCTTCGCCCCGGACCCCACCAGGGGCTTTGCCCCTGGACCCCACCAGGGGGATGATCCCCCTGGACCCGCAGAACCTGGTTCGCTGGTTGGTGTATATCCTGGCGGTGTTGTGGTGGGGTCTGCTGCCAGCGGCCTGGGCGGCGGATCATGCGGCGGCGGTCACTACGGTCCCGGAACTTTCGACCATCTGGCGGGTGGAACTGTTTCCCAAACGGCGCACCCAACTCTCCAGTGACATGGCCGCCCGCATCACCAAAATTGCGCCTCGGGAAGGGCGTCATTTTGAGAAGGGCGAGGTGCTGGTGACCTTTGATTGTGCCATGGAGGCCGCCCAAATGCAGCGTGCCCGGGCAACCCTCGATGCGGCGGAGGCCAAATCCCAGGTCAGTGATCGTCTCTCCCGTCTGCAAGCCACCAGCAAACTGGAAGAACGGGTGGCCCAGGCCGAGGCGGCCCAGGCCCGCGCCGAGTTGGCCATCATCCAGGTCAAGATCAACCATTGTCAGATCCAGGCCCCCTTTTCCGGGCGGGTGATCGCCCTGTCGGCCCAGGAGCATCAATATGTCAAAGCGGGCGATCCCCTCATGGATATTCTGGATGAACAAAATCTGGAGGTGGTCTTTCTGCTGCCGTCGCGGCAACTGCCGCAACTGACGGTGGGAGACCGTTTTCAGGTGTTCATCGAGGAGACCCAACGTGCCTATCCGGCGCAAATTGTCGCCTTCGGTGCCTTGATCGATTCGGTCAGCCAGTCGGTCAAGGTGTTTGGCACGATTGAGGGTTCTTTTCCCGAACTGCGGCCGGGAATGAGCGGTACGGCCCAACTGGCCACCCATGGTGCGGTCCCCGCGCCTCCTCCTGCCCATGTAGCCCCATGACGCCCCCGTCCGTGCCTGGGCCAGCCATGGCGGCTCCGCTGAATCAGCGGGGTCTGGCGCAATGGATTGCGCTGCTGGGGTTGATGCGCAAGGCCCGGACCCTGACCGATCCGACCGCCTTTGCCTTTTCGGTGGTGAATGAGACCCGTCTGCTCACCGATTTTCGCCAGGCAGCCTTGTGGCGGGGGACGGCGGAGGGGGGTGGTTATGTGGAGACGGTGTCGGGCCTGGCGGTCGCCGACCGCGATGCCCCTTATATCCTGTGGTTGTCTGCCGTGCTGGCACAATTGGCGCGCCGCACAGCGTCCGGGCCGGGCGAATCCATTGCCTTGGTCTGGCAGCCGGTGTCGCCAGAGGCCGGTGTCGCTGCGGTCCCTCCCGGCGGGCGTGGTCATCTGGCCGTGGCGGAGGTTTTGCCAGAGGTGGTGGCGGCGGAGTGGTCGGAATGGTTGCCCCATTATGGCTTGTGGCTGCCGTTGACCTTGTTCCGGGGGGATCAATCGGCGGCTGTGGTGTTGGGGGGGCTGTTTTTGGCCCGTGAGACCCCCTGGCCGGAGACCGAACGGCAATTGCTGGAGGAGTTGGCGGGCACCTATGCCCTGGTGTGGCAAAATCTGCTGGTGCGCCGCACCCTGCTGGCCCGCTGGAATGATGCCCTGTTTGGCCAGCCCTGGCGGCTGGGGCGGGTGGCGAAGGTGCTGTTATGCCTGTTGGCGTTGGCTGCGTTGGCCCTGCCGGTGCGGCAATCGGTGCTGGCTCCGGCGGTGGTGACGGCGGCCAATCCGGTGTTTGTGCGTGCGCCCCTGGCGGGGATCATCGACCGGTTTCATGTGGTGCCCAATGCCGTGGTGGAGGAGGGGCAACTTTTGTTCAGCCTGGAGGAGACGCCATTACGCAACCAACTGGACACGGCCAGGAATGAGGAGGAGGTGGCCGCTGCCGAATATCGGCAGGCGGTGCAAAAGGCCACCCGCGATCCGCAACGGGTGGTCCAATCCACCTTGCAGGAAAAGCGGTGGGAGCAAAAAAAGGCCGATGTGGCCTTTTTGGCGGAGCGGTTGAGTCGGGTGGATGTGCGGGCGACCCGGCGGGGGATTGCGGTCTTTTCGGATGTCAACGATTGGATTGGCCGACCGGTCAAGCTGGGCGAGCGGATTTTGACGCTGGCCGATCCGCAACAGGTGGAGTTGGAGGTGCATCTGCCGGTGGCGGATGCCATCAACCTGGAGGTGGGGGCCGAGGTGGCCATGTTTTTGAACATCAACCCCGAAGCCCCGTTGCCGGGGGTGTTGGAATATGCCAGTTATCAGGCCGAGATGACGGCGGAGGGGATATTGTCCTATCGGATCAAGGCCCGTTTTACCGATCCGCAGCGGGTGCCGCGCATTGGGTTGGCTGGCTTTGCCCGCATTTATCATCAGAGTGTCTCGTTGTTTACCCTGTTGACCCGGCGTCCTTTGGCGGTGGTGCGGCGGTGGGTGGGGTTTTGAGGGGCATCCTTCCGGCCAATTTTTTTTAATAATTCTGCGGGTCCAGGGGGATTATCCCCCTGGTGGGGTCCAGGGGCAAAGCCCCTGGTGGGGTTGGGGGCAAAGCCCCCACTGGCCGCAACGATGCTCCATGCCTTTCAAGGAGGCTGGCGATGCCATGAACCGGAAGTCCATCCTGCGCTATCTGTCCAGCCATGTGCCCGCACTGTTGGCGGTCTATCTCTTTGGCAGTCGGAGCACCGGTGATGCCGGACCGGAGAGTGATCTGGACTTGGCGATTCTGGTGGAGGGCAAGGTGGATCCGGTTCACCTGTGGCATCTGGCGGGTCATCTGGCTGATGTGGCTGGTTGCCCGGTCGATCTGGTGGATCTGCGCGCCGCCAGCACGGTCATGCAGTATCGGATTATCTGTTCTGGTGAGCCACTTTGGGCCAAGGATGACCGGGCTGCTTTGTATGAAAGCTTCATTCTCAGTGCCAAGACGGATCTGGATGAGGCCCGCGCACCGCTTTTGGCCCGCATTCAACGGGAGGGTACCATTCATGGTCGATGATGTATTGCTCAACAAGGCTGCCACCATCGAGCGTTGCGTGGCCCGTGCCCGCGAAGAATATGCCAAGGATCCAGACACCTTTGCCACCGATCATACCCGACAGGATGCCGCCATTCTCAATATCCAGCGCGCCTGCGAGGCTGCCTTGGACATGGGGCAGCACCTGATCCGTCGGGAACGACTGGGGGTGCCACAGGGTGCACGGGATGTTTTTGATCTGCTGGCGCGGGGCGGTTGGATTGGCATGGACCTGGCCGCAAGGGTCAAACCCATGGTGGGTTTTCGCAACATTGCCGTGCATGATTATCAAACCCTGCACCTGCCCATTATCGTGGCCATCATTACCCGGCGTCTGGATGAATTGCTGGACTATGCCCAAACCATCCTGCTCCGGGATGGTCATAAAGCAGGGGGGTGATCCGCATGGGAGACACGCTGGAATCGATAGTGGGTTATGTGCCGCTCAGTGACTCGTTGGCGACGGCCGGGCAACCCTCAGAAGGGCAACTGGCGGCGGTCGCGGCGGCCGGGTTTGCGGTGGTCATCAATCTCGCGTTGCACGACGATCCGCGTTATTCACTCCCGGATGAAGCAAAGACCGTGGCGGATCTGGGTATGGAATATATTCACTCGATGTTCAAGTTTTTTGATGCTTGACATGGGACAACGGGGAAGGAAGGCGGCAGTGTCAGCCGATCGGACTCCAAACCGAGCTTTGCAAGGTCTTTCAATATCCGATGGCTGGCCTGCCGC
>JADFYM010000142.1 GCA_015233035.1 Magnetococcales bacterium
TGATGCTGGACCTGTCATCGTCATTCCCGCGCAGGCGGGAATCCAGGAGGTCCAACAGGCCAAATGGATTCCCGCCTACGCGGGAATGACGGAACAGGAAGTGTCACTTATGCCCGCGCACAGTATACATCTTTTTTGATTCGTAGCTTTGTGATGCTCCGATTCGGGGCTCCGCCCCGAGCCCCGCCAGGGGCTTTGCCCCTGGACCCCACCAGGGGGATAATCCCCCTGGACCCCTGTCACTGCACACTATGCCTCGGATCTTTTGGTGCTTTTTTAATGTCAAACCCTGCGGATTTCATGCACCCGATCAACCGTCTGCTCGTCGCCGCGCTGCTGGGGATGGCTGTTTTGTTTGCGGTCGTGGTTTGGCACGATCAGACGGCACTCACCGAAGCCCTGTCCGGGTTGCAGACCATGCTGGAAGGTCCCGCCACGCGGGAAAACCATGTCGAGAATGCGGGACATCTGATTCTGCAAGTGCGCCAATTGGAAAAAGATTTTCTGCTGCATCCGGATCCGGGGCCGGTGCAGGAGATGGCCAAACGGATGACCCAAATCGCCACCGCCACTGCCGCCCTGGATCAGTCCGGTTTCAAGGAGAGTGACCAGATCACTCAGTTGCTGGAGACCTACCACACGGCCTTCCAGGAGATTACCCAGGCCTGGGAAAAAAAAGGGCTGGATTATGAATCGGGCTTGCAGGGCCAATTCCGCCATGCCGCCCACCTCCTGGAAAAAAGGATTCATCTCCTGGGGCAGGATGCCCTGACCATCACGTTCCTGCAAATGCGTCGGGATGAGAAGGATTATCTCTTGCGTCAGGAAAATCTGTATGTGGTCCGCCTGGATCGGCAATTCCGGCAACTGTCCGCCGAGGTGGATCATGCGCCCATCCCGCCGGAGGACAAGACCGCATTGCAGGATCTTCTGACGCAATATGGCCAATCTTTTCACCAGTTGGTGGAGCAAAATCTCATCATCGATACGCGCAGTGCCCGGATGCACGAGGCCGCGCAGCAGGTGGAGGAAGAGGTGCAGCAACTGTTGGCCCACACCCGCAACGAGGTGGATGTGGTCGCCCACCAGGTCCAGGAGCAGGCCAGACGGGCGGGGCGTCTGGGCTGGACCTGGCCTGGCCTTATCCTGTTGGGGGGGGTCGCGTTTTATCTCCTGCTCCACCAGCGCGCCAGCACGCCGTCGGCGCAACCCGCCCGGACCGCAGACAGATGGCGTGGCACCCGGTTTGCCAGCCTGGCCCACCTGTTCGACTCCCTGGATATGCAGAAAAAATTTATGTTGTTGCTGCTGTTTCCCATTCTGGGGGTGATCAGCCTTTCTTTGTCCAAAACGCTGGAAAAGACCAGTATCGCCGACAACATGGCCGATTTGAACCGCATGGCCCGCCTGGGGTTGCAGTCGCTGGAGGTGGTCCAGGCCAGCCAGCGGGAACGGTTGTTGTCCGTCGGGTTTGTCTTTGGGGATGGCAACCGGTTTGCCGACCTGCTCACCCGGCAAAGGGCCGTCACCGCCCAAAAGATGGCGGATTTGCGGCAGAGTCTGCACAACTTCCAGCCGCGAGGGATCGAAGTCGGGACGTATACCACCTATCTGTCTGCCATCCAAAACCGTATGGATGAGATTGGTCCGGTGCAGGAGGCCGTGCAGGCCCGGGAAATTTTTTTGCCGGAGATCCTGAATCCCTATGCCAAATTGCATCAAACCGTCGCCGATCTGGTGGGTTATCTCGCCAATATTTCCCCCGACGCCAACCTGAATGCCCTGGGACTGGCCTTGCGGAATATTCTGGACAGCACGGAAAGACTGGGGGTCGAACAATCCATCTTGACCCACCTGCTGGAAAAAAATCAGATCAGCCAGGAGGCCTTCGAGTGGTTCAGCACGGCCGTGATGGAGCAAAAGCTGTTTCAAAAACAGTTTCTGGCGGTTGCCCAGCAGACGCTGAAAGACGATTTTCGCCAAAAGCGGCACCGGCCCCCCTTCGCCGAGATGAACCAGATGCTGGAGACCCTCTTCAAGAAGGGGGGCGTCAACTCAAAATCCACCTTGCTGACCACCCTGTACAAACATATCGGCCAGGGTGGTCCCCACCATGATTTCAAGCCCTGGATGATCCAGGAACTGCTGGATACCCTCACGGCCTATGCGTCCATTGAAGATCTTTCCCCCGAGGAAAAGGGGAGTCTGGCCAATATCCGGTCGGTTGCCAACCGGTATCGCGATGGCATGGGTCAGGCGACGGCGATGCGGGCGGCGGGCAAAACGGTCGAAGAGATCAACCACGCCTTGCAGATAGACGATGAACCCATGACCAGGGCCCTGGGCGAACTGGCCCAGTCTGTTTTGCAGGTTCACTTTGGCATGGATCCGCTCCACTGGTGGCAGATCGCCGACGCCGGGATGGAACTGATGCAGGATACGGTGGCGCGCAGTGCCGCCCTGTTTCTGGAGAAGACCCAGGCGATGCAGCGCGAGGCCCGCCACTCCCTGTTGCTGACCTTAGGTCTGACCCTGGCCAGCCTGCTGGTGGGTCTGCTGGCCGTCTGGATCGCCTCCCGCAATATTGTTGGCCGGATCAAACGGTTGGCCTCCATGGCCGACCGGGTGGCCAAGGGGGAGTGGTCCACCCGTATCGACGACCTTGGCCGGGATGAACTGGGCATGTTGGGGGAGACCTTCAACCATATGGCGGAACGGGTCGGGGTGCTGGACCAGATGAAAAGCAATTTTCTTGCCAATATGAGTCACGAAATTCGGACCCCCATGAATGCCATTATCGGCATGAGCCATCTGGCGTTGCGCACCGAGTTGAGCGAAAAACAGGCGGATTATTTGACCAAGATTCAGTCTGCGGCCCAGTCTCTGCTGGGCATTATCAACGATATTCTGGATTTTTCCAAGATTGAGGCGGGCAGATTGGCCATGGAGTCTGTCCCGTTTGCGTTGGATGGGGTGTTGGACCATCTGGCGACCCTGGTCGGTCCCATCGCCGAGGGCAAGGGGTTGGCACTGCGGTTTGCCCGCACCGGGCTGGTCCCCCGTCATCTGGTCGGCGATCCCTTGCGCCTGGGTCAGGTGTTGGTCAACCTGACCAACAATGCGGTCAAGTTCAGTCAGAAAGGGGAAATTGTGATCTCCTGTTCCGTCAGCAGGGAGGCCAGGGAGCGGGTGCAGTTGCAGTTCACCATTCAGGATGCCGGGATCGGGATGACCGACAAACAGATCAGTCGCCTGTTCCAGCCGTTTTCCCAGGCCGATGGTTCCATCAGTCGCAAATATGGCGGCACCGGTTTGGGGCTTTCCATCTGCAAGCAACTGGTCTCCTTGATGGAGGGCGAGATCAGCGTGACCAGCCAACCGGGCGTGGGCAGTCGGTTTACCTTTACGGCCTGGTTTGGGCTGCCGGAAGCGTCTGCCACCGAACGATACGCCCCGCTGGCCCCGGATCTGCAAGGGGGGCGGGAGGGCGGGACGACCCGGAACCGGGATCGACTGCGGGATGTGGAGGCGATCAAAAATATTCTGGGGGCCAAGGTTCTCCTGGCGGATGACAACAAGATCAACCAGCAGGTGGCCGTGGAACTGTTGGAAAGCAACGGTCTGGTGGTGACCGTGGTCAACAATGGCCGGGAGGCGGTCGAGGCGGTCCGCCGGGAGGCGTTCGATATCGCCTTTCTGGATATTCAAATGCCGGAAATGAATGGTTTTGAGGCGACCGCTGCCCTGCGCCAGGATCCCCTGGGTCGGGAACTGCCGGTGCTGGCCATGACGGCCCATGCCATGGCCGGCGATCGGGAAAAATCCTTGGCGGCGGGCATGAATGACCATATCACCAAGCCGATCGATCCCGATCAACTCTTCGAGATGCTGGTCAAGTGGATTCCGGCCCGGGAGAGAACGCGGCCAGAACGCCAACCGGAGCAGACGGTCGATGCGGCGGCGGAGTTGCCTGAACAGTTGCCCGGTCTGGACCTGGCTGCCGGTCTGCGGCGCGTGGGGGGCAATCGCCCGCTCTTTGGCCGCCTGCTCCGGGAGTTTCAGCGGGATTATCGGACGGTCATGGACCGGGTCAGGCGTGCACTGGCGCAGGGAGAACGGGAGGAGGCACGGCGTATGTTGCACACTTTCAAGGGGGTTGCGGCCTCCCTGGGGGCCGGGGAATTGTCTCTGGCGGCCCAGGAACTGGAAACGGTGCTCCAGGCGGGACGCCTGGCGGAAGAGGAGCCTGCGTTGCAACAGGTGGAGGCTTTGTGGCGGACTGTACTGGCGGGCCTCGCTGTCCTGGATATACCGCGACCGGGTGTGGAGGGGGATGCCCTGGCCGCCGTCGTTGCCGTGGATCGGGCCGCCCTGCAACCGCTGTTGCAGGAATTGTCCCGCCGGTTGGAGGCCGGTTTGGCTTCTGCCGAGGAAAAACTGGCCGAGATCACGCTCCTGCTCGCGGGTTCCGGGCAGGAGGCGGCTCTGAACCCGGTCCGGGAGCAGATCGAAAATTATGAATTTGACGAGGCCGTGCGGTGTGTTTCCACACTGGCCCACTCTTGGGGGATTATGGTATAGTATGGCAGATGTTGCGGTGGTGCAGGCCAAACACAGAATTCTGGTTGTGGATGACGAGCGGTTCAACCTCAACCTGATGGTGGATCTGTTGCGGGACGAATTTGACACCCTGGTCGCCAAAGACGGGGCGATGGCCTTGCGCCGGGTGCGCTCCGACACCCCGCCGGACCTGATCCTGCTGGATGTCATGATGCCCGATATGGATGGCTATGAGGTGTGCCGACAGATTCGGGCAGATGAGGCGACCCAGGCCATTCCGATCATTTTTGTGACGGCCATGGGGAGCAATGCCGATGAAGCCAAGGGGTTGGCTCTGGGGGCGGTCGATTATATCACCAAGCCCATTTCGCCGCCCATTGTCCTGGCGCGGGTGCGCAACCATCTGGCTCTCCATCTGGCCCGCCAGGAGATGCAACGGAAAAATCAGGAACTTTCCCGGTGGCAGCAACAGATGGAACTGTTGATGCGTCATGCGCCCAGTGCCATCGCCCTGTTTGACAAAAATCTGAACTATTTGCAAGTCAGTCATCGCTGGTTGGACGACTATAACCTGCACAACCAGGCGGTGCATGGTCACAGTCATTGGGATCTCTGTCCGGGTCTGGCGGGCCACTGGCGGGCTGTTTTCCAGCGGTGTCTGGCGGGGGTCTGGGAGCGGCATGAGGCGGATCCCATCCTGAACGAACAGTTTGGCCGGATGCAGTGGATCAAATGGGAGGCCTTCCCCTGGCGCAACGAGGCCGGGGAGGTGGGGGGCGTCGTCATGCACACCGAAGATGTCACCGACCGGAAGTTGATGGAAAATGAGGTGATCAGACATCGGGACCATCTGGCCGATGCCCAGCGGATTGTCAGCACGGTCATCGAAAAGATGCAGGCCTCCCATCCGTTCTGTGCGCAAAATGTGCGGTATCTGTCGATCCCGGTCGATCAAATATCCGGTGATATGGTGTTGTCCACCTGCCGTCCAGACGGTGGACATCATGTGCTGGTGGGGGATTTTACCGGGCACGGCATCGCGGCCGCCATCAGTGGGCCGATGGTGGCGGATATTTTTTGCACCATGACCAGCAAGGGGCTGGATATGGCGGAAATTGTGGCCGAGATCAACAAAAAACTGTGCAAGCAGATACCGTCCAGCATGTTTCTCGCGGCGGCCTTTCTGGAATTGAGTCCCGACCGCACCGCTTTGCGGATCTGGAACTGTGCGGGGCCGGATCTCCTGGTCATGCGGGCGGGCCGGTTGCAGGAACGCATTGAGTCCGGTTTTCTCCCCCGGGGCATTCTGATGCGGCCGGAAAACAGTCCCAGAGAGGTGCTGGTATCGCCGGGAGACCGGGTTTTTGTCACGACCGATGGGATTGTGGAGACGCAGGGGGCGGACGGCAGCCAATTGGGGATCGATCGCCTGCAAGAGATGCTCGAGTCCATGCTGGAACAAAACGGGCCGTTGGCAGAGATCGCCGCGCGCGTCTTGGCCTTCCGGGCTGGTCGGGAGCAGGAGGATGATTTGACCTTGCTGGAAATGACCTGTTGAGAGGGATTGGCGTTGCGCACGACAAAAAGACGGCCTTGATCATCGTTTCGTCCACGAACTCTCCTGGATGCCCGCCTGCGCGGGCATGACGGGAGTGGGTATGACACGAAGTTCGCTCGTCATTCCCGCGAAGGCGGGAATCCAGGGTTCTGACTGGAATGGCCGAAACGATGATCAAGGCCAAAATGACGATTACGCTTGTTTATCCAACGATTAATGTATGGAATATATAAAGGGGGTTGCCATGCCTGTTTCAAGCAGTGTCACAGGGGATAAGGTTTCTATAAAGCTCACCCAGTCTTTCACCTTTGAAGATCACGCCCAGTTTCGCCGTGCCTCACTCAGTCATCCGCCTGGAACAAAATTTGAGATTGATTTTGGTGATATAGAGAGTATTGACAGCGCGTCGATCGGGATGCTTCTTCTCCTGCGCACCTCGGCGGGTGAGGAAAAGTCTGATATCTCCCTGATCAACTGCAGACCCAATATCTTGAAACTGTTTCGCATGTGTCAGTTCGGGGATCTGTTCCGCCTGAGTTGAAGGGGGGGGGTGTGATGACGGATCCGCAGACAGACGTCTGTTGCAGTCCATCCCTGGGCACGGCAGCACAACCCTCTGGAATGGGCGTGGCGGGCGTACCGGTGGTGTACCTCTTCAAGACCCCGGATGAGGCCCGTACCCTGGCCGGTCAACTGGCCCGGTTTTGCCCCGACCCGGCACAGGCCATGATCGGCCTGCTGGAGTTGTTGCTGAATGCCGTGGAGCATGGCAACCTGGGCATTTCTTATGCAGAAAAGAGCGCGCTGGTGCGACACTCCGCCCTGGGTGCGGAGTTGGAGCGGCGATTGCTGTTGCCGGAATATGCAGACAAGACGGCCACCGTATCGGTCTCGTGGACAGGCGATGAGATCCATTTTTTGATTCGGGATCAGGGCACAGGCTTTGACTGGTCTCCCTACCTGGAGATTGATCCGGCCCGGGTGCGACATCCGCACGGACGCGGCATTGCCTGGGCCAGAGGCGTCTCCTTCCAGCGCATTGAATATCGTGGGATCGGCAACGAAGTGTTGGCGGTCGTGCGCAGCGCATCATTGTCCCAGAACGAATGAAACATTCCAGGATTGGCTCATGATCTCTACATCATTTCAAAAACCAAAGTTGTTCTTGTTGATCCTTGTCATGCCTGGCATCTTGTGGTGCAGTGTGCTGGGGGCAGGTTTTCAGGGGTTGATGACCATTCGGGACAACCAGGAGATTGCCCGTCAGGATCGCGAGCAACTCAGTCTGGGGGTTGCGGCGATTGACCGGGTTGGAGCCCTGCAATACCATTTCAAGTTGCAGGTTCAGGCCTGGAAAAATATTTTGTTGCGCGGTGCGGAGCCGGACCGTCGGGCAGAGTATGTGGAAAAATTTGCGGCGCAGGGTCGGTTGGTCCAGCAGCTTCTGGAACAATTGCCGGATCATTTTCGTCGGTTGGGCATGGACGCTGCCGTTGTGCAACAGGTGAATGCGTTGCAAGAGCAGCATGATCGCCTGGAGACGCACTATCGGGCCGCGCTGCAAATTTTTGTCGACCGGTTGATGGCCAAGGCCAGTGCGGGCGAGGCGGCTTATGCGGCGGACCATGCTGTGATTGGCCAGGATGCCGCCATCAGCGAACAGACCAGGCAACTGGCCAGCGCGCTGAGTGACCATGTCTCCTCTTTGGTCAAACGGGCTGGGGAACGGGACGATGCCTGGTTTTCCAAAGAGATCATCCATGTTGCCCAGGTGTTGGCGGGTCTGGGCCTGGTGCTGCTGCCGCTCTCCTTTTATGTGGTACGCCATTATGTGATCCGACCCATCATCCGCATGACCACGGCCATTGAGCGGGTGGCGAATGGCGATCTCACACAGCGGGTGGCTGCCCAGAATATTGATGAACTCAGTCGCATGGGGGTCTCCTTCAATCGGATGACGGAAGAGTTGAGCCGCATCCATTCCGGGTTGCAGGAGGAGCGGGACAAGTTGACCACCATCATTGTCTCTGCCCAGGAGGGGATTGTGGTGACCGACCGGCAGGGGGAGGTGGTGTTGATCAACCCGGCGGCGGAGCGGTTGCTGCAAAAAAGTTCCGAGCAGATCAAGCAGGAGGGTTTTTTGCAACTGCTGGATGACCCGGACTATGTGCGCGCCCATCTGGAACGGTCCGGGGTGGACATGCCCACCACGTTTGTCTATCAAAATCGCGTGTTGAATGTCTATGCCAACACCCTTCGCACCCCGGATGGTGTCCTGATCGGCAAGGCGGCCCTCTTGCGCGATATTACCGAAGAAAAACAGTTGGAAAAGCAGTTGCGGAACCTGTCCAACACCGATGCCCTGACCGGGTTGTACAACCGCCGTCGCCTGGATGAGATACTGGTGGATGAATTTGGGCGTGCCAGGCGGTATCAACAAAATTTGGCCGTGCTGATGTTGGATGTGGACCATTTCAAGCGGTTCAATGATGAGCATGGCCATGACCAGGGCGACCGGGTGTTGCAGGCGGTGGCCAAGGTGATGCAACATTCCTGTCGCGAGGTGGATTTTCCTTGTCGTTATGGGGGAGAAGAATTTTGTTTTATCTTGCCCAACACCGCGTTGGGGGGTGCCAAACGGATGGCGGAGCGGTTGCGTTCCAGTGTGGAGGCGATGCGGGTGGATGGTTTGCAGGTCACCGCCAGTGTGGGGGTGGCGGTTTATCCGCTGGTTGGGCAAAGCCCGGAAGCGTTGCAAAAGGCTGCTGACGAGGCGTTGTATCAAGCCAAGCGGGCCGGGCGCAACCGGTATCAGGTGGCTTTGGGGGAACAGGTGCCGACCGCGTGAGCTTCCGCGAAAATATATTTTAAAATTCTTTTTGCAATGGCCGTCCAAAACAGGAGATAATGCACCCGGTGCATGAATGTTAACCTTTTCCTGACCAGACGAGGCCTGTTGCCCATGATGGAGGAAAAAGATCCGCACGGTACGCATCCGCATCCTGCAGGGCAGGCAACGCACTCTGCCGCATTCCTGACCGCCCTGGTCCTGGGCTTGGGTGGTTGTGTGGTTCTGATGGGTTTGACCGTCATGGTGGGCTGGCACACCCGGACGGTCTGGCTGGTGCAGTGGCATCCCACGCTGGTTGCCATGGTGTATAATACCGCCTGCTGTTTTTTGCTGCTGGGGGTGAGTCTGCTGTTGGCAAAACGGGGGTATCGGCGGTGGTCCGGGCTGTTGGGCAGCCTGGTGGCCCTCTTTGCCCTGGTCGTCTTGCTGCAATATCCGCTGGGCGTGGATTGGGGGATCGATCAACTGTTCGTACAACCCTTCATCACCACCAAAACCCATCAACCCGGTCGCATGGCGGCCAACACGGCCATCTGTTTTCTGTTTGGCGGCCTGATGCTGCTCCTGCATGCCTGCCATCCGGCACGCGGAGCATGGTGGTTGGGGGTGGGTGGTTCTGTGGTCACCGGCTTTGGGTTGACGGCCCTGATCGGTTATCTGGTGGACACCCAGTCCGCGTATGGCTGGGGTCTGCTGACCCGCATGGCCCTCCCGACGGCCCTCACCTTTCTGGGGTTGGGTGGGGGATTGCTGGCCCTGGCCTGGGAAGGGGAACGCGCGCGGGCCGACGGGTCGTCCCGTTGGTTGCCAACGCAACTTTTTATTCTGCTGCTGGCCATCGTCTTTGCCACCTGGGTGGCCATTGCATCGGCACAAGCCCATCGTGACATTCGGGATGCCCTGTACGAAACCCTGCTCGTCTGGTTTCCCGGTTTTGGCCTGTTGCTCGCGGTGCTCCTCGCTCTGCTGGTTTATTTCAATCTGCTCACCCGGCAGCGCGCCAGACAGATGCAGACCGAAATCGCGGAACGCAGGAGGGCCGAAGCCGCTTTGCAAATCGCCAAAAACCAACTGCAAATGCAGGTGGATTGCGTCAATCGCATCCAGAGCCTGTTTATCGAGGAGGAACAACCCGAGACCGTTTTCCATCTCCTGCTGCAAGAATTTTTGCGCCTGAGCGGCAGCGGCTATGGCTTTATCGCCAAGGTCAAGCCGGTCGGACCGGGATCTTTCTGCTTCCAGACATTGGCCTTTTCCACCAATATTGGCGATGAAGCCACCCGCAGCCGGTTCGATGCCCATGCCCGCGCCGATCTGCGTCTGGCCCGGACGCAGGGTTTTCATGCCGAATATCTCCTCAGTGTCGACCTGGTCATCATCAACGATCTGACTCAGGATCCACGCCATGGCCATTTGCCCGTGGACCATCCCTTGCTGGACAATTTTCTGGGGGTGCCCATTCAGCACGGGCAGGACAAGGTGGGCATGTTGGGGTTGGCCAATCGGCCAGGCGGGTATGACATGGCACTGGTGGCCTATCTGGAACCGGCGGTCACCGCCTGTGCCACGGTAAATTTGTTCTCGGCCAGGGAAGCTACGAAACGGTAGCGCGACAGGTGTTTTGCGTCATACGGAGGTAGTCAAATACCAACCGCACACTCATAGTCAGTTGCCGCATCTTCTGAGCTACA
>JADFYM010000143.1 GCA_015233035.1 Magnetococcales bacterium
TGTAGCTCAGAAGATGCGGCAACTGACTATGAGTGTGCGGTTGGTATTTGACTACCTCCGTATGACGCAAAACACCTGTCGCGCTACCGTTTCGTAGCTTCCCTGGCCGAGAACAAATTTACCGTGCCATCGCGGGAATGCCGCGTCCCCAGACTCCCTGGTGAGAGGGAGGACCGGGGAACGAGACGCTGGTCGGATCAAGGGGGACAACAGGATGGGTGGCAGAGCGGGTGCGGTCAGGCTATGGCACTGAAAGACCCCACTCTGGCATTGAAACCCACTCTGGCTGCTGGTTGCGTCGTGGCCTTTGGCAAAACACCCCCATTGGCTTTTTCTGTCCTCTGGGTTGCCGTGGATTCGGTGGCTTCGACAGCGGCACTGTCCCCATCAGCGGCTCTGGTGGACGTTTGGGCCGTGGGGACATACGAGTACGCCGAACTGATTGCTGAAATGCTCATAAAAACTCCAATTCTGCTGTTGATGGTATTGATATATTTGTACGGTACAAAAGGCCAACCATTGCGGGACAACAAATCAACCTTAACTTTTATATCGACTTTTTTTCGTCAAACATAAGACTATTTTTGTTCAAGATGCAGATTTTTCAAATTTTGGTACATTTATCCGGCTGTATCACGCCCCCGTGCGCCCACCAACACGTGCCGTAATTCTTTTACCTTATTCAGTAACACCTGTCCCTCGCGTTGAACCCGATTGGAGGTGCCGACAGCCATTCCGCCAACCCCTGTGTCATCCTGCCAATCCAGATTCTCCAACCGCGCCAAAAGCAGATTGGCCTCCGCCACCAAGGCGACTAACACATCGTCCGTTGGCACCCGTTGATGGGGCTCAACAACTCCCCTCACTGCCTCACCACCCCCCTGGACGCCATCCAACCCCGACCCGGTCGCAACCCCGTCCGGCACCGTACACGGTACATCCTCGGTCAGACGCATCATTTCGGGCACACCCATTCACTCCTTGAAACACACAACACGTGCAGGCGGATCATCCAGGGGTGCGGGAGATCCGGTAGGTCGCGGAACAGGTTGTATAACCTGCACACGCATGGTCCAGGCTGCCACACCATCCTGGACAATACGTGCCTTGGGCTTTGGTCAATGCAAGGAGGTCAGATACGCAATCAGATCGGCACGGGCCTTGGCATCTCCCAGACCGTCATATTTCATTCTGGTGCCTGCGACGACCTGTTTTGGTTGCGTGATATAAGCATCCATCTTGTCGGCGGTCCAGACGATGCCACTTTGGCGCATTGCGCTGGAATAGTCAAAATCGGCAATGGCACCAGACGGGCGGCCTGCCACGCCCCACAGAGAGGGGCCTTTTTTATTTTTGTCCTGCAATACACTGTGGCAATCTGCGCACTCTTCCGCAAAAATATCGGTACCGTGCTTTGGATCACCAACCGCATGGGCTGAAGAGACGGTATACAAACCCAAAACACCCAACAAGACGGCTGTAACGAATCTTTTCATGTCAGTCCCTTCATCCTAGATGGCAAACCAGATAAATGTATATAACGTGTTGTTGTCACGGGCGTTACGTCCGAATCCGTCATAATTGTCCCGCGCCCCGTTAAACTTTTCGTACCCCGTATACTGCAAACCAAGGCGCATATTGGCCCAGGGTGCCTGCCAGGAGGCCTCCTTGCCAAACGGCGTCCAGTCAAACTGCATCGTATAACCATTGGTATTCGGCGATCCGGTACGACTGCCGGAGTCGGCGGCCGGGGCATAAAGCGTCGCACTGCTGCTGCCGCTGATATCGAACAGACCCAATGTCACACCATATGTTTTGTCATAATGATAGGATGCACTCAGATCGGCCCGGTTCAGATGGCCCGTTGACGAGGCCGGATCAGAGGCATCCATGGCACGATGTTCGTTGATGAAACTGCCATTCAGGGCAAAAACATGCTCTCGCGTACCCAGATATTGATAGGAACTGTCCACGCCGAAGTCACGATATTTGTCTGTTGGACCTGGGGTCCAACCCGGCAACAGGTGGGCAGTCAAACCAAACACGCCCAACGAAAAGGCTTGTTTGTGCATATCCTTGAAATAGCCCAATCGCCAATAGGGAGCCACTCCATCCAGTTTGTCGCCGGGGTCAACATGAATGTCCGTCAACGCACCCTGCGACAGCCCATCATACACGCCCAATTCGGCATACCAGTTATTGTCATACAAACCATAGAGCGATGCTCCCACTACCTTCTGCGCCAGGGAACCCTCGATCAGTGTGGCCGCCTGCGGACCCACTGCCATTCCCGAGGATATATAGGGAAAACGCCAGGCTGGCACGGTGTTGAATGGATCCGACACGGTCGGATTGTTGTTGAGCGACACCCCCACCACAGTATCCTTCTCGTCGATTTGCAATGTCGTGGCATACCTCAGGTCCAGGTTATCCATCCTGACTTTGCGGTCGGGTTCGCTGTAGGTGACCTGGGTGAAAGAACCGAGATGCTCGCTCAAACGTCCCGCAAAAAACACCGATGCCTGTTGTAATGAGCTGTTGTCGTTATTGCCAAACCCGTTCCCCACATCGCCCGATTGGTCTTTGCTGGTGTGGGTATAACTGCCTGCCACCATGCCGGAAAGAGGAATGTGCCCCTCTTTGCCGTCGGAATCGGTGTAACCGCCCAGCTTGAATTTAATGCCATAAGGCGTCAATTGGGGGCCAAAACTGCCGATATGGCAGTTCGCGCACTCCTGACCTGTTTGCCGGGAAAAACTGGGCACAGCCTGTGCCGGGGTGCTGGTTCCGGTCGCCAGTACGCCAAGCAGCGCAGAAAGAAGAAAAGGCAATTTGGTCTGTTTCATGGTGGTCTCGCTATAAAGAAAAATTTTGCTGCCTGTCGACAAGCACTGGATGGCCTTCCGCAATTGCAATGCCACGATTTTTCGTCACCTTACCCATTGTATTTCAACATTTTTTTCTGTAACTACCGGGGAGTGCACGGGAGAAAGGGCATCAAAAAATGATGCTTGCATCAAAAAGTGTGGGGGCACGACCGGACAAAACCGGCAGGGTCAAAGGGCGATCCCACGGAAGCGTCATTCGTTTGTTTACGAGCAGGCCATTGCACGATAATATGACCACTCTTGCTGCTGACAGAGGGAGCACGCTCTTCCTCATAAATAATGGCGATGCCAGTCAATATTGATCGGACAGGAGTCCGCATGCACCTCTCTCAACGCACACGCTGGTATACCTCCATCCAGGCCAAAATGATCCTGTTCTCGTTGATCATCAGCCTGTTTCCCATGTTGATCATCGCCGAAATGACCGCTTCCTCGGTGACGAGCAAGTTTGACAGCAATATCGAAGCATGGCTGGCCGAAACATCGGGCATGTTGTTGAATGGTATCGACGAGGCACAAAGAGAGGCGAACGCGGCCATCGGGTTTTTGGTCGCGCACCCGGAATGGCTGGATCAGCAACCGGTACAACCCCCTCCCAGTATCACCCAACTGATCTCCGGTTTTGGTTATGATCTGCTGGTCGTCTATGATGATGCCCACCACCTGCTGTATTCCACCGTGGAGGGCAACGCCATGACAGAAATTTACCTGGATGCGGTAGGATCCCTGTACCAGGTCACTTTCAATGGCAAAACAGTCTGGATGGCGGCCAGTTCACAACAGATGGAATACCATGGTCGGCATTATCAAATCATACTGGGCGACTGGTTGGACGAACATTTCATGTCCACGTTGCAGTCACTGACGTTGCTGGATGTCGGTTTTTTTTATGAAAGTGACAAACAATTCCGCCGCATCTATACCTCCCACGCCCATTCCGACCACCCGGTCGAGTTGGATCCAGACGTGGTTCGACAATTGCAGAACGGGGCACCGACCGTCTTTGTTTCCGCAACCTATGTCACAGGTGACCAAGATGAAGAGTATCGCCAAATTTATCGTGCGTTGCGCGACAGCCAAGGCCACTTGACGGGGATCATCTATTGCGGCCTGCGGGCACGCGAGATACCAACCCAGTGGATTCGGCATAGTGACCTGTTTTTGAGCATTTTTTTGACTGGCATGTTGCTGTCCATGCTGGCCGGATTGGTGGTCTCGCGCCGTTTTTCCCAACCTTTGCGTGCCTTGGCCCATGGCGTCCGCCGCATCGCATCGGGCGAATATGACCATCGGGTGCGGGTCCAGGGGGTGGATGAAGTGGCGGAACTGGCCGAGGCATTCAACCAGATGGTGGCGAAACTGCAAGAAATGCGCGCCTTGGAGCAACAGTTGCGGCGTCATGATCGCTTGTCGGCTCTGGGAGAAGTGGCCGTGGGAATTGCGCATGAGGTACGCAATCCCCTGGGCAGCATTTTGACCTCGGCGGAATTGGTCATGCGCCGCACCCAGCTTTCGGCAACAGATGCCAAACTGTTGGGCTATGTGGTGGATGAGGTGCGTCGCATCGATGCCATGATCAACGAATTTCTGGTTTTTGCGCGCCCGCGCGCACCGATTCTGGCACCAGTCGATCCGGCCATGGCAATCGAACGGGTTTGCACCTTTTGCGCCCCGGAATTGGCTCGACATGGCATCCGGGTGCACGTGCAAAACGATCTCCCCGAGGCCCGGATTCAGGCGGATGCGGACCATCTCCATCAGGTTTGCCTGAACCTGATGCTCAACGCCATCGATGCCATGGCAGCCGGCGGCGACCTGACCATCCGCATTTTTTCCCACCTCGGGACCGTGGCCATTGCGTTTGCCGATACCGGCCCCGGCGTTCCCCCTGAGTTGCAAGAACGGATCTTCAACCCGTTTTTCACGACCAAACCGCATGGCAGCGGGCTTGGTCTGGCCAAGGTGTTTGCCATCATGGCCAGCCACCATGGACGGGTGGAATATCAAAGTACGGCCGGTGGGGGTGCGGAATTCATCCTGATTTTTTTATGCGGTCTGGAGGGTACTGATGCAAACAATCCTGCTGGTTGATGATGATCCAACACTGCGCGAGGTCATGAAAATTGCCATCGAGTCGATGGGACACGAAGTTCTGGTGGCCGCCGACGGGGTGGCAGCCCTGGCCTGTCTGGATCTGGAACCGGTGGATTTATTGTTGACCGACCTGCGCATGCCGGGCATGAGCGGACGCGAACTGCTGGGCGAAGTCAAACGACGCCTGCCGCAATTGCCAGTGGTGATGATGACCGCCTATTCTTCGGTGCGGGATGCGGTGGAGATCATCAAGGAGGGTGCTTTCGACTATATCACCAAACCGATTGAAATGGACGAGTTGGAGGCAACCTTGCGCAACGCCCTCAACCTGTTCAACACCCTGCGCGACAATCAGCGATTACGCCAGGAGTTGGCTGGCCGTTACCGGTTCGACGCGCTGATCGGCCACAGCGACGCTTTCCGCCAGGTGCTCAACGCCATTACGGAAGTGTGCGAGAGTCGCGCCAATGTCTTGCTGACCGGCGAGAGCGGCACCGGCAAGGAATTGGTGGCCCGGGCGATCCATTTCAACAGCGCACGACGGGACAAACCGTTTGTTGCCGTCAATTGTGCGGCCATTCCCGACAGTTTGCTGGAAAGTGAACTGTTTGGTCATGTGAAAGGGGCGTTTACCGGTGCGGTTGCCAATCGTCCCGGCAAATTCAGCCTGGCCAATGGGGGGACGCTGTTTCTGGATGAAATCGGTGACATGTCCATGGCAACCCAAGCCAAAATTTTGCGGGTTTTGCAGGAGCGCAGTTTTGAGTCCCTGGGAGCCTCCCGCAGTCAAAAGGTGGATGTACGCATCATCGCGGCCACCCACAAAAATTTGCTGAAGGCAACCACAGAGGGGGCTTTCCGCGAGGATCTCTATTATCGTCTGAATGTCTTTCCCATTGCCTTGCCTCCGTTACGTGCCCGTGACGACGATATTCTGGAACTGGCGGCCCATTTTCTGGCGGACAGTGCCGCTTCCATGGGCAAACGCATGGTCGGCTTTACCAGCGACGCCCTGACCATCATGCAAAACCATCCCTGGCCGGGCAACGTGCGGGAATTGCAAAACTGTATCGAACGAGCCGTCATCATCTGTCGGGGAGATCGCATTGACAGCAAGGAACTGCCGAGCCACTTGCTGGCAACACCCTGCAAGTCTGCCGAAACGGTCTTCCCGCTGGATCTGGATGAACAGATGGCCAAACTGGAACGGACGCTGGTCCTGGAGGCCCTGGCCAAGACTGGCGGGATCCAGGTCGCGGCGGCACAACTGCTTGGCATCAGCGAACGCAGCCTGTGGCATCGCGTGCGCAAACACCATCTACAGGTCACACGCCGTGTGACCAGCGTGGGAACAGGGATGCCCGCCTGAAAAGTTCCAGGAACGGCCTTGACCAACCAGGGCATGGGCTGGTCAGGCCAGAGCACAAGCCATCCTGTTCGTTTTGACTGATCCGATCATTCAGCAAAAACATCGTCCAGGGACTGGGCAAACAGGAGTTTTTTACTCCATTTTTCCAGCAGATCTCTTTCTGCGCCAGTGACTTGTGCGATCCTTGACTCGGCAATCTGACCAAACTTGTACCCGAGCAATGCCAGCAGGATGGCGACGGCTTCTTCCTGGCGGCCTTTCTGTTCACCCCTCTGGATGCCTTCCTGAATGCCTTCCTGAATGCCTTCCTGGCGACCGGCCTGGCGGCCTCTCTGTTCCGCGAACGTAATCGCCCCACGTTGATCCTGGATAAACATCTCTCGTCTTTCCTGGTCATCCAACTCTTCCGGGGTAAGACCCGCCTTGTTGGCCATGGCAAAGGCCTTCCTGATCGCTGGTTCCACTTCCAACACTTTCGGCACAGACGCCAAATGACCGGCATGTTTCAGAAAATAGAACCATTTATCCACAATATTGTCCAGTTGGTCTTCCTGTTTGTGGAATTTTGGCAATTCGGCAAACACCAACTCCAGATCATCCAGTGTCACATCCGGGTTTTCGGCGGCCCGCAGCACAAATCGGCTGATCTGGCCAGACAACTCGCCAAACATGACAAAGTCCGTGATGGTCACCGCCACTACACTCGTCAACACATCATAGGGTTCGCCTTGCTGGAGTTGGTTGGCATAGGCCTTACAGACATTATACAGGAGTCTCTTTTCCAGCCCCGCCACATTGAGAACCTGCATTTCGATGATATAATCCCGGCCGTTCTGGTCCTCGACCCGGACATCCAGATAGGTATCTTTCATCCCCTTGATTTTCGGTGCCAGATAGGGGTCCAGGATCTGCACCCGGATGATCTGGTGGGGGGGTTGCAGAGAGAGCAGGGCATTCAAAAAACTGATCAGGATGTCGCCACTCTCTTGGGAGCCGAAGATCTTTTTGAAAGCAAAATCTGTCTTGGGGTTCAGGAATCTCATGGCTGGAAACGCCTCGTGTTGCACCGGATGCGTAGCGAATACTGCTCAAACAATCGACAACCTGGCTGACTCCCCTTTCGACCGAGGAGGCAAGGCTTCCCCCACCCTGACCATTTTATCTCCTGGGCCTGGGGAATGCCACCGTTATTTTTTGGGACCGGGGCCAACGTGAAGACAGCCCAGCCCTCTTCTTGTAACCGCTTGGCGGCGGTTCACACCAGCGGGGTGCGTCTCTGGCGGGAGCGATAATGCCGCCGCGCGGGCGGTTTGGTCGCGGGCCGGGCGTCGGCGACATGCACGGCCAATGGCTTGGCCGTCTGCCGCAACAGTTTGCTGATGTCCCGGTTGATCTCCTTGCGCCGGTTTTGGGCCAGGGTCAACTCGGGAAACTGGTCCGGGAAGCGAAAATGGAGCCAACAATACAGATCAACCACCCGCGTGGCGGTCTCCAGCAAATCCAGCGTGATCGGCAGAGCGGTCGAAAAAACCGGCACCACCTCTTCCAGCAAGAGCACCTGGTTCTGGGCCACCGTCCTGACCATGCGTTCAAAGGCCAACACAGCGGTCAGGGCACGCAACGGCACCGGCGCATTGGCAAGCGCGAACCTGATTTCCATCTCCAAGGCGGCATGGCGGTCGGTCATCTGCGCCAGAAAAATCTGGTCATCCAGGGCCGCCACCTCATAGACTTCGGGATCGGGCTTGACCGAACGGGCAAACAGGGTCAACAGGCGGGCCAGCGACTGCTTTTTTTGTCCCTCCATGTTGGCCAGGGCCAACAAATGGTCCAACGTGGGGGCCAGGTGGGCCCGCTGAATTGAATGAGGCGGCGTGTGCAACGCCGTGACAATCGACTCGTTGGGAATGCGGAACGTTCCCACAAAACCCACCTCATTCTGGCCATACCGTCCGGCACGACCCGCAATCTGGCGCACTTCCATGGGGGTCAACGGATGTTTGCGCCGATCAATAAATTTATGGTCCTGGGTAAACAACAGGGTGCGAATCGGCAGGTTCAAGCCCATGCCAATGGCATCGGTCGCCACCAGAAAAGGGGCCTGGCCCGAAGCGAACAATTCCGCCTGTTGCCGACGCACCTCGGGCGGCAGCGCACCATACAGGACGGCGGCCTGGGCACCGGTGTGTTGTTCCACACTCTCCTTCAATCCCAGAACCGCCGAACGCGAAAAAGCCACGAGGGCCGTCCCCGGTTGCAGGTCACGAAAGCGCATGACCGGGTCCGCCAGCGGTTGCAACGGGGCCAGACGTTCCAGATTGACCACGTCAAACGGTTCATTGGTCAGGCGCAGCAGTTTTTCGATGGCCGGTCGGGATTCCGGGGCACCGATCACGCACACCCGATCAGCCCGCACCCCCAGAATGGCCTGGGTCCAGGCCCAGCCACGATCCACATCGCCCAACATTTGGGCCTCGTCAATGACGCACACCTCCTGTCGCAGGTGCGTGGAGAGCATCTCGATGGTGCGGGCACTGTGCAAGGCCCCCTCCACCTCAATGCGCTCCTCACCCGTCACCATGTGACAGGGCACCCCCCACGCATTCAGGGTGTCCGCCACCTCCAACGCCAGCAGACGCAACGGGGCCAGATAGCTGCCCGAACGGGCATCGGCCAAAATTTTCAAGGCTTGAAACGTCTTGCCGGAGTTGGTCGGCCCCAGAAACAAGGTAAAATGGCGGGTTGTCTCACGGGCGGGAAACAGGGTATGAAATTCCAGAATGCGCGTGGCCGCAGAGACCCGTTTCTGCAAACGGACCGATTTATGGTTGGCCGACGGCCAGTGGTTGGTGTGATGCAACCGTAGATCAGAGTTCATGACGGAAAAAAGCCTACCTGTTTTGCCTGCGTCAATCGACTATTCGGGATGAAATGGGGTATGATACTCCGTTACCATACCCTTGTCATTGACTTAAACGTTCGGGGCGGAGTCATTGCATGGCAAATGTGAACCAGCAGGGCCGGGATTGTCCCTGGGCCGGGAAATTGTTTGTGCTCGGAGGATAAAGATGCGCATCGGCATTGATTTGGGCGGCAGCAAGATTGAAGCTGTCCTGCTCGACGACCAGGGCCATATCGGCCTGCGTTACCGGGTGCCAACCCCGCAGGGCAACTATGCGGCAACCCTGCACCGCATGGTCGAGTTGGTCGCCCGTCTGGAGTCCCACCCCACCGTCGCCCGGTCCGGGTTGCCGGTCGGCGTCGGCATTCCGGGTGCCCTGTCGACCCAGACCGGTCTGGTCAAAAATGCCAACTCCGTCTGCCTGATTGGCCGGGATCTGGCCGGGGATTTGGCCCATGCCCTCTCCCGCCCGGTCCGCCTGGCCAATGATGCGGATTGTTTTACCCTCTCCGAAGCCAGGGATGGGGCCGCAGCAGGGCGAGCCATCGTGTTTGGTGTCATTCTCGGCACGGGTGTCGGCGGGGGGATTGCCGTGGCGGGGCACCTGCTGCAAGGAGCCAACGCCATCACCGGCGAATGGGGTCACAACCCCCTGCCCTGGCCCAGCGCAACCGAATGGCCGGGGCCCGAATGCTATTGCGGTCGCACCGGCTGCATCGAAACTTTTCTCTCCGGTCCTGGTCTGAGTCGCCAGCATCAATTGACCAGTGGCCGACAACAAACCGCCGTCGAGATCGTGGCCGCCGCCGCACAGGGCGAACCGGGCGCGGAACGGTCGTTGGCCCTCTACGAAGATCGCCTGGCCCGCGCCCTGGCCAGTGTGATCAATATACTGGATCCCCATGTGATCGTCCTGGGCGGCGGATTGGCCCATATCGAACGGCTGTATACCACCATTCCCGCCCTGTGGGGACGCCATGTCTTTTCGGATCGGGTAGAGACGGCCCTGGTCCCGGCCAGACATGGCGACTCCAGCGGGGTACGGGGGGCGGCCTGGCTCTGGCCGGAAACAATATCGACAGACGGCCTTGATCATCGTTTCGGCCATTCCAGTCAGAACCCTGGATTCCCGCCTTCGCGGGAATGACGAGCGAATTTCGTGTCATACCTATTCCCGTCATGCCCGCGAAGGCGGGCATCCAGGAGAGTTCGTGGACGAAACGATGATCAAGGCCCGACAGACTAATGGACAGAAGTGAAAATCAGTGACCCGTCCACAAGGACATGATACGCTGCCTGCTCACGTTAATTTTTCTCGGAGGGCTGGCCATGGGACAAGGTCTTGAGTCTGCGATCTCTCTTTTTCTGCCGTA
>JADFYM010000144.1 GCA_015233035.1 Magnetococcales bacterium
GCCCAACGACCCACCCGCAAGATGTTTACGTCAGACGCTCATACCAGAGCCAGTCGGAGATGTCCAGACAAAAACAGTACCGCCGTGATTCTGCATCGTTTCCGGTCTGGAACAAATTCACCCTGATGCCGCGCCAGCCTCTCTGTACTTGACATGGAGCATAGGGTATACTGGCAGTGCCAGGGGTTGGGGTCCGGGCAAGGGCTGCTTCATGGCAAAGCCCGATGCCTCTCCCAGAAAATAGCCGGTGATGCTGGCCCGCGCAACCGCTTGGTTTTCTATCTCGAACTGAAGAGGAGAGCAGGAAATGCAGTGGATCAAAGACATGCAAATCGGAGCAAAATTGATTGGATCCTTTTTGATCCTCTCCGTGCTGATGACGATTGTGGGATGGATGGGCGTAAGCAGTATGGGCACCATTGGTGCTGCGGACACCAAATTGTATGAAATGGATCTGAAAGGGTTGAGTGTGGCCAAAGAGACCAGATCCGATGCCCTGGAGATTATCCGGGCACAACAAAATCTGCTGCTCATAACAGACATGGAGCAGAAAAAGGCCTACGCAAAAAAAGTGTCCGAAAAACACACCGAGGTACAGCAGGATCTGACAGAGGCAAAAGCCAAGTTTTATACCGAAACCGGCAAGTCTGCGGTTGCCAAGACGGAAACAGCCTACAAGGAGTGGAACCAGCTCCAGACGGAGGTCGTGCGTCTCGCGCTGGCAGGAGAGCAGGACAAGGCCATGGCACTCGCTTTTGGCCAGGCGCGGGACAAACTCCGGCTCATGGATACGGCTCTGGATGAACTGATCAAACTCAAGGAAGAGGTCGCCAAAAAGACTTCAGAAGAAAACACGGCACTCTACGAGAGCAGTCGCAACCAGATGGTCGGCCTGATCATCATGGCGGTGGTGTTTGGCATGTTGATGGGATATGGCATCTCCCAATCCATCACCGCACCCCTGAACGAAGGCGTGCGGTTGGCAGAGGCGTTGGCGGGTGGGGATTTATCCCAATCCATCAAAGTCGATCGCCGGGATGAGGTGGGTCGCCTGGGCGATGCCATGAATGGCATGGCGGAAAAGTTGCGGGAGGTTATCGGCGAAGTTTCGACCGCAGCGGAGCAGGTTTCCATCGGCAGCAATGAAATTTCGGACGCGGCCCAAAATCTTTCCCAGGGGGCAACCCAGCAGGCGGCCTCCATTGAGGAGACCTCGTCGGCCATGGAAGAAATGTCCTCGAACATCGCCCAGAATACGGACAATGCCGGGACGACCCAGAATATTGCCCAGAAAGCGGCCAGAGATGCCGAGGAAGGCGGCATGGCCGTCGGCGAGGCCGTGCAGGCCATGAAAGAGATTGCCTCCAAGATTGGCATTATCGAAGAGATCGCCCGGCAAACCAATCTGTTGGCCTTGAATGCGGCCATTGAGGCGGCACGAGCGGGTGAGCATGGCAAAGGCTTTGCCGTGGTGGCCGCTGAGGTGCGCAAACTGGCGGAACGGAGCCAGACCGCAGCGGGCGAGATCAGCCATCTGTCGGCCTCCAGCGTGGATGTGGCAGAAAAGGCCGGAGCCATCATGAACAAACTGGTGCCGGACATTCAAAGAACGGCGGAGTTGATTCAGGAGATCAACGCCTCCAGCCAGGAGCAAAACCAGGGTGCCGGGCAGATCAATCAGGCGATCCAGCAACTGGACCATGTGATTCAACAAAACGCGGGAGCCTCCGAGGAGATGGCCGCCACGGCAGAAGAGTTGAGCGCGCAAGCCGACCTGATGGCCCAATCCATCGCCTTCTTTCGTTTGGGTCAGTCGGGTCAGTCGGGTCACGCGGCCAAGCGGAAACCGGCCCCCAAAAAACCCCAGGCGGCCAAGCCGAAACAGGTTGCGACTCTCCACAAGCCCGCCGCCAGAGCCCTGCCCGCCCCGGCGAAAAAGAGCGGCGGGGTTGATCTGAAGATGACCCACTCGGACAGTGAGTTTGAGTCCTTCTGATACCAAATTGCTATCGAACGGGAACAAGGCGACGGCCTTGATCATCGTTTCGTCCACGAACTCTCCTGGATGCCCGCCTTCGCGGGCATGACGGGAATGGGTATGACACGAAATTCGCTCGTCATTCCCGCGAAGGCGGGAATCCAGGGTTCTGACTGGAATGGCCGAAACGATGATCAAGGCCCAAGGCGACAGGCACGGGCACCCGTCATCGTCATTCCCGCGTTATCGTCATTCCCGCGAAAGCGGGAATCCAGGAGTGCTGCGGGGCTGGATTCCCGCCTACGCGGGCAGGACGGAACAAGGAAGTGTCACTCACGACCACGCGCAGCAACGACGCAGCCAACACCGTGACCCGTCTGATTGCAAGTTGGTATGAACATTGCCCTTGCTGCAAAAAAGCCGTCGAGCGCAAACTCGACGGCTTTTTTGCACACAACTTTTGCGGGAGTCCAGGGACCGTCACGGCCTCCGGCGGGAGGTGTATGCCTGACGGGGCTTCGCCCCGAACCCCACCAGGGGCTTTGCCCCTGGACCCCACCAGGGGGATAATCCCCCTGGACCCCTGTCACTGCACAATATGCTGCGGATCAGCATCCCTTCCCCTGTTCAGCAGACGAGGGAAAGGGATGCCCACCCCTCTACAACCGCTCCACCATCATGAAGGCCGACCAGATATAGGGATAGTTCCACTCCTTGGAGGCCAGCATGGACCGTTGCGACTCCAGCAGGGCCTCGTGGACCGGTTTTCCCTCCGCCAGACGACCATACAAACCGGTCATCAAGGCCTGGGTGCCGGCATCACTCACCTCCCACAACGATGAAATGACCGTTTTGACCCCCGCCTCCTGGAAGGCACGCCGCAAACCATACACCCCCTCGCCTTCATGAATCTCCCCCAACCCGGTCTCGCAAGCCGACAGCACGGCCAACTTGGTCCCGCTCAGGTTCAACCCCAGCACCTCCAGGGCGGTCAGGACGCCATCATTTTCGGTCGGAATCTCCCCCAGAAACGGCGCGCTGCCATTGATACCCGCAAACGCCAGCCCGGCCCGCAACATGGGATTGTCCCCCGGCGGCGGCAAGTGCACATCCGAACCACGCTGCAAACTCAACAACCGTTTTTTCAGATTTTCATCCGCCTTCAGGAAAAACCCGTGCGTGGCAACATGCAACATTTTGGGTGGCTCCTTCAACGACTGGATCACCTGTTCCTGCGCCGCATCTTCCGTAAAGATGGTGTTGGTCTCTTTTTTCGACTTGGCCGTCTCGGAGATCAGTTTGCCCTCCTTTTCGGCCCCCGGCAGCGGATTGAACTTCAACCCGCGCAAACCACTCCCGGAAAAACCCCGCATGGCATCCTGCGTGCCACCCGCCGACCGTTTGCCCGTCACCTGGGTGATCACGTCCGCCGAGACCACCTTGGTCGACATATAATTCGGTCCTGCCAGGATCAACAATTCCCCCTTGGCCTCCTCTATCTTGCTCGGGATCAGATCCCGACTGGTGGACAGAATGTGCAAATCCATCGTCTTGAGCAGATAGTCCCCCTTGGGATCCATCATCGCATTGAAGGGCAAAATGTTGAGCATGTCGTCCGGCACCACATAGATGACCTTCCGACCGGCAAAACTGGGAATCAACGGGGCCCAGATCAGGTCATGCACCTCCTGGCCAATCTTGTGCAACTCCTCCTCATCCAGGGTCTCGTCCTGGATCGCCCCCCGATAATGCGTGATGGCCTCCTGGATTTTTTTCAAGTCGGGATAGGCCACCAGTGTGTAGACCGGCTTGCCCCCCTCCCGGCGCAGAGAACCGGCCAGCAGCTTCCTCTGGTCGCCATCCGTAAAGGAGAGAAAATCCACCAACACGGCATCCTGCGGCAAGGCCTCCGCCAACTGCTCCACGGTAATCTGCTTGGTGGACTGCCGAAACCGACGACTGGCCTGCCCCAACTCCATCTGCAAGGTGTCGACCTCCTTCTCCAGATTGTGGACCAGTTCCATATGGTTGTCCTTGGTCTCCGCTGTGGGTCCAGAGAGGGTCAAGGCGGCCAATTTTTTGCGGGTTGTGGTCAACTGGTCACTCAACGTCTTCAGTTTGACATCCTTGCCCAACTGGACAATTTGCTGAATTTCCGAAGTCACTTGCAAGAGCTGTCCCTTGCGTTGCAACCCGACATCCAATACCTCACGCCCGGCCAGCGTGGCGTCCGCCTGGGACAACTGGCTTAAATAGTTATCCAATTCCGGCCGGTGCAACCGGATATAACCCTCGCGGGCATTGTCACCCGTCGCCCACAACATGCGACTCAGGAAGGAGGAACGGCGGTTGAAGCCGGTCTTTTGCAGTTGCAAGGCATCCTGCTTTTTGTCCTGCGCCTTCAGGACCTTGGCCAGGCTGTTGAGGGCCTCAAAGGTGTAGGGATGCTGGTCACCCAGGGTCTTTTCGGCCCGTTGCAAGGTGTCGCGCAGCAGCTTTTCCGCCTCCGGAAACCGCTTCATCTCCCCATACAACACCCCCAGATCGTGCATGGAACGCAAGGTGTCCATATGGTTTTCACCCAGGACCGTCCGGCGCAACTGCAACGCCTGGTTGAACAACGGCTCGGCCTCTTTGAGCATCCCCATTTTGGCCAAAACCCGGGCCAGATTGTTCATGCTCTTCATGGTTTTGCTGTTTTTTTCGCCCAGCGTTTTGCTCCAACTCGCCAACACCTTTTCAAACAACGGCTTGGCCTTGGGATAGGCCCCCTCCATCATGTACAGGTAGCCCAGATTGTTGAGAAAGGCCATGGTATCGGGATGATCGGCCCCAAACTGCCAACTGGCCGATTCAATGGCGTTCAGGTAGTGGGGTTCGGCCTGCTCAAAGTTGCCCTGGCTCTCATGCAGCATGGCCAGATTGTTCATGTTGGCCAGGGTGGAAATATGATGCTCGCCCAACACCTTCTTGGAAATTTCCAAACCGGCGCGCAACAACAACTCCGCCTCGTCATACAACCCCATGGTCTCATACACCAACCCCAGATTGTTCATGATCGAGACCGTGCCCAGATGCTCCTCACCAAATATTTTGCGATATTTTTCCAGTGTCTTTTTGTACAAGGCCTCGGCATCGGTCAGACGGCTTTGCCGACGGTAGATGCCCGCCAGATTGTTCATGGTGGTCAAGGTGTTGGGATGATCCTCCCCCAGGGTGGCCTTTTCCTGCTGCAACACCGCCTCGGTGGTGGTCTCCGCCTTGGCAAATTCGCCTTGATCCTCATAGACCTTGGCCAGGTTGCTCTTGGCCTCCAACACCACAGGATCGTCTTTGGCCGCCTTGGTCAACACCGCCTGCAAAATCTCCTCAGCCGGGCCATACTCACCCTGTTGCCGGAAAAATTCCGCCTGTTGCACCCGGGTGGTCAACAAGACAGAGTTGTCGGCTGGCAAAGAGGCCTCCTGAATGGCCAGCACCTTCTGATAGAGGGCAGCCGCCCCCTCGTGCTCCCCCTGCAAAACCCGCAAGGCGGCCAGTTGGGCCAGACAGTCGGTGCTGTCCCCATGATAGGCCCCCAACACCTGCTCTTCCGCCTCACACAACGGTTTGAGCAACGCATCCGCCTCCTTGTATTGGCTGATGTCGCGCATGTTGCGGGTCAACGCCATCACAATGCCGAAGGTGGTGGGATGGTTGGGTCCCAGACCCGCCGTCGCCGCCGCCTGGGCCGACTTCAACACGGCAATCGCTTCCTTGAATTGGGATTGACCTTCGTACAGATCAGCCAGCAACGACTGGGCCACCAGCACATCAGGATGGGTGGGCCCCAGCAGGCGTTGGCCATCGGCAATCACCTGCTGCAACAATTTGTCCGCCTCCGCCGTCTTGCCCACCTGGATCAGGGCAGAGGCCAGATCACGACGACTGGTCAAGGTCGCATAATGGTTGGGGCCCAGATTGTCCTGCGCCGTCGCCAGTTCACGCTGCGCGGCGGCCACCGCCTGCTCTTTCTGCCCCTGGGCCAACAGCCCATCCACCTCCGCCTTCATCTGCGACCAGGCCCCCACCACCTTTTCTTTGCCAGCCGGCACGGGAGCCGCCGCCGCAATCTTTTCGTCCACCCAGGCGGGCATCAGCCCCAACAGTTTGGAAATCTCCCCATTGTAAAAGACAATATCCTCCTTCTTGCCCGCCAGTGCCGCAAGTTTGGCCGCCGTCTTGAAAAAACCAACCGCCTGCTCCGCCAACCCCTGATTGGCACTCAACACCCCGGCACTGTGGGCATAATCCTGATTGGCCGGATCCAGCAGGCTGGCTTTGGTAAAATGGGCCAACGCCGCCGCAACATCATTCTTGGCAGCGGCTTCTTTGCCCAAACGCGCCTCCTCCTGGGCGGTCAACGGCTTGGTGGCCGCTCCCTTGTCGGCTGTCGCTTTGTCCAGGGTGGCCTTGTCCGGGGTGGCCTTGTCGGCTGCGACCTTGTCGACTGCTGCCTTGTCTGTCGCCGCCTTGTCGGCTGCCGCCTTGTCTGGAGCGGCCTTATCTGCTGCCGCCTTGCCTGCCGCCGCTTTGTCCGTCGCCGCCTTGTCGGCTGCTGCCTTGTCGGCTGCCGCCTTGTCGGCTGCTGCCTTGTCGGCTGCTGCCTTGTCGGCTGCCGCCTTGTCGGCTGCTGCCTTGTCGGCTGCCGCTTTGTCGGCGGTGGCCTTGTCTATCGACGATTTGTCGGCAGTAGCCTTCTCATCCGCCACACCGGCGGACAACAACCCACCCCCGACGAGGAAACAGACCAGCAACAGCCATAATGAAAGAGGAGTCAGACGGATGCTTTTCATGGTTTTTTGCCCAGTTGGAGTCATGACGACGCCCCTGTCCTGGCAGAGAATGCCAGACACGAGCCGGAAAGAGAAAAAACTGGTTTTGATGGTAGCGTTTTTTTTAAAGAAAAAGCAATCAGGATCTCTGCAATCCGCCACTTTTCCATCCCGCCAGGCGTTCTGCGCACCATTCGCCCAAAGAGTGGCCAACAGAGGATGGCAGAAATCGTGATGGCATTTCCTGCCCCAAGGGGGTAGAATGACCAGCACAGGTCAAGCCCTCACTCCCTTTTGCCACAGATGGACCGGCCATGAAATTTATTGACCCGCGCATTGACTTTGCCTTCAGGAAAATTTTCGGCGACGAGAATGCCAAGGATATTTTGATCAGCTTTCTGGAAAGCCTGCTGCAACTGGAAGGAGAGCGGCGCATTGCCGAATTGACCATCCTCACCCCCTTCCTGGCCCCCAAAATTCGCGATCTGAAATATTCCATCCTGGATGTCCGCTGCCGGGACCATAGGGGTATCTCCTACATCGTGGAAATGCAGATCCAGCGGGTGGCGGCCTTTCTGAAGCGGATCCAATACAACGCGGCCAAGGCGTATGCCGACCAGATTGCCCAGGGCGATGCGTATCCCAAACTGAATCAGGTCATCGCCATTACCATCACCGATTTTGTGCTGTTTGCGGGCTTCGATCACTGTGTCTCACGGCACGAGTCGTGCGAAACCATCACGGGACAAAGTTATCTACAAGATATCATTCATTTTTTTATAGAACTGCCCAAATTTGATCAATCACTGGAAGAGACAGACGGCATTCGTGATCTATGGATCTATTTTATCAAATATGCCGGATCTCTGCTGGAAGTGCCTGAAAAAATGCAGGTTGCCCCGTTCCGCCACGCCTTTGAGATCGCCACGCACGCCAACATGACGAAGGAGGAAGCGTTACTGTACGACCAGGCCGGTATCGCTGTCGCCGATGCGCGGGGGGCATTTGAGCAGGGACGACTGGAAGGCGAACAACAAGGTCGCCAGGAAGGTCGCCAGGAAGGTCGCCAGGAAGAGGCCGCCCAACTGTTCCTGCGGCTCCTCCGCCGCAAGTTTGACCCCTTGCCCGCCGGGACAACGGCCAAAGTAACCGCTGCGGACTTGCAACAAATTGAGCTGTGGAGCGAAAATGTACTATTCGCCCATACCCTGGAGGATGTTTTCGGTTCATGACGCCGGTCGGTTGCCGCAGACCAGTTCCTCGTGCGGTGTTGCAGCACAGACGCTATCCGCCCGCCCGGCCTGGGAGTGGTTGGCATAGGTCGGCCAATCGGGTTGATACGTATCCGCCTGGTTGCCCCAGGTCACCCAGCCTGGGCGCGATCCCCGCGCAAACAGTTCCAGAAAGGGGCCCGGCGAGCAGGTTTCGATAATACCATACAACTCATCCGGCTTGCGGGAGTGTTCGCGTTTTATCGAGCGAATAATGTTGACCTGGCGGCGTCCAGGTGCGAGGGTGCGGGCCTCTTTGCCCCGTGTGCCGAACAGCACCAGTTCCGTGGTGTTGCGAAAATAAAACCCCACTCCGCGCCCATCCGGGCCACCATCCTTGCGTACCTTGTGCCAGACAATATTGGCCTTGTAGGTAAACCCCCAGGCAGCGAGAACCCGCAAACCATCGGGCAACAGGGCATTGGGCACCCACAGATAGAGGTGCGCGGTGGTTTCGACCCGGTCCGCCACCGGCAGGGCCAGAATGTCGGCCAGTTGCAAGGTGTCATAACGGTTCAACCGCTTGTGTTCCGGTGCCATCTTGCCGGTTCGATTGTGAAACTGCCAGGGTGGATCGGCCAATATGGTGCGGAACAAACGGTCGCCCAGTCGGGTGCACAGGTCTGTGGTCAGGTCACCCGATCTTTGTTCCACCCCGTTCATTCCCTATTGATTCTCTGTCGGTATGGGCAACAAGCGGGCCAACGGCACCCCTTTGTTCAGGAGAAGCACCTCTTTCCCCGCCGCCATCTGCTGCAACAAGAAAAGCAGGTGCGGCTGATTGATGTCCAGCTCATCCAGGGCAACGGACACCGTCTGCTGGCCAGAACCATCCGCCATCGTCTCCCGATCAAACGGGACCACCGTCTCGCCCCCGGCATGGGCCATGATGACGGTATTCCGGGTAATCTCCCGGACGCGCCCTCCGTCCACCAGGGCACCGATGCCCACCCGCAGACGGTTGACAATCGCCTCCCGCTGCCCACCATGACCCGCCGCATCGGCCTCCGCAAAAAACAGTTGCGTGACGGTCCATGGACCGGCGGACGGCAGTGGTGTTTGGACAACGGGCGGTGGTGAGGGCACTGCGTCCAGGGTCGGGATGGGGTGCGGCGGCACCGTGGGATCGGGCGCGAGTTGGCAGGCCTGCTTCGGAAAAAAACGGGGCGGCTCGCCCTCCCCCGCACAACGATACAATTCGTCCGCCGCACCCGGTGCGGCCAACAAAAAAGCCAGGACAACACTTGAAAACAGCCGTCGCAACATCACAAAACCCGCTGGTACTCCCGGTAGTAACGCAGCACCCGGGCGACATATTCCCGGGTTTCCGGGTAGGGCGGCACCATGCCGCCATATTTGGCAACCGTGGTTGGCCCTGCATTGTAGGCGGCCAGGGACAACTCCAGATCATTATTGAATTGTCTCAACAAATCCGCCAGAAACCGTGCCCCGCCATGAATATTGGTCTCTGGATCGGTCATATCGGTCACCCCGTACAGGCGGGCGGTAGCGGGCATCAGTTGCATCAACCCGACCGCGCCTTTGGGTGAGACGGCGTTGGGGTCAAAATCGGACTCCGCCCGAATAATGGAATTCAACAAAGCACAGTTCAGACCGGTCCGCTGGGCGGCGGCCAGGACAATCGCACCAAACCGCTGCCGCTGCCATACCGACGACGGCCGTGCCACCCGGTCTCTCTCCGCTCCGGCGTAGTGCAACGGCACCCAGCGAATGGTGGCCAACCCCGGTTGACCAGGGCGTGTCCAGGCGACCGTTGGTCCCCGTCGCGCAGCAGACGGGGCAGCCGTTGTTCCATCCCGGTGGGCCAGCAATACGGGTCGATAACGGGCATCATTCGGGCGATCCGTCAGGTGCAAAACACCCCGTTCGTCAACAAAAGAGTAGACGCCCGCCGCCCAAACCGGCCCCGACCACAGCAGGAGTAATGCCAAGACAAGTGTATTTAAAAAATGGACCATGACACCCCCAACAAAATGGCCACCCATGAAAGCAGGTTGGACCGGGTCGAGATCGGTCAATAGACCCACAACCGCCAGCGCGATGGTACCAGATGGAGAAGAAGGAGGTCAATTTCAATCTGCTGAAGGTCGAATTTTTTCTGGTATTCACGATATGTTACATTAAATGGAACCTGTCTCGATGGGTACCATCCCCCTTAACCGCATTCCATTACACACATCTCAACAAGTCGTTGATATTTGCAGGGGTCCAGGGGGATTATCCCCCTGGTGGGGTCCCTACCCTATGCACACATCTTTTTGGATGCGAGTTTCCAGCCTTCCAGGAGCAGCTCGAATTTTATCAGACCTCGCAACATGGTAATTGGTCC
>JADFYM010000145.1 GCA_015233035.1 Magnetococcales bacterium
AGGACGAAACGCATCCACAATGACCTCCACCCGCCACAATGACCCGGTCTTCCAGACCAGAACCGCATCAAAACGGCAAAGCATCTCCGCATACTGGCCATGCCGCTGCAAATACCCGGCCGCCAGACGGATCAAGCGACCCTGCTTGCGGGCATGAATCGAATCCCCTGGATGAAGTTCCCCCACCCCCTGCCGGGATTTGACCTCACAAAAGACCAAGGTCTCCCCCTGCATGGCCACCAGATCCATTTCACCTCGCCTGGAGCGCACATTGCGTTCCAGGATGCGATAACCATTTTTAAGCAAATATTGTTCCGCAATCTGCTCGGCTTGTGTCCCCAGCACCCTGCGCCCATCGCTCACGGATCGACACCAGAATCATCTTCATCTGTTGGTTGATTTTTTTTGGCCAAGGCCATTTTATACAACACCGAGCGGGAGAGTCCGGTCTGTTTGGCCATCTGTTGGGTGGCGGCCCGCATCCCCTGCCCATCGGCCAACAATTGCGCCAATTTTGCTGCCGAATCCTCTGGAGAAGCCGTTTCCTCCAGGCAACCCTGAATGACCAGGACCATCTCGCCCCGAGGCGGATGGATCTGGAACCAATCTGCCAATTCACTGACACTGCCACGGTGCCAGGTCTCAAACAGTTTGGTCAATTCCCGCGCCACCAAGGCCGGACGCTGCCCACACCCGGCCTGCTGCAAATCCACCAGCGTGGCAACCACCCGCAGCGGTGACTCAAACAGCACCACCGTCCGTTCCTCGTGGGCTATCTGGGCCAGACGGTCTGCCCGCAGGCGGCCTTTGCGCGGCAGAAACCCTTCAAACACAAACCTATCCAGGGAAAAACCGGAGCCGGACAGTGCCGTGACCACCGCCGAGGCACCGGGCAAAACCTCCAGGGGAATGGCGGCGAGAACCACAGCACGAATCAACGGCAAACCGGGATCGCGAATGCCCGGTGTACCCGCATCCGACACCAGGGCCATCCGAGCCCCCTGTTGCAAGGCGTGCAGAATGCCCGGCAACCGCTGGGCCGCATTATGATCGTTAAAACTGGTCATGGGGGTGACAATGTCGTAATGCGCACATAAGATATGCGTGTGACGGGTATCCTCGGCCAGAATCCGCTCCACCTCCCGCAGAACCCGGACGGCACGAAAAGTCATATCTTCCAGGTTGCCGATTGGGGTCGGAACAATGTATAATCTGCCAACAGTCACTGTTTGTACATCCCCCTGCGTTGGTAAAAATGGCTCTACACGTTGCTCCTGTCGGGAAAGATACGCCGATCCGGCGTCAAACGCCATCCTGCTCGGTCGGTTCGGCCCGCCGAACGGTAGGCATACCGCTCGTCTGTCTGGTTGCGGGTCTGTTGTGGGGTTGTTCCGGGCAGCCCCCCCCCACTCCTGTGGCCAGACAAACCCCGCCGATTCGGGTGGCGGGACAGTCTGCCGATGCCGTTCCGGTCCGCATTGTCACCTCACCGCCTGCCGCCGAAACCCCGATCCATGTGGTGGCGGAGCCTGGGCAACTTCCCCCCAAGGCCCCCCCTGCCGGGACATCCAAGCACCCTGCCGAAAATCAGGAAGAAGATGCCCTGCTGCAAGGCGAACTGTTGCTCTCCCAGGGCATGATCCGGGAAGCCTGGCAACAATGGTCACCCGTGGCCCAAGGCTCGGACACCCCCACCGGCACCGCCCATGCCGATACCGCCTGGCGTCTGCTGTTTGAATCCTATTTCAAGCAGGGCGACCGCGACAACACGCCGCGTTTTCTGCAAGAGATTGCCCCCATCGAGCCGACAGCCAATCAAAGTCGTCTCCTCCAGACCGTGCTCAACCAGCAGTCTCCCGAGCGGTTGCGCGCCCTGTTGCAGGTGCAACCGGCCAACTCGGCCCTGACACCACTCCTGCAACAGGCGATGTCCAACCAATCGACCATGTTCAGACAAGAGGGTGTCGTACCACCACCCGCCATACCCGTCGCGCCTGCGGTCGGTGCGGCTCTGCCGGCAACCAAACCGGAGACGGTCGGGCCACCTCCTGAACTCCGCAAGCCCGAAACGACACCGTCCGTCCCCGGCAGCGTCACGGGCACCCCCACCAAAGTCGGGCTGCTGCTGCCCCTCAGCGGCAAATGGACCAACATGGGTGAGCACTTGCGTCGTGCAGCCAAAAAGGCTCTGGCCGATTACCCGACGGTGCCCATCCAGTTGTTGATCGCCGACAGCGGCGACACCGCCGAAACCAGTCAAAAGGGGATGCAGGAGTTGATGGCCCAGCAGGTGGATATGGTCATTGGCCCGGTTTTTTATGCCACAGTGGCACCGGCTGCCGAAGTGGCGATGGCGCACCATGTGCCCATCGTCACCTTGAACCCGCAAAGGGAGTCCGACCAGCCGCTGCCGGGGGTATTTTCCAATGCCTTCCAGCCGGAACAAGAGGCCAAGATCATGGCCCGCTATGCCGTAGCGGAGAAAAAATATGCCCGCATCGCCATTCTGGCACCGGAATCCGAGTATGGGCGCGGGGTAGCCAAGACATTTGGCGATGAGGTGCAAGCCCTGGGCGGCACCTTGGTGCGTACCGCCTATTTTCCCCCGGAAACCACCGACTTTTCCCCCTGGCTCAAGACACTGGGAAACCAGTTTGATGCGCTGTTTCTGCCTGCTCCTGCCAAGCAGGTCCGGTCCATTGCCCCACAGGCGGCCTATATTCGGACAGGCAACACGCCGGTGGCCTTGCTGGGAACCGCCCTGTGGAACAGCCCCGAACTCCTGACTGAGGGGACCGACTTTCTGGAAGGAGCCACCTTCTGCGACACCGACACGGTGGCCAGGGAGCAATTTCGTCAATCTTTTCGCCAAGTCTGGGAGGAGGATCCCAGCACCTTGGCGACTTTGGCCTATGATGGGGTGGCCGTGGTGGCGCAACTGCTGCAAGAGCAACGCCCAGGTGAAAAAGAGTGGCGCAACGCCTTGACCCGTCCAGCCGGTTTCCGGGGAGCCAGTGGCATCCTGCGCTTTTTGGACAACGGGCGGAGCCGAAGGGTGTATCATCTGTTCCAGGTGACCAACGGTCAGAGCAAAATGCTGGGACCGGTACCGGATTCGCTGGGCATCCCATAAATGCACCTTTTTCTGATTTGCAGAACGGGAGGAGGTGTGTTATGGTTGAGAAAATTTGGTTGTGTGAGACCGTTTCGTGTCTCGAAGGTTATAGATTTGAGCAATCAAGGAGCATTAAGTCGTGGCGATTACCCAAAGTTTTGCTGTTGAACTGCTGGCAGGTGAAACCTTGAAGGTGGCCGGGCCGGGTTTGATTGAATTCAGCGCGGCCGAGGCGGTACCGGCCAAGCTGGTGGCCGGTACCAAAGGAGCTGCGGCCGCTGCGGCCCCGATGCAGGTCGGGGCGGGCACGGGCAAGGCGGTGATCCATACGGGTATCGACCCGACCCTGCTCACCTCCGCCGGGACAGGATCCAAGGCCGTTGCCGGAACCCTCTGGAACGGCAAGGGCTTGAGCCTGGGGTTGGGATTGGGCCTGGGAGCCTGGGGACCGACTCTGCTGGTCACTGCCGTGACTGTGGGCGGCTATCTCTACTGGAAACACAAGCAGTCCGCCAAGATCTGGCCGTTCTGATCCGCATCAGCCCGGATTGCCAGCCGCTGGCACCATCACTGACCCAACAGTTCGATTTTGTACCCGTCCGGATCCTCGATGAAGGCCAGGATGCGGGTTCCCCCTTGCATGGGGCCCGCCTCCCTGACCACCTTGCCGCCACGGGCCTTGATGGCGGCACAGGCCTGGTAGACATCCTCCACCGCAATGGCAATATGGCCGAAGGCGTTCCCCAGGTCGTACTGATGGACCCCCCAGTTAAAAGTCAGTTCCAGAACCGTGTTGTTTGATTCGGCACCATACCCCAGAAAAGCCAGGGTAAATTTCCCCTCGGGATAATCCTGCCGGCGCAGCAGGGTCATCCCCAGAATGTCCGTGTAAAACAGAAGGGACCGCTCCAGATCACCCACCCGCAACATGGTATGAAGAATACGCATCGGGATTCTCCGCAAAATTTGAGTAGAGGAATGGCGTTATTGTTTGCACATTGTCAGACTTGCGTGACGAGAATATCATGTCTGTCCACGGAAGTCACCGTCGTTGCCGGACGAAACCGGCAGGCAACGGCGGTCTGCCCGGTGATTTTTATGGATTTCTCTTGACTTTTTGGAGCAAATCGGCCAGCATTCGGAACCAATGTCGGTGGAGACCGGATGCCGGACATCCGCCCAAAATGATTCCCCCAAGCACACAACAAGGAGATTTTTTTATGCCATTGGTGTCCATGCGGCAACTGCTTGATCACGCCGCCGAAAATAATTACGGCATTCCGGCCTTCAACGTGAATAACATGGAGCAGGTGCGGGCCATTATGCGCGCGGCGGCCGATACCAACAGTCCCGTCATTCTCCAGGCCTCTGCCGGTGCCCGCGACTATGCGGGGGAGGCCTTCTTGCGCCACCAGATTTTGGCCGCCCTGGAGGTTTATCCGCACATTCCCATCGTCATGCATCAGGACCATGGCCAATCCCCCGCTGTCTGCGTCATGGCCATCCGCAGTGGTTTTTCCAGTGTCATGATGGACGGTTCCCTGCTGGAGGACGGCAAAACCCCGGCCAATTATGAGCATAATGTGCGGGTCACGGCCCAGGTATCCGCCATTGCCCATGCGGTGGGCATCTCCGTGGAGGGGGAACTGGGGGTGTTGGGCTCCCTGGAAAGCGGGACGGCGGGCAAAGAGGACGGTCATGGGGCGGAAGGTAAAATGGAGCGGGAGCGTCTGCTCACCGACCCGGAAGAGGCGGCCCGGTTTGTCCAGGCCACCCAGGTGGACGCCCTGGCCATCGCCATCGGCACCTCCCATGGAGCCTACAAGTTCAGCCGCAAGCCAACCGGCGATATACTCGCCATCGACCGCGTCAAGGAAATCCATGCCCGTCTGCCCGACACACACCTGGTGATGCACGGTTCTTCTTCGGTACCACAAGATCTGCTGGCCCTCATCAATGCCTTCGGCGGCACCATTCCCGAAACCTACGGGGTGCCGGTGGAAGAGATCTGCATCGGTATCCGGTATGGTGTGCGCAAGATCAATATTGACACCGATCTGCGTCTGGCCATGACCGCCGCCATTCGTCAGCAGTTGGCAAAAAATTCCAAAAACTTTGATCCGCGCAAATATTTACGTCCGGCGGAAGATGCCGCCTACCGGATCTGCAAGGAGCGTTTTGAACAATTCGGCACGGCTGGCCAGGCCGCTCGCATTCAGCCCATCTCGCTGGACGAGATGGCCTTGCGTTATGCTTCCGGCCAACTGGCTCCAAAGGTTCAATCGTGAAATCTCCCGTGCCCGGTATGCCTGCCCGTCTCGGCTCATTGACCGTGCGGTGGGTTGCCCCTGCCCTGTTCGGCTGGCTGCTGTTGGCCGGACCGGTCCCGCTGCAGGCCGCCCCGGCGGAAGAGCGTTCCAACCCCTGTGTGGTGGCCATGGAAATGGCCTCCAAGGGCATTGCCCTGTTTGAACGCCAGTATGACCAGGGGCTGGCAGCCATGGAGAGTGCGGCGGCCATGTGTCCCGCCGATCCCAGCATCGCGTTCAACCTGGGACTGGCGCACTATCAGGCTGGCCATCTGGAAAAGGCGGAGTCCGTCTGGGACACCCTGTTTACCGCCCCATCGGCCCAGGACGCGCCCAATCGCGAAAAAACCCTGACCAATCTGGCCTGGGTCAAGTTTGAACTGGGCAAAGACAAAGAGGCACTGCAATTGTCCACCGAGGGTTTTGCCGCCTATCCGGGCAGTTGGGGACTGGCCCATACGCGCCTTTTTTCCCTGTTTCGCATGGGCCGGTATCTGGAGGCATATGACTGGTTGACCCGCTCCGGGCTGAGCGGTGTGCGTGCCGATCAGTGGCAACAGCAGGCTTCCGAATATGTGGTGGAGACTCTGTGGCGGACATTTCGCGAATGTCCGTCCGCACAACCGGGCAAACCGTGTCGGCACGATGGGCAACTGCCTGCCATTCGGCAGGCCATCAACCTGCTGGTCAAGGAATATCCGCAGGATGTCCGTTTCATTGAAGCCAAAGATCGTCTGCTGGCCGCCCATTTGGACCAGGATGCGGATATTCCCTATCCCATCGACCTGCCCCATGAGGCGTGGAGCAAGACGGGCAATGTGGATGACCGCAGCATACTCCTGGACGAACATATCAAGGCACTCCCCCCCATGGCCACCTGGGAAAAGCGGGAAGACGCCTTTGCGGTGATTATCGGGATCGGCCACTATCAACATTTGCGGGCGCGCCATTTTGCCGACCGCGATGCCCTGCATATGCAAAAACTGCTGGTGGAACGGGGCGTATTCAAAAACGATGTGGACCATGTGCGGCTGCGCATTGACCAGGAGGCCAATCGGGCCACCCTGACCGATGATTTGCAGTGGTTGGTCCGGCAGGGGCAACTCAATCCCAGTGCCATGCTTCTGGTTTATTTTGCCGGTCTGGGGGCATCCCAGGCGGGGGAGATTACCGTAGACGATGCGCTGCTGCTCCCGGTCGAGACCCACCTGGAAGAGATCAACCCCAAGACCACCCTCTCCCTGAATGCCCTGAAAACAGCCCTGGACAAATTGCCCAACCCGGAGATTGCGGTCATCCTGGACACCTGTTTCAATGAGACCAAAGAATGCGCCGTCTATCAGGGGGCGACGCTGTCTGACCAGGTGGCCAACCCGACCGCTCCCACGACAGGCGTCGCGCTGCATGGACTGGCCCCCACACCGGAATTTTTCAAGGGTCATCACACCTGGGTGATCGCGGCCATGCAACAAAAAACGGTGATGTACGGTCCGGGCCGACAAGGGGGACTGACCTATTTTCTACTGAAAGGCATGTTGGGCGCGGCAGATGGGACCAATGGCACATCGCCGGATGGTTGGGTGGATCTGGCGGAGGCTTTTGCCTTCGCCAAACAGCATCTGCCGGAGACCGATCCCCTCATTTCCCAACCCACCAAAATGCGTCTGACCAAAACCAAAGGAGAGAAATAGGTGTTTTGCCACGGTTCCATATCCGGTTCTGGCAGGCGTTGGTGGCACATCCGGTCTGCCTCTCTTTGGGTGGTGCCCTTCTCTCTCCTGGTCAGCCTTGTTTGCTCTGGATCGGGAGAGGCCTTTCCCATCCGGGAATGGGACAAACTGGGGGTCGAGAACAGCCTGCAACCCCCGCCGGTGGATGTTCAGCCCGGCAAATCCTGGCAGGAACCACTGAGTGGCATGGCCTTTCTGTGGATTCCGGGCGGTTGTTTCAAAATGGGTTCGCCCCCGAATGCAGAGGGTCATGACGCAGACGAAGAACCGGTGCATCCCGTCTGTCTGTCCGGGTTTTGGCTGGGCGAGAGAGAAGTCACGCAGCAGCAGTGGCAGCGCGTGATGCAGCACAACCCCTCTGCATTGCATCATGAAATGAGCGGGCAGAAAGATGAGTCATACCCGGTAGAAAATATTTCCCGTCTGGATGTGGAGGCCTTTGTCTCCAAACTGAACATGCGCCACAAAGGGCGGATTATCCTGAACCTGCCCACCGAGGCCCAATGGGAATATGCCTGTCGCAATGGGGGAGAAAAAATTCCCTATCCCGGCTATGGACAGGTGGATCAGATGGGTTGGTATCAGGCCAACAGCAGCGGAACCACCCAGTCGACCGGAACCCGCATGGCCAACCGGTTGGGACTGTTTGACATGAGCGGCAATGTCTGGGAATGGGTGCGGGACACCTATGACAAGGCGGCTTACAGCCACCAAAGTGGGACCGATCCCCTGCATTCCAGCGAGTCCCCGTTCTCGGTCATTCGCGGCGGTGGTTGGCAGGATACGGCAGAGACGTTGCGCTGCGCCAACCGGGGATTTGAACGGTTTACCAACAAACGGCCTGATCTGGGGTTGCGCCTGGCGGCCAGCATGGATACCGGGGCAGAGGATGCGGAAGAGGCGGCATCGAAGTCGAATCGCTCTTCTCGTTCCCCGATGCCTTTCTGACCGGCACGGTGGATCATACGGTCTTGATCATCCTGACGTCCAACGGGGCTTTGCCCCGAACCCCACCAGGGGGATGATCCCCCTGGACCCGCAATCGTTGAAATTGAGGTAATTGCAAAATGCCCGATTCCGTCATTCCCGCGAAAGCGGGAATCCAGCTAACCCTCGGGAACTCCTGGATTCCCGCCTGCGAGGGAATGACGTTTTTTTCGGCCATGATCATCGTTTCGGCCATTCCAGTCAGAACCCTGGATTCCCGCCTTCGCGGGAATGACGAGCGACTTTCGTGCTATACCCATTCCCGTCATGCCCGCGAAGGCGGGCATCCAGGAGAGTTCGCGGACGAAACGATGATCAAGGCCTTTTTTTCATATTCTCGTGCATTTTGCAATTTCCTCATTATTAAAAAGAAACCATGAAAATTTGCCGCCTGTTCCAGTTTGAGGCCGCCCATCAATTGCCCCTCCATGATGGCAAGTGCCGTCGGTTGCATGGCCACTCTTACCGCCTGGAGTTGACCTTCAGCGGTCCGATTCAGCCTCCCCGGGCCGACAATCCCCAATCGGGCTTTGTCACCGATTTTGGCCTGTTGGACCAGATCGTGCGCGCCGAGTTGATCGACCGTTATCTGGACCATTATGTCCTGGGGGAAAGCATTCCCGGACTGCCCTATTCCTCCGTGGAATTTTTGTCCGCCTGGATTGTGGCCTGGTGCATGACCCACATGGAAACCCGGTCGGAACTGGGCACCATTCGCATTGAACACGCCCGCGTCTGGGAAACCGCGAACGCCTGGGCCGAGGCGGATCGGCACGACGCGCTGCCTTTCCTGGCATATCTGACCGAACTCTCCTGACAGGGACGCTGCCGTCTTGGCTATGACCACCACCTCGTACAGGGCGGAACTGTACCCCATTTGCGATCTGGTTTCCACCCTCCAGGGAGAGGGCACCTGGGCGGGCATGGCCGTGTTTTTGCTGCGTTTCTCCGGGTGTCCCCTGGCCTGCTCCTGGTGTGATGAGCCGCGCCACCGCGACCCGCAGGCCACGCGCCACCTGACACCTGCCGCCATTGTGGCCGAGATGCGTCGCCTGGACCCCCATCTGACGCATATCCTGCTCACCGGCGGTGAACCGCTCGCCGTCCCAGGCCTCTTCTACCTGGTGGACTATTTCAAGGACCATGGGTACTGGCAGGCCATGGAGACCAGTGGCGTTGGCGGCGAGATTCCGTTCGGTCTGGAGTGGGTTACCCTCTCCCCCAAGACACCGCTCCCGGAAGCCCTGTTCAACCGCGCCGACGAGGTCAAATATATTATCGGAGCCAACCCCTCCGACCGCCAGACCGAGGAGATTCAAGAGCGGGCCAGGATCCATGACAATGTCTGGGTGCAACCCTGCTCTGAGGCAACAGTCGCTCTTCCTGGGCAATCGCCCATCAATCCGCAGGCCTTGCAGCATTGTCTGGCCCATATCAAGCGTTCCGGGGGTCGGATTCGACTCTCGTTGCAGACCCACAAGTGGATTGGCCTGCCGTGAAACCGCCGCTGCCCCGTTTGCTGTTGATTACCGACAGCACGGTGTGTACCGATCTGCCTGGAGTTGTGGCCGCTGCCCTGGCAGGGGGGGTTCGTCATGTCTTGCTGCGCGAAAAGGGGATGGCCGCTGGCCCGTTGACCCTGCTGGCCAGGACACTCCGGGCGTTGACAGCGGCCTGGGGGGCGCATTTATTGATCCATGATCGGGTGGATGTCGCCTTGGCGGTGGGGGCAGACGGCGTGCAGTTGCCGGAAAATGGGCTGGCGACGGTGGAAGCCCGCCGTTTGTGGGCACACGGTCTGGTGGGACGATCCTGTCATACCGTGGCGGGAGCCTGCCAGGCATTGCAGGCGGGGGCCGACTTTGTCACCCTTTCCCCGCTTTTTGCCACTCCTTCCCATCCCGAAACGCCCCCGCTGGGTCTGGCCCGTTTGGCCGCCATGCGGGCCTCCATTCCCGGTCCGGTACTCGCTTTGGGAGGCATCCGGCGGGACAATATTGCCGAGGCAATGTCGACCGGTGTGGATGGCATCGCCCTGATTCGTGGCATTCTGGACACCCGCGATCCCTGTTTGGCGGCCAGGACATTATTGGCCTTGATGGACGAAGGGTTGCCTGTTCCCGGTTGATTCCTGACCCATCTGCTATAGAATGGGGATCTGGGATCATTCTGGCGTCCAACGGGGCTTTGCCCCGAACCCCACCAGGGGGATGATCCCCCTGGACCCGCTGATCGTTAAAAATTATTAAAAAAAAAGGGTGGGGA
>JADFYM010000146.1 GCA_015233035.1 Magnetococcales bacterium
CTCTCCTGTGCTGGGTGACGTGGCAAGCGGAAACTTGCCAAGCCGAGCCTACGCTTTTTGCGCCTTGATGGCACCCCTTCCTGAATCGCGATAATAGGTGCCAGTGGCCGAAACGATGATCAAGGCCGAATTGTGTAACAAAAATAAATAAACGAAACTCATGCGCAGATCATAAATTTTGGCGAATGCAACCTAATGCACCAGATAGCGAGGAGCACATTTTCTATGAGCGACAAGAGAATTCCATTGCTTTCACCAAGAATTTTAATTTTCCCTGCGGTCATACTGCTTCTGTCAGTAACTATTCGTTATTTATTTGAATCCTATCTTAATAATGTCCATGTTCTGGATTCATTTTTGGCGATGGTGGTCTGGTTTGCGTCAGCTTCCATTTTCAATCGATGTCTGCTTCTTTTCTTTTTTCAGCCATTGCGAGAAATTAAAAATATTACTTTTCCAAGGATACTGATTAACTTAATGGCGAGTGTGATCTGGCTGGTCACATTTATCCTGGTGCTGGATGTTGTCTTCCATCAATCAATAACGGGAATTGTGACCACATCGGCGGTAGCATTTGGGGTAGTTGGGTTGGCGTTGCGGGATGTGCTTGCCAACCTCTTTGCTGGCATTATGATCAGTATTGAGGGAAAGATTCGGGTAGGTGACTGGATAGATGTGGATGGCAGATATGTTGGCAAGGTTGTAGAGATCTGTTCTTGCAGTACGGAGCTGATTAATTTTGACGAATTGACCTTGATTATACCAAATAGCCAGATGACCCGGTTCCCTGTTCGCAATTTCAGTTATCCAGAACCATGCTGGCGTGACCGATTGAGCATTACCTTGGATTATAGAGTCCCATATCACCAAGTGCAGCGTGTTCTCTTTTCGGCAGTCCAGTCTATTCAAGAACTAGCCAGTGTACCTCGCCGCCCTGTTTTAACCGTGTCGGAGTACACTGATCGTGGTATCCTCTGGAATTTATTATACTGGGTGCCTCATTATGGAGTGAGAGCATCATTGGCCACCCGTTTGCATCAGGCAATTTTGCGGAATTTGTACTATTCTGGTGTTCACTGTCCCTTTCCGCAACGGGTCGTGCATGAGAGTGATGTGGTTTTTTCCGGTGAAAAAACGCATGATCTCTTGCCAATTTTGCGTAAAATATTTCTTTTTGTCTTGTTGAATGAAGACGAGTTGAAGGAGATTGCAGACCGTGCGGTGCGCACTACATATACAGTCGGCAGGCTTATTATACGGCAGGGTGACCAAGATACTTCGTCGCTCTTTGTGCTGCACGAAGGACTATTGAATGTGCAACTTGATGGCAATGTCGTTGGACAGCTACTGGCCGGAAATGTTTTCGGGGAGTTGTCCTTGCTAACTGGCGCGCCACGCAGCACGACTGTTGTAGCTGCAGTTGATTCTTCCGTTATCGAAGTGCAGAAAGTGGTAATCGACCGCCTATTGCATAATCGCCCGGAAATTGCGATGATCATGGGGAATGTACTGGCAGAGCGACAACTGGCCAACCAAGCAGCCATCAACAAGGTCCTAACCAAGAATGAGGTGGCAGAGGTTGACAAACAGACTCTTGCTGAACAGATCGCTGGTCGGATTCGTGGCTTCTTTTGTCTTAGTTGATCCCCCAAAAATGTATATTTATTGGACTTTGGACAAATGGGTACCGTCACTCCCTCGCCATCTGCATTGACCGACCAAATAGATAAGGATAGACAGGTATGAACCTCTGGTTGTTGCTGCGAAGAGAAGCTCTGCACGATCTTATGCCAATTGTATGGCTGGCTATTGGTGCCGGTACAGCTAATTTGCTAGTATTGATTATACTTAATGAAACGCTGGTCCACATGATGGAAGCATCTGAAATTATACGTTTCTCGCTGATGTTTGCCATCTCTGCTGCCTTATTCACCATTCTACAGAAGAAGTTGATGTATCAGACAGCTAGTCGTATCGAACAGGCATTACGTTTACGGCGTGATGAATTGCTGGATCGTATTTGTGATACAGGGATCTTACAGTTATGGTCAATTGGAGCCAACAGAATTGTTGAAGTCGTTGGAAATGAAATAAATGTTGTTTCTGAAACAGTGCCTGTTCTAGTTATTGGATTACATTCTATTGTCGTGCTTTTTTTATCGTTTTTATATCTATTGTATATTTCTAATCTGGCTGCTGTGCTCGTATTGATTGTTATGTTTTTAAGTACTGTCATTGGTTTGAGACTGGTGCGTCGCATGGTAGATATTGCTCACGATGCACATGTTGGAAAAGGTCTCCTGGTTGATCATGTTTCCGCACTGATAAAAGGAATTCGTGAGGCAAAGATCAATCCATTGCGTTTATATGATATTAAACAGGAAATTCATTATTGTTCCAACATTATCACAGAAAGGCGCATGCTTTTTAACATGCACTATTCATATGATTACACATGGGCGGAACTGAGTTTCTACAGCTTACTGGCGGTCACAATCTTTATCATGCCGTTATTTGTTTTTATGAGAGTTGAAGATGAGAGTATGATTATTAATGCAATTTCTTTTCTGATATATCCACTCCAGGTACTCGTCTCATCTTTTCCGACTTATATGCAAGCAGAAAATGCCGCCAAAGCCATCCGTGCCGTCGAACAACGTCTTGCTGAAAATCCTGTTTCTTCTGTTCCAAAAATGACAACGACAGAATCTGATTGGGGTGATTTTGATACGATTATTCTGGAACAATTGAGATTTTCCTACCAGGATGTTTCGAGCTCATTGTTCCAGGTTGGTCCACTTAATTGGACCATCCAACGTGGACAAGTCGTTTTCATTTCAGGTGGGAACGGTTCCGGAAAAAGTACATTGATCCACATGTTGTTGGGACTTTATCCTGCCCAGGGCGGAGCCATTTATGTTGATGGCAATCTCGTTCAAAAGAGCAATTTATCTCTTTATCAGCAGATGTTTTCTGTTGTATTTTATGATATCTGCGTTAGTCAGAATCTATATGGCATTGCAAATTTTGATGAAGATTTGGCGGATCAACTCTTAGAAATATTCGAAATGCGCGAAAAAGTACGCATTAGTAATAGGTCTTACTCGACCGTTGACTTGTCCGGTGGGCAACGCAAACGTTTGGTTCTGATGTCTGCTATACTCGAGAAAAAACCGATCTTAATTTTGGACGAATGGGCTTCTGATCAATCCCCTGAATTCAGAGATAAATTTTATCGGCATGTTGTGCCTTGGCTGAAAGCCCGAGGAACGACTCTTATCGCCATCACCCATGATGATGCTTATTTTGATGTGGCAGATCATCTGCTGCATATGGAACATGGTGAAATTGCTTGGATCAAACATCAAGGTAGCACTGAATCTAAATGATCATTGTCAATGGGTACGCTGTAGTCCTGAGCCTTGATCATAGTTTCGGCCATTTCTGGGGAGGCGGGGAACCGCTCCCCCCAGACGCACTCTCAACTCTTTTTAATGGTTTTCGACTATTGGTGGTCCAGGTGATTGTCCCCCTGGTGGGGGGGTCTTTGGCGAATCCTCCGTTTCAGCCAAAACAATGAGGTAGTGCCCCTCATTCCCCGTGATGAACTTGCACGAACCGGCTTTTGCCATGTATCCTCAGACGAATTGGCAACTGAGGAATGGAGGATGCCGTGGACTGGGAAACAATTTACTGTCCAAACCGCGCATGTAGTTGTTATGGAATTTGTTTTAAGAATAGTAGGCTGGTTAAAAACGGAACCAGCTATGGGCAACCGCAGCTTCTTTGTCGAAGTTGCGGCAGAAGCGTACTGTTGAGGTATGGCACAGCGTACTTCGAATTGGAGAGCGATCCGGCCATTTTTGAAATGGCAACCCGTGCAATGGCTGAGGGAAATTCCCTTCACAGCACCGCCAGGATAGTTGGGATTGACCCGGAGACGGCCCAGGAATGGTTGGACAGGTCTGCCCAGCACTGCCGTCAGGTGATGATGTACTTCTGGCGTGACCTCCCAGTGACTGAGTGCCAACTGGATGAACTGTGGAGCTTTGTACACACCAAAGAGGGAAACCTGGAGGCAGCGAAGCTCTTTCACGAGACGTTGTCAACGCTCACGAGAATTGACCCTTCATTGCTCATAAAAACTGACCCATCTGGTGCGCAGAGATTGAACGCTCTCCATGAACAAGCCACCAAAAGAAACAGGGAGAGCAGGGCCCGATATTGGTCGCATGGGATATAAATGGATGAACGACCATGGATTGGGGTTGGACCCCTGAGTACCATAGGCAAGGCTGGGGCGGAACGCCTTTTTTCCGCCCCAGCCTTGCCTATCGGGGGTTCGGGGGTTGGGCCCCCGGTCTATGGTGGAGCACCCGTTTTATGCTCCCATGTGATCGACATCCAAAAGATTATTCAGACACGCAATAAAACTCATTAAGAATATTTTTTGCTATTTCAAGTGAAATATTTATAAAAAGTCGCAAACATTGCAGAGATGTAAATATTTTAAAGAATCAATAAAAACTATAATATGTTTTTAGATCTGCAATTTTATCAATGTTGGCGCGCGCCAACACTTTTCCTCTTCTTTGCGGTTCGGTTCGTGAGAGTTGGGCAAATCGAAGAGGTTTGGTGCGGTAAACAGGAAAAGTGGTGGGTCAGTTTTGTGAGCATAAGTGGGTCAGTTTCTGTGAGCGTCGACAGACGTATGGGGATGCTTGAGTCCCCTGAAAAAAGTCTGCAACCTGTTGAATTTGTTGGACTTTATTTTTCAACCAAAAACGGCGTTTTTGTAAACAATTTCAACATGTTGCGCGAATTTTCGCCGGACTTTTTGCAGGGGACTCATGCTTGGGTGTGGGTCGCATTCGCCCCAGAATGGAGATTGTTTCTTGGGTTTGTTGTCGGAAAACGCGTACAAAAAAATGCGAATATCCTGATAAAACGAGTCCATCACATCATCAACGGACGTCTGCCGTTGTTCACCAGTGACCAGCTTCCCGAATACAGAACAGCCCTTTTGGAGGCCTATGGCCAGTGGGTTCAGCCAGAAAGAACGAGCCAACGAGGTCGTTGCCCCAAACGTCAACTTGTTCCTTGTCCTGGGTTGCTCTATGCCCAGGTGGTCAAACGAAAAGAACGAGGCCATCTTGTTGATATAACGACAAAGCCAGTCTTTGGAGATGCGGATACTATCCGCGCTCGGTTGGCGTCGTTCTCCACGAGCAACTCGATCAACACCAGCTTTGTTGAACGTGGTAATTTGGTATTGAGACAAGGTAACCGCAGACTGACCCGCAAGACAAACGGGTTCAGCAAGGACTTGATATGGCTCGAAAAGCAGCTCTGGATGTCGTTGGCTTATTACCACTTCATACTCCCCCATCAAAGTCTGCGTCGGAAACTGTCCGTAGAAGAGCCTACCCGTGGGAGCGGATCACACCGGCGTTGGCAGTCCATCACACCAGCCATGGCCGCTGGCATGACGGATCATGTCTGGAGTACTTCCGAGCTGCTCTCCTACCGGATACCGACCACATTTTTGGACCATCTGAATGAGGTGGAGCATCTGTTCTCCTCTGTGTGGTTCGTCCATCACGGGGAATGAGGGGCACTACCAACAATGACGAGACCAAATACTGCCCATTGGATGATCAAATAAAATTTTTGGAACTTTAACCTTATGATGGCATGTTCGATGGATAAATTCATGGAAAAACCTTTTTCAGATCCGACATGGAGAAGGGCTGTATCAACCTTGCCAACTCCCTGTATTGTCATAAGTGAGGAAAAGTTGGCGCAAAATCTTGCAATCCTTCAGAACATCCAGGAGCAGAGCGGTTGTAAAATCTTGCTAGCAATGAAGGCTTTTTCTTCCTGGCGCACTTTCCCTATATTGCGTCGCGTCTTAGCTGGTGTCAGCGTCTGTTCCCTGCACGAGGCGCGACTGGGCGCAGAAAAGTTTGGCAAGGAGATTCATGCCTATCTTCCAGCCTATCGAGATGATCAGTTTGATAAAATCGCCCGCCGATCCAGCCACATTGTATTCAACTCATTCAGCCAAGTTCAACATTATCGGGAACGGTCGATTTTGAAAGGAAAATCGATGGGTGTGCGAATCAACCCGGAATGTTCGCAAGTCAAATATCCCCTATATGACCCTTGCCTGCCCCGCTCCCGTTTAGGTGTTACCTATAGCCAATGCACCGGTCAAAATTGGGATGGCATTGAGGGGCTTCACTGCCATGCCCTATGTGAGAGTGAATTTCCCGCTTTTAAAGAATTACTGAGCATTATTGAAAATCGTTTTGGAGAACATCTACGTCGTGTGCAATGGCTTAATCTGGGTGGTGGACACTTGTTGACTCGGCCCGATTATGATCTGCAGGGATTGATTGAGCATGTCCGCATGTTTCGTCACAAGTATGGCTTGGACATTTATCTCGAACCCGGCACTGCGGTGGTACAAAACACCGCAGTGCTGGTTACCAGTGTGCTTGACATCACCTATAACGGTGGTTGGCAGGCCATTCTGGACACCTCTGCTGCTGCCCACATGCCCGACATTCTGGAGATGCCCTTCCGCCCCAACATCCTGGATGCGGACAAGCCTGGAAAACTGCCCTATTCATACCAACTTGGCAGTGTCTCCTGTATGGCAGGCGACATTATTGGTGATTATTCTTTCGCCAACCCACTCAAGATTGGCGACCGGCTTGTGCTGATGGACATGGCCCATTACACCATGGTCAAAGCCACCCAGTTCAATGGAATCAGGTTACCAGAAACGATTGTTTTTTCTAGTGATACCACCAAAGTTCACCGTGGAAGCAAGAAAGGTTACGCCATTTTTAAAAAAATGCTGGGTTGAATGTCACATGTCACGACCACCCGATTCAACATCCTCAAAGAGTACGTGCGCACCCACCCCGCCCAGACGTCCCCATCGGAGCAAGCCTCAAAAACATAGAAAAGTTCAGAGCGGATTAAATACACAATGACATCAACATGATCCGCTTCTCAGTCTCACCTTGGATACCAAAAAAAGTGCCCAAAACTTCTACGTTTTGGGCTTCCAGAAACAGAGAATGGTTCGCACCCAGATCGTTTCCCTCCACCATTTAGTTATTTTTCAAATCCGTAAAGTAATAGGCCGCCAGCGATGGCGGCTTTTTACGTTAGAAAAACTCCAATGTTTCCAAATAGTAGCCGACTGCGGTTCGATAGCAAACTTGGTTTGGGTCTGGACCAACGGGAGTTGAACTCGCCACTTTTCTTCTCTTCTCGCCAGGTTTCTCCAAAAGCTGTGGACTCGCTGCCAGTGAGTCCAGAATTTTGGACTCACCTTATCTGTTGGAAATTGAAAGTTTATCCGCTTTCAGTGATATTGGACTCGTTCGAAACGGGCATTGGTTGGCGGTTTTGACTGCCGAGAGTTGAACTTGAGTCCGAGGCTGTGAGGCAAGAAGAGGTTTTTCCCTTTTACAGCCGGTGGTTGTGTCTGGTAGCATACGTGCCGAGTGGCTGCCGTTGCTCGCGTCCAGTGGCCGCTTGTGCGGCGTTTGGCTGGTGGGTGGCGTTAGGGACTGCGGGTTGAACCTCGAACGCGACAGGTTGCACGGTGTTGCGGTTGTGGTGCCACCCTGTGGCGGGAGGCGGAGGGAGTGGTGCGTTGGTGCGGTTGTGGTGCCACCGTGCGGCGGAAGGCGGAGGAGTTGCTGGCAACCAGTGGTGCTGCGTTCGCCGTCTAGCGCGCTCCACGGAGTGTTGGCGTCCGGCGCGCTGCTGTCTGATGCCCCTTTCGCGTTGGTGGTTGCACCCATTCGCCGCATAAACGTCGTTTGGCGCATTGGCGGGTGTGTCCTGCGGGTTGAGTCTGGGGTGCGACAGGGAGCGAGGAGTGTTGGCGTCCGGCGCATTAGGGGGGCTTGGCGCGGGGTGGATGGTTATTGGGTTGCTGTGGTTTTCACTTTTACATTGGCGGCGTTCGTTTGGTAGGACGCAGTCACGCTCGGTTGGTGGCAGCTTCATGGGAGGCTGTTTCCGTTTCCTGCTGCACTTCAGGAGAGTGGGGCCAAACGATGTTCAAGCATTCGGATTCGGTACCAAAGGCAATGCGCCCGATTTTCGATGAGGTTGTGGCGATCACGGATGCCTTCTGCACCGAACATCTGACAAACAGCTATGCAGACTTGGCCCGATACATGGTTGCGGCTCTCTCCAGGAAGCGGCCTTCCCCCCTGTCAACTGGCCGCCATAAGACCTGGGCGGCTGGAATTGTCTACGCCCTGGGCCGGATTAATTTTCTGTTTGATCCGGCCAATAAACCCCACCTCACCGCGACAGATCTCTGCGAACATTTCGGTGTCAGTCAAGGGGCGGCCTACGGCAAGTCAAAGGAGGCATGGGATGCGCTGGGCTTGATGCAGATGGATCCTCATTGGTCTTTGCCGGAACGTATGGACCAGAATCCAGTCGCATGGATGGTATTCCTTGATGGACTGATTGTCGACATACGACGTTACCATCGTGAAACCCAAGAGGTTGCGTTCGAGCAAGGTTTAATCCCTTTTATCTACTCCCCTGAAGGGAAGGATGATGAGTCGGCCTGCCAGAAGGGGCTTCTCCCCAATCAGACTCTAGAGAAAGGGCTGGCTGGCAATTCCGGAGCACCTGTCGTCCGGCTCATGTCGTTCGAAGTGACCTATGATGAGTTGGAGGATGAATTCAGTAAGCGTCTTAAGCAAATCCCGGATGATGGCCAGGAGTTGTATGGTTGCGTTCATGAGGATCCTCGAAGAGCGATTGCACGACTTAAAAAACTGATCGACCAATACCCAGATATTCCAACGCTTTACAATTGGCTCTGCATCGCGTATTCCAATATAAGAGATCACCAAGCAGCCAGAGCGGTGGCTGAAACCATTTTCAAACGCCATCCCAGATACCTTTTTGGACGTCTGAATTATGCAGAGATGCTTTTGGCCGAAGGAAAATTGCGGGAGGTATTCGAGGTTATCGGTAAAACATTTATTCTTACAGATGTAGAGCTTGACAGGGGGAAATTCCATATTAGCGAGGTCTTGAGTTTTTACGGGTTGGTGACTCGCTACGTTCTTCGCCTGGGAAAACTTAAGACTGCCATAAGCTTTCTCAGTATGCTTCAAAAGATTGAACCAGACCACCGCATCACCAGGTTGCTGGAAGAACTGGTTGATCAGAACACTCCGAGACCGATCCCTTCGGATGCCAGGAGATTCCTGTCCATGCGGTAGTTGGAACGTGGGTGTGGTTGCGGCGCGTTTGCGCCCAGTCGCCACACGTCTGCGACGGTTGTAGCTGTCGGACATTTCAGGCGGGGGACATCACTGGTGCAACCAACTCTGACAGCACGCTGCAACGCATTACGGAGGATTTATGGCCAACACAACCAAACCAGATATCGTCATGGCCGTCCAGGAACTGGCTGGCACTTCAAGACACCAATCCGCCGCCATTGTGGAGGCAGTGTTTGAGGCCGTCTCGCAACAGTTGGAGCAGGGCGAGAGCGTGAAACTGCCTGGTTTCGGAGTGTTCGATGTGCGGGCAAAGCGTGCCCGTCGGGGGCGGAACCCAAAGACTGGCAGCCAGACCGAGATTTCGGCCAGACATGTGGTCGTGTTCAGGTCAAGCCGGATTCTTCGTGGGCATGTGGCCACTCCAATCTCTTGAAACAGGAGTCAATCAATGCCGGAATCAGCCTACCACCCAAGAATTGTCCAGATGAAGATTTCCCTACTGGGCATAGAGCCATTGATCTGGCGGCGCATCCAAGTGCCCGATGACATGTCCCTGGAACGGTTGCATGATATCATCCAGGTTGCGATGGGCTGGAAGGATGGCCATTTGCACGCATTTCATATCGGAGACAGACGGTATGGGATTCCAGATCAAGATTTTTCCGACCCGGACTTCAAGATTTTCCAAGAGAAGAATGTAAAAATTTCTGGCGTCATTGCAAAAGGCTTTGAGAGATTTAAATATGAATATGATTTTGGCGATGGGTGGGAGCATGAGGTGTTGGTTGAAGAGTTCCCGGAATTTGATCCGCGATTGACATATCCCCGCTATGTTGATGGTGCTCGGCGGTGCCCACCAGAAGACGTTGGTGGAATCGGTGGGTATTTTGACTTCCTTGATGCCATCACGAATCCAAGCCATCCAGATCATGACGAAATGCGCGATTGGTATGGTGGAGATTTCAAACCAGATGAGCTGGATATTGACTTGGGGTGTCCAAATCGGGCCTTGGCTGTTGACCGGTTTTTGGATAGGATTCCCTGGAACCGTCGTTCGCGTGTTTACGCTGCGGCATCTTCAGGGTAGTATGGCCGCTTTTGGTGCTCTATTTGAG
>JADFYM010000147.1 GCA_015233035.1 Magnetococcales bacterium
GATGACGGCATTCAATTCAGCCCTGGGACTTGCGGTGCATGCATCGTCACCCACTTATGACATGCTCTACAGCGGTGAGTGGGTTCACCCATCCGGATAATTGGCAAGCAACCGGATAGGCAAGGATCATCGTTTCGGCCATTCCAGTCAGCGAACCCTGGATTCCCGCCTTCGCGGGAATGACGAGCGAATTTCGTGTCATACCCATTCCCGTCATGCCCGCGAAGGCGGGCATCCAGGAGAGTGCGTGGACAGAACGATGATCAAGGCCCATGCGCCTCATCCCGATCAAATTGATAACCACTCAAGGGGAGACGATAAGCAGCCAGTGCTTGTGTCATCTCTTCGTGCCGAATCTCCTGCTCAGAAAACGCCCCCGCATGAGGAATGCGTGACTGGGCAGCATGTCTCTGCTCGATGTCCAAAATAAAGTCCAATACCTCATTGGCCAATGCCTCCGGCAAGCGTTTGGCCTCGGTATAGATGCGTTCGGCGGTAGTCATGGACCAACCTCCCGTTTTCTAATCCTGGTGATAATTGGGGGCTTCCTTGGTGATGCTCACATCATGCACATGGGATTCCCGCAGCCCGGCATGGGTAATTTGCACAAAGGTGGGCTTGGTGCGCAAGGTCTGGATATCGGCACAGCCGGTATAGCCCATGGCGGCCCGCACCCCGCCCAGAATTTGCTGGATCAACGGTTGCAACGGTCCCTTGTAGGGGACGCGCCCCTCCACCCCTTCGGGCACCAGCTTGTGCACCTCGACCCCCGCCTGGGCATAGCGATCCTTGGAGCCCTGCACCATGGCCCCCAGCGAGCCCATCCCCCGATAGGTCTTGTAGCCCCGCCCCTGAAACAAAAACACCTCGCCCGGGGCCTCGTCGGTGCCCGCAAACATGGAACCCATCATGACCGTCGAGGCTCCCGCCGCAATGGCCTTGGCCACATCTCCCGAATATTTGACCCCGCCATCGGCAATGATGGGCACGTTGGCCAGATCGGCCTCGGCGGCGCAATCAGAGATGGCGGTAATCTGCGGCACCCCCACCCCGGCCACAATGCGGGTGGTGCAGATGGAGCCGGGACCAATGCCCACCTTGACCCCATCGGCCCCGGCGTCAATCAGGGCGCGGGTGCCCGCCGCCGTCGCCACATTGCCGGCAATCACCTCACAGTTCGGATATTCCCGTTTGATCCAGGCCACCATCTCCACCACACTGTCCGAATGGCCATGGGCCGTATCCACCACGATCACATCCACTTCCGCCTCCACCAGGGCCGTGGTGCGCCGTTGGCCGTCCCGACCCACACCGATGGCGGCCCCGGCCCGCAGGCGGCCCTCGATATCCTTGCAGGCATTGGGATTGGTCTGCGTCTTTTCAATATCCTTGACCGTAATCAGCCCCACGCACCGGAATTCATGGTCCACCACCAGCAATTTTTCAATGCGATGGGTATGCAGCAACCGTTTGGCCTCGGCCATGGCCACCCCCTGATCGACGGTGACCAGTTCCGGTCGGGGCGTCATCAGTTCGGCCACGGGCTGGTGCTGGTCGGTGGCAAAACGGACATCCCGGTGGGTGAGAATACCCAGCAGACGACCATCCTCCTCCGTGACCGGAATGCCGGAAATATGGTGTCGTTTCATCAACTCAATGGCACTGTGCAGGGGAGCGTCGGGGCGGATGGTCCAGGGATCGGCCACCAGACCCGAGACAAACCGCTTGACGATGCGCACCTGGTTGGCCTGCTCCTTGACCGACATGTTTTTATGAATAATGCCGATGCCCCCCTCCTGGGCCATGGCGATGGCGGTGCGGGCCTCGGTGACGGTATCCATGGCCGCCGATACCAGGGGCATGCTCATTTGAATGTTGCGGCTCAGACGGGTGCCCAACTGCGCATCCCTGGGCAGCAACTGGGAATGGTCGGGCAGCAGCAATACGTCGTCAAATGTCAAGGCCTGCCGAATGATCCGCATGACGATCCCCTATGGTGTTCGGAGTGGATGATGAACGATGGAAGCCCAGGCCCAGCAGATATTGTTCCGAGCTGCGATCACGACTGGCACGGGGTTTGATGAGTTTGACGCGCGCGAACAACAGGCGGGCCTGGCTGACAATGGTGTGAAAACTGCTGCCCTGGAACACCTTCAGCACCAGGCTGCCGCCGGGGCAGAGGGTGGTTTCCGCAAACTGCAAGGCCATCTCGGCCAGCAGTTCGCCACGGGCTTGATCCACGCACGGAATGCCGCTCATGTTGGGGGCCATGTCGGAGAGAATGACCTGGGCCTGGCCGGATACACCCAAGGCCGCCTCGATTTGCCGGGCGACCGTCTCATCCAGAAAGTCGCCCACAATGATCTCGGCCCCGGCCACGGGGGCGAAGGGCAAAATGTCCGCCGCCACGACCCGGCCCCGGGGACCAACCAGTTGGGTGGCCACCTGGGTCCACCCGCCGGGCGCGGCCCCCAGATCCACGACGGTCATGCCCGGCTGGATCAGCAAACCACTGGCCATGCCGGGATGGCGATGTTCTTTGGGAAAGGTTTGCAGTTCCAGCAGTTTATAGGCGGCTCGGGAGCGATACCCATCCCGTTTGGCCGCCGCGACATAGGGATCGTCACGGTGTTCCTGCAACCAGCGGGCACTGGATGGACGACGCTGGGGCATAGACGATGACCTGTATTTCAGTAGCTGATCTTGACAATCTCAAAATGGCGGTCGCCGCCGGGCGCGCGCACCACCACGGCATCTCCCACCTCGCGGCCGATCATGGCGCGGGCCATGGGGCTGGTGAAGGAGATCATGCCTGCTTCCAGATTGGCTTCGTCCACTCCGACGATGCGGTAGGTATTTTCCGTATCGGTTTCCGTATCCGCCACCACGACCTGGGCACCAAACACCACCTTGTCGGAACGGATTTTGGAAGGATCGATGATTTCCGCGTTGGCCAGGCTGGTTTCCACTTCCTTGATGCGGCCTTCGTTGAACGATTGTTGTTCCTTGGCCGCGTGATATTCGGCATTTTCGGAGAGATCGCCATGTTCGCGTGCCACCGAGATGGCCTCGACAATGCGTGGCCGTTCCACACTCTTGAGCCGTTTGAGTTCGGCCTTGAGTTTTTGTTCTCCCTGCAACGTCATCGGCACTTTTTGGGTCATCTGTTCTCTCCGCAATCCCGTCCCCCCTGAGATCAATGTGCAAAAGGGGACGGGCTGAATGAATAAATTCAAGAACGGGTGAGTCTACCTTCAGCGCAAACATTCGTCAACACGGGATCCGATTGCGGTCAGACAATTTCACGCTGACAAAGCGGAAGGGGGTATGTCATGATAGCCGCCAGGCCATTTCCAAGGGGGTCCGGGGGGGATTATCCCCCCCGGTGGGGTCCAGGGGCGAAGCCCCTGGTGGGGTCAGGGGCGAAGCCCCTGAACAGCCTCCCCCCATCAACACACACCGAGGCAGGTACACAGGTGACGGACAGCATCCCTTTGGCATTTTATCCCGCTTCCACGCTCGCGTCGCCCAGCCGCCTGGATTCGCTCCGTCTGCGGCGGGCCTTTCAGCGGGCCACGCCGACGATGGCGGCCCCGGACGGTCTGCTGGCCCAGATTGGGCAGCAATTGCTTGACCGTCTGGACGATATTTTATTGACCCCGACCCGTGTCCTGATATTAGGCGACCGGACCGGTCTCCTGGCGCATGCTCTGCAAAAACGGTGGCCGAAGGCGGAGATTTATGCCCTCACCCTGACCGAGTCGTTGGCGCGTGCGGGTCGGCAGCGGGTATTGCCGTGGCGGCGGCGGCCTTATAACCTGGTGGGCGAGGCCGACCATTTGCCTCTGGCCAAGGCGCAGTTTGATCTGGTTTTGTCCAGCATGGCCTTGCACTGGAGCCGTGATCTGCCTGCCGCCTTGCGGGAGATTCGCCGGGTATTGGCCCCGGATCGGCTGTTTTTGTTTACGGTGGCGGGCGTCGATACGCTATGGGAGTTGCACGCCGCGCTGGCGGCGTTGGACGAGGCGCGCTATGGTCGCACCTGGGAGCGGAGTCCCGAGTTGCCCTCCCTCTCCGGGTTGGGGGATCTGCTGGCGGCCAGTGGCTTTGCCCTGCCGGTGGTGGATCGGGATCGGGTTTCGTTGCCGGTGCCAGACCTGTTATGGCTGGTGCGCCAGTTAAAGGCCATGGGGGCGGGCAACCATCTGCGGGAACGACCCGGTGGACTGCTGGGCAAGGGCTATTTCGAGGCCCTGGGCCGGTTGTATGCCGAACGGTTTCAGAAACCAGATGGGACGCTGCCCTGCACCCTGGACTTGTTGTTTGGTCATGCGTGGAAGGGGGCGGGCAAGGGAGAAACGACCAAGGAGCAAAAGCCATGAACGCATATCAAGGAATGCGCTGGTTCAAATGCGATTTGCATCTTCACACGCCAGAGGACAGTAAGAACTGGCGGGATCAGGAAACAAAACTGGGCGAGCCAAGAAGACCGAAAACTGAAGGAAGGCCCAGTGAGGTTGAGATTCAAGGAAAGGCCAGGAAATACCTGCATCGCTGTCATGATGTCGGGTTGCATGTGATAGGCATCACGGACCATAATTTTTCAGCAAAAAGCGACTCGAGAGACTGGTTTGTAACGCATTTGGTTGAGCAGAACGATGCTGTAGCCAAAGAACGGGGTGTAGACCGGCTGTACATTTTGCCAGGATTTGAAGTGGATATTGGCTACCATGTTCTTTGTCTTTTCAATTCCGTTACCGGACAGGGTGATTTGGAGTCGATCAATCGTATTTTGATTAAATTGGGCATGGCAGAAAGTGAAAGATTTACCGTCGGCAATCCACAGTCATTGCGTCGCAACAATCAGAAGGTTTCCCTCAAAGAATTGATCGAGATTGTCCAAGGCACGTATGGTGGCATGATTATCGCGGCCCATACGGATCAAATGGGGGGGCTTCTGTCGTCCAGCGACAACAAGGAAGACTACACCAATCCCGATTTATACTGTGTGGAATTGACACAGAATCCACCCGCAGAGAGATACAGACGGATCCTCTGTGGCGAACAGACTGACTGGAAAAAGAAAGATTTTCACCCGGCATGGATCCTCTCCTCTGATGCCAAATCCCTTGCAGCGGGCGAAAATGGGCAACCGGTCGCCAACAGTTTGGGCTATCGCCATACCTGGATCAAAATGTCAAAACCCTCCATTGAGTCGTTGCGACAGGCATTTCTGGACCCCCAATCCCGCATTCGCTTGTTGGGAGAGGAACCCTCTGGGCAAGAAAAACATGCCCGCATCCTGTCGGTATCGGTCGCCAATGCCGCTTTCCTGGGAGATCAACACATTGTTTTTTCTCCCAACCTTAACTGCATCATTGGCGGAAGAGGAAGCGGCAAGTCGGCCATCCTGGAAGGGATGCGTCTGGCCATGGGCAAGGATGACGATCCCAAGTTGGGCAAGGATGAAGAGAGCAGCAAGAAGGTGGCCCGTATCAAAAAATTGCTGACTAAAGAGGAAAAAACGGAGGTACGGGTTTGCTGGCGTAACGCGGATGGGGTTCTAGATACCCTGGTCTACGTTGTTGATTGGCTGGAGGATGGCATTTGTCAGGTCGAGGGCCGAGAGATGCAGGATCTCTCCTCTTTCTTGAAAGACCTGCCCGTGCAGTTTTTCAGCCAACAGCAACTGAATCATGTGACGGCTCAGGATGGCAACGTACTCCTGGCCCTGCTGGATGAATTCGCCAGGGAAGAGCTGAAACCGTTGTGGCAACAGGAAACAAAATTGCGCCAGGAGATCGAACAGATCTTTGCCTCGACTGCCATCCTTGAGCAAACCCGGAACGATCTGAACCGTATTCAACAAGAATCTGCCGAACTGGAACGACAGTGGACAGCCCGAGCCGCCCTGCAAGACGAGGCACGTCGTCATCAGGGTCTCAAGGCCGAAGATGCCTACATCCAAAAGCTGAGGGAAAGCCTGAAAGAAGAGACCGACCGACTGATTGCGGTTGCGGACGATATATGCGAAACCCATCCTCCCCTGGGTTCCACTGCGGACAGGTGGCCGCATGGCACCTGGTTCAAGGAGAAGGACAAACAAGTACGACTGGCCAAGGAATCGCTGCGGCAAGCCATCTGTGCGGCTGTTAAAAACTATCAGAACACGGTGCCCGATCTGTTCAGAAATGATCCTGAATGGGAAGAGATCAAGCAGCAGTTTTTGCAGGCGGATACGGCGTTTGCCCAGGCCTGTACAGAGAAAGGCATCTCTCCCGCAGATGTCAGTCGCATTCAGGAGATCAGTCAGAAGAGAGCGACCAAAAAATTGGAATTGCAGCAAAAAGAAAAAGAACTCGCCCGCCTGCAACAGATTGAACAAAGATTGCCTGAACTGTTACAGGAACTGCATGCCAATTGGTGGGCGTCTCATACACTCCGCACTGAGATTGCCGAAGGAATCACCCAATCCGCCGGGATTGACGGCAAGCCAGTGATTGAACTCTCGGTCTCTTATTGTACAGAAAAAACCAGCTTCAATTCGGCCTGGAAGCGACTCAGCACCGATGGCAGGACGAAACTGGGGAAAAACTGGGAGGATATTGGCAAAATTATCCGCGAGGCGTATGACATTCAGGGGTTTGCCTCCCCGTGGGAGATGTTGCAAAGTTGGCTGGACGATGAAAACACAGTCTCCACACAAGCCATCGACGACTTGACCGCACTGAGAATCAGCTTGGCAGAGATCAAGGCACACCTGTTTGGCCCCTTCCGCAAGACGTGGCAAGAAACCCGCCTGACTCGTATCGAGGATGAAGTGGATTTGGTGTTGTATCGTTCGGACGGGAGCGGAGAAGTCGGGCGGGTTTCAGATGGGACGCTCTCCGACGGTCAGCGCAACACGGCGGCTTTGGCCATGTTGCTGGCCAGGGGCAATCATCCGCTGGTCATCGACCAACCGGAAGACGAATTGGATTCCAACTTTATTTTTCGGGAACTGGTGCCCCTGTTGCGGCGGTTGAAGCATTCCCGCCAGATCATCCTGGCCACCCACAATGCCAACCTGCCGGTCAATGGGGACGCCGAACTGGTCTATGCACTGGAAACCCGGCATGGGCATGGGGTCAAACTGGCCGAAGGCGGGCTGGACCAGGGGGATGTGACAGAGGCCGTGCTGGACATCATGGAGGGATCGGAAACGGCCTTCCGGCAGCGGAAGGAAAAATACCATTTCTGAACAGGAGTGTGCCCATGTATGCAAACACCGACGAACTCATGCAAGAAATCGCCGCTGGCGAGGATACCTACCTGGAATTCAAGGAGGTCATCTTCCAGGGTGATCAGCCTCGGTTTGCCAACGAAGACGGGCGCGCCCCCAAGGTCATTGCCGAAGTTTTCATCAGTATCGCCAATACCGAAGGCGGGGCGGTGGTGTTTGGCATCAACAAATTCGGTGAGGTGGTGGGCATTGATCCCAACAAACGGGGACTGCTCGAACAATGGGTAATCAATTGCGCACTGGATGCCTGCGAACCCAAGGGCAGCCTGGAACCACGGTTGAATTGGCGTTATCTGCCTGACATCAACGGGACAGATCGACTGGTATTGCAGGTCACTATTCCAAAATCCCAATATTATGTGCATCATACCTCGGATGGAAAATTTTTGAAGCGGGTTGGCAGTCACCGTACCCCCATTCCCGCCGAGCAACTGGGTCGTCTGTTGGCCAGCCGAACCTTGTCCATGCCCTTTGAAGAACGCCCCTGCCCCGGCACAGTGTTGGACCATTTCAGTCGAGACCGCTTTGATGCGTATTACACTCGGCGGTTTGGCCATTCGTTTCGAGAAAGCGGTGTCCCCCCCGAACGGTTGCTGGCAAACCTGAAACTGGCCTTGCCGACCGATGACGGTTCCTGGCGCATGACCAACCTGGGGGTTTTGTTGTTTACAGACCGTCCACAAAACTGGTTGGGAGGGGCCTACCTCGAAATCGCCGTGTATGATCATGACGTAGCAGACGGCAACACCCGGGATGTCAAACGCTTCGACGGTCCGGTCAACAGCCAGATTGAGGCTGCCCTGGATTATCTCCTGAAAAATCCCCGGCTCGCCATCCGTTCGGAAAAGTCGCCCCTGGGACGCGAAGACAAGCCAGCCTATAGTGGACTGGCCATTCAGGAAGCGATTGTCAATGCGGTGGTTCATCGTGACTACGAGCTGACGGGGTCACAGATTATCCTCAATCTCTTTCCCGACCGGTTGGAAATCAGAAATCCGGGTTTCCTGCACAACACCCTCAAGCCGGAAGATCTGTATGCCGGTTGTCAACCCATGCGACGCAATCAGCATTTGTCCGGCTTTTTCCGAGACTTCCCAAGCCCCATCAGCGGACGGAGTCTGATGGAGGCGCGTGGGGTGGGGTTTCTTTCCTTGGTGCGCGAGAGTCTGCAACTGTCTGGACGCACACCTTCTTTTGAGGTGATCGGCCAGGGTATCAAATTGACCATTTTTGCTGGCGGAGAGGATGCGGATGCTTGATCAGGCTGATCCAGGCCCTGTATGACAATGATGTGTGATACACTGGCCGAGAAACGGGCGACACAGTTGAAACAAGGAGAATTGCCATGCTCAAACGGCTGACATTACAGAACGTGGGACCGGCCCCTGCCATGGAACTCCAGTTTGGCGACCGGTTGAATCTTCTGACGGGGGATAACGGGCTGGGCAAAACCTTTCTGCTGGACATCGCCTGGTGGGCACTGACCAGAAATTGGCCCGCCGATGTAAACAGCAAGCTGTCCGCCGGAATGATGGCCAGACCCTATGGCGCAGGCAAGGCTTCCATTGGCTTTGCCTTTTCGGGTAAATCCAAGGAGGTCGAATATGAGTGTCTGTTTGACCGCAGGCTCCAGGCATGGACTGGCCATCGTGAGGGACGCCCACCCATTCCGGGTTTGGTTGTCTACGCCCAGGTGGATGGCAGTTTCGCCATATGGGATCCCGCCCGAAATTATTGGAAAAAACAGGGCAGTATGGATGTCCAGGACCGCCCTCCGGCCTACGTATTCAGTCCAGGGGAAGTATGGCATGGTCTGACAAATGCCATGGACAAGCGGCTTTGCAATGGCTTGATCGCTGACTGGGCAGGATGGCAGAAGGAACAAGGACCAGCTTTTAAGACGCTAACAGGGGTGCTGAAGCTTCTCTCTCCGTCACCAGATGAGTTGATCAAGATGGGTGAATTGACCCGCATCAGTCTGGACGATGTTCGGGATATTCCAACGTTAAAAATGGCTTATGGACAGGATGTGCCGGTTTTGCATGTCTCCTCTGGCATTCGCCGGATTATAGCCCTGTGTTATCTGCTGGTATGGGTATGGCGGGAACACATCCAAGCCTGCAAACTGCTTGATTTGCCCAGGACACATCAACTTATATTTTTGGTGGATGAAATCGAGGCACATCTGCATCCCAAATGGCAACGCAGTATTATCCGCTCTCTTCTGACGGTTATTCAAATGATGGGAGAGAAAGCCGATGCCCAAGTGCAACTCATTACAGCCACCCATTCCCCCCTGATCCTGGCATCGACCGAACCGTTCTTTGATCCGCAGCAAGATAAATGGTTCGACATCGACCTGGTTCACGACACCCAGGATAAACCCCATGTCCAGGTGACAGACCAACCCTTCATTCGGAGGGGGGATGCCTCCAACTGGCTGACCAGCAAGGCCTTTGATCTGGGGAGTGGGCGGTCGCTGGAAGCCGAACTGGCCATGGAAAAGGCATCCGCATTGATGAGCAATGGCACGTCTGACGCCAGTCAAGCCAAGGCCATTGAGGAGGAGTTGAAAAAAGTGCTGGGCGATACCGATCCATTCTGGGTTCGCTGGCGGTTCGTCATGGAAAAGAAAGGGTGGGTCCCATGATCCCGGTCGCGGCGCAACCCGAACCTGCCCCGTTTGATGCCAAGGTTCGGCAAAAGGGGTTGGCTCATTTGCGCAACAAAGGCATCGCATTGAACCAGCCACTGCCGCCAGGGACAAAAATTGCGCCCCACTGGCGTGCCTGCCTGGATGATCTTTACACGTCATACCATGGGACATGCGCCTACTTGGCTGTTTTCTTTGAAAGATGCACGGGAACTGGTTCGGTGGATCATTTCATTGCCAAATCCACACAGGCCGGATTGGCTTACGAGTGGTGCAATTTTCGGTTGACCTGTATTGGGGTGTCCAAATCGGGCCTTGGCTGTTGACCGGTTTTTGGATAGGATTCCCTGGAACCGTCGTTCGCGTGTTTACGCTGCGGCATCTTCAGGGTAGTATGGCCGCTTTTGGTGCTCTATT
>JADFYM010000148.1 GCA_015233035.1 Magnetococcales bacterium
GGAGACGGAACGATGATGCTCATGCAAAACCATCTGGCCCATGTCCCGGATCTGCGAGGAACTCGCGGACGCAGGTATGATCTGGCGCACATCCTGCTCTTTTCGATACTTGCCGTTCTGAGCGGAGCTGCATCATACAGAAAGATACAGAAATTCATGGAGATCCACCACAAAAAGCTGATTGAGATTTTTAACCTGCAATGGAAACGCGCTCCTGCTCATACCACCATTCGTGATATTTTTAAACGAGTTGAAGAGGATGATTTTGAACAAGTATTCCGCAGTCATAGCCGAGCCATTCTGCCTGACGAACACGACGCAGTTATGTGTGTCGCCGTGGACGGTAAGACGCTCAAAGGCAGCTTTGATCACGTCAATGGCGTTAAAGCCGCACACATTGTTGATGCCTTTGCCGTTGGAAGCCAGATCATCCTTGGCCATTTTACAACCAACAGCAAATCCAATGAAATTCCGGCAGTGCAAGCGTTCATCCAAGAGCTTGGGTTGAGCGGGTGCGTATTCACTATGGATGCCATGCACTGCCAAAAAAAACATTTGAAGTCGTGTCTGGAACCGACAACAGATTGATTGTGCAGGTAAAAGGCAACCAACCCAAGCTCATGGAAGCCGTTTGTCGAATCGCCCAAGGAACCGCCATGGATCAGCCCGTTAGCACACATGAACTCACCAGGAACCGCATTGAGAGGAGATGGGTGACTGCCTTTGAGCCAGATACGTCCCTGCTCGACTCCCAGTGGGATCAAACGATAAAAGCAGTCATCAAGGTGCAACGCAAGACCGACATTTTTAAAACAAGAACACAAACATGGAAGCAATCAGAAGAGATCGCATACTATGTTTCCGACCATGTCTCACCAACAGAAGACTTTGCTTGTGCCATCAGAAACCATTGGGGAGTCGAGAACAGAAACCACTATGTCCGTGACGTCACTCTTGGGGAAGACGCCAGCAGGATTCGGTGCAAACCGGGGAACTTTGCACGGCTTCGCAGCTTTGCTCTGAACATCCTCAGGAAGAACGGTGAGCAGAATATCAGTCTCGCCATGTTTGGAAACGCGCTGAACATCGACAAAGTCATGCAATATCAGGGGGTGTCATGAACACTGAACAGCCCTGGCTTGGGGGTGCGCTCGGAACAGAACGCTGCCGATTGGGTGGGGGAGCCTTCAATGGCACGGAACCCGCGACAGTGTCATTGACAGGGGGCGCGCAACGCAACAGCCGGTCAGGTTATTGGTCCGTCCCCTTCTGCTTCTTCAAGCATGTCCAGTTGCCGCTGCGCCATTAAATCCCCCTGGGTGGCGGCTCGGCTTAACCAAATACTTGCCCTGGGACTCATCCCCGTTTTGCAAGAGCATCATGCCCGCGATGAACTCTGCCCCCACCCTCGTGGAAGAGTCTGTGGGAGGGTGAATATTTTTCAAATGGGTACGATGTGGCTACTGAAACAAAAACGGCCACCTGAAAAGCGGCCGTAACTGTTTGAAAATATTGGTAGCGAGAGGGGGACTTGAACCCCCGACCTACGGATTATGAATACGGACACCTGTCACGTAAAAATTTAAATATCAATATCTTACGTTACCAATCAACGGGTAGCGGGCATTTAAGGGCTCCTGGGTCGGGTGTTGTAATCATTGCTGCCAGTCCTCAACCTGCAATCCTGAAATCCGGGAAAACTCCCGTGTGTTGTGCGTAACCAGGGTGATCTCATAAGCCAAGGCCACGGCGGCGATCAAGAGGTCGTTGGGACCAATGGGCGTGCCTGATCGTGCAAGAGCGGCTCGGATTTCCCCATAGTGTTTTGCGGCGTGGTCATCGAAGGGAAGACTGGGCATGGTGATGAAAAGGTCACGCAAAACAGCCAAGTTTGCCTGCGGTCTGTCACTCTTGAATGCGCCGTACCACAATTCCGCCTTCACGGGTGCGCAAAGGTTTAATCGCTCCCACCCGACTGTTTGGATATGAGCCAAGATCATGGGCTGCCGTTTCAGCATACCAATGCAGACATTGGTGTCGAGGAGGTAGTCCATCACAACGGATCCCGTTCCTGGAGTGGTCCTTCATCCTCAATGTCCGGAAAGTCTGGGATTGCTCCTGCAAAACGGTCGAGAAATTCCTGTGTTGTCATATGGTGTCCCTGCTCATGCTGCCTTTTCCGTCCCGATTTGTTTTCCAGATATCCTATAAAATCAAGTACTTCTACAGCCTTATCTGCGGATAACTGCCGGGCACGTTCATAAATTTTCTCGGCTATGGTCATTGGATCTCTCCCCTTGGTCAATTTAAAGATTTTTGGTGTTGCCTTACGTTAATCTGATACCAAATTGCAATCGAACGGGGAACAAGGCGACAAGCACGGGCACCCGTTATCGTCATTCCCGCGAAAGCGGGAATCCAGGAGTTCGCGAGGCCAGCTGGATTCCCGCCTGCGCGGGAATGACGGAATAAGGAAGTGTCACTCACGACTGCGCGCAGTAACGGCACAGCCAACGCTGTTACCCGTCTGATTGCAATTTGGTATGACTGATCGAGATGGAAACGAGATCCGTTCCTGCACCGTCCAGGTACGATCGGCCAAACCAGCAACCATGACCGGGGTCTGGGATCTCCATTTTCCATAGTCGACTGAAGACGGACAGCGCATTGCTGCCGCAAGGCGGTCTTTTGGGAGCGTTTGCGAAAAGGCGGGCACCAGGAATTCCGAATCCATGACATGCGACACACATGTGCTGTATGACTGGCAAGTGCCGACATTCTTCTTTCTGCTGTTCGGGACTTATTTGTGCCTGATGCGGTGGGCGTGCTCAATGGATATCGATCACGTTTTGGTCACGGTGCCCTGGAAAGAACCATTGAGAAAACAGAGCAACCGCTTGATTTAATGGTAGCGAGAGCGGGACTTGAACCCGCGACCTACGGATTATGAATCCGTCGCTCTAACCAGCTGAGCTACCTCGCCATGGCAGGAACGCATTCTAACGCGGCAAAATAATATGTCAACCCCTGGTGAAGCTCCAGTCGACCTGCACCGCTTTATCGGGTGTGTCCGGGACGCGGGGTCCACTCTTTGATGACGGGCACAGTCATCCCAATCTTGGCCACACGGGCACTGATCTCCTTGGCCTTGTCCTTGTTGGGAAAGGGCCCCACACAAACCCGCCGCACGGCACGCTCCTCTTCGACTTTTACCAGACGCACCGCACTCAAACCCAAAGATTGCGCCTTTTCCAACTCCTGGAGCGCGTCGCCCAGGGCATAGTTGCGACTCAGAGAGATGACAAATCCTTCCCAGGTCTCCTCCACCTTGGCCACAATGCCAGCCGCCTTCAATTGTGCCTCGGCCTCTTTGGCATCCTTCTGGTTGGCAAACGGCCCCGCCTGCACATCATTCAGACGCACCACCTCCTGCGTCGTATCCACCCACGGATCCAACCCCCCCTTGCGCAAACGCTCCAACATGACATTGGTCCCCAAATCCAGGAAACCACCCGCCTGCACAATAAACTCCCCCTCATCCGCCGCAGGGGCCGCCGCTTTTTTCTTGGCCGCCTCTTTTTTCTCCGCTTTGGCGGGAGCCGCCTCCGGGGTCACCACCGGCACCTCCGCCTCCGGGACAAGAGCCGCCAAAGCCAGCCGCTTCCCCGGCAGGGGCGGACCCACCCAGACACTGTCCTGGCTGGTCGTGGACATAAACAGGAATATGCACACGTTCAAGCCAGCCAATACGGCCAGCACCACAAAAGGCACAAACCTGGGAATCATGAGAACGAGCGGAGGCAAGGGATGCTCCTAGCAGTTGCGTTCGTACAACAGTTGCAAACCGGTTAATGTCAAATACTCATCCACCAACTCAATACACTCACTCTCTCCAGAGATCAAGCGAGCCAAACCACCCGTGGCCATCACCCGAACCGCGCCAAACGTCGATTCCACAATCATCCGCTTGACCAATCCGTCGACCAGTCCCACATAACCCCAATACAACCCGGACTGCATGGAACCCACCGTGTTGCGGCCAATCACACTCTGCGGACGGGCCAGATCAATACTCGGCAGTTGCGCCGTCTTCTCCGAAAGCACCTTGGTGGCCAACCCCAACCCCGGGGCAATGGCACCCCCCATATACTCCCCCCGATCACTCACCAAGTCAAAGGTGGTCGCAGTGCCAAAATCCACCACAATGACCGCCTGCTTCATCTGGTCAAACGCCGCCACCGCATTGACAATCCGATCAGCCCCCACCTCACGCGGATTGTCACAACAAATCGGCATCCCGGTCTTGATCCCCGGACCAACCACCAACGGCGAAAGCCGAAAATTGCGCTTCAACATCCGTATCAAGGCCGCCTGAATGGGCGGGACTACACTGGCAATGATGGCACCCTTGATCTGATCCAAAGAGACATGGGCCAGTTGCAAAAGATTAGCAACCAATATGCCATATTCATCCCCGGTCTGCTCAACACGGGTGGCAACCCGCCAGTGACTCAGCAAGGTCTTGCCCTGGTAAACCCCCAATACAATATTGGTATTACCGATATCAATAACCAACAACATGATCGTTCTCACTCTTTACCCAGGAGCGTGACATCTCCAGCCACCACACGGGCCAGCATACCATCTGCCCGCTGCACCAGCAAACATCCATCCGCATCCAACGCCACAGCCTGCCCGGAAAACTGTTCATCGGCCAGTCGCACTCCAACCGATTGACCCAGCAAACGGGAACAGGCCAACCACTCCTGACGCACGGGCGCGAAACCCTCCCGGCCAAACCGTCCATACCAATGGTCCAACTGCGCCAACAGTTTGGCGAGCAATGGGGGGCGGCATACAGCCGAATGCAAAGATTCTGCCAGACTGGTAGCCCGATCACGCAGTTCCAGCGGCAAATCCGCCGCCTGACCATTCACATTGAGACCAATCCCCACGATGACATGCTGAATCCCGCTCCGGTCGGTACGCATTTCCGTCAAAATACCCGCTGCTTTGCGACCCTGCAGGAGCAGATCGTTCGGCCATTTGATCAAGACGCCCGCCACCCCCCACTCGGTAAGCGTGTGCGCCAAGGCCACCCCCGCCAGCAACGTCAATTGCGCCGCATCACGCGGCAACAGGGTGGGGCGCAAGACCACCGAACAATAGAGATTGACCCCAGCGGGGGAAGACCACTGCCGTCCCAAACGGCCCCGTCCCTGGGTCTGCTGATCCGCCACCACCACCGTCCCCTCTGCGGCTCCCGCCTGGGCCAACTGGGCCGCCTGCTGGTTGGTGGAAGCCAATACCGGAAAAAAATGATACCGATCCGACCGGAACAGGGAACCCGTCAACAACGGGGCCATGACGGCAGCCGTCGGGGTATCCGTTACCCGCGTTGCGTCCACTGCCGTTGCCGGGCCTTGCACGACATCGATCACGGCGACCAGCAGGGTCCAGGCGTAACGCTACCATGGGCAAGAACAACACGACCGGTCAGGGCGACTCTGGCAGGGGCTTTGCCCCTGGACCCCACCAGGGGCTTTGCCCCTGGACCCCACCAGGGGGATATACTGTGCGCGGGCATAAGTGACACTTCCTGTTCCGTCATTCCCGCGTAGGCGGGAATCCATTTGGCCTGTTGGACCTCCTGGATTCCCGCCTGCGCGGGAATGACGATACTCGTCAATTGTGACCGTGCGCAGTATAATCCCCCTGGACCCGTCAAATTTTCACCAACAGGGAGACATCTTTGCTGCCCGCACTGTGCGTGATGGCTCCCACGGAAATCAAATCCACCCCCGTCTCGGCCACCGCCCGCACCGTCTCCAACGTCATGTTGCCACTGGCCTCCAGCAATGCCTTGCCACCGGCAATGGCCACCGCCCGGCGCAACATGTCCAACGACATGTTGTCCAGAAGAATGGCCTGCGCCCCCGCATCCAACGCCTCCCGCACCTGATCAAGCGTCTCACACTCCACCTCAATACGGTGCAGATGGCTGACCGTCTCCTCCACCCGCTTGATCGCCTCCGTGATGCCACCCGCCAGGGCAATATGATTTTCCTTGATCAAGACCCCATCATCCAACCCCATGCGATGGTTGCGCCCCCCCCCAATCCGCACGGCATATTTTTGCAATTGGCGCAAACCAGGCGTGGTCTTGCGGGTATCCACAATCTGCGCATTGGTGCCCGCCACCTGCTCCACAAAACGGCGCGTCAAGGTGGCCACCCCGGATAAATTCTGGAAAAAATTTAACGCCACCCGCTCACCCGTCAAAATGCCCCGCGCCGGACCGGACAGGGTGCAAATAATGTTGCCCGCCCGCACCCCTCCCCCATCCGGCGTCTCCGGCAACATCCGAATACGGCGGTCCAACACCGAAAAAACCTCCGCCATCACCGGCAACCCACACACCACCATATCCTCGCGGGCAACCAAGACCGCCTCCGCCTTCTGCCCCGCCGCCACAATGGCGTTGGTCGTTATGTCACCACGACCGATATCCTGATACAAGGCATTTTTGATCGTCTCTGCCCAATGACCGGACCAAACAAAATTCATGATGCCCTCCGTATGGCCTGAATGCGCTGCCAGGCTTCGTGAATCCCTTGCCGTTTTTCCTGAAATTCCCGCTCTTTTTGCTGCTCTTTCTGGACCACATCCGCCTTGGCGTGGGCAAGAAAGGCGGGATTGGCCAATTTGCCCCGCACCCGTTCCAGTTCGCTGTCCAGCCGGGTGATCTCCTTGAGCAGGCGCGCAGACTCCGCTTCCCAGTCGATCACCCCCTGCAAGGGTATAAACAACGACACCTGGGGCAGCACCGCCGTGGCACATCCGGTGGGGGCCTCCCCCAGCAACGGTTGCCAGCCACTCAGACGCGCCAAAGGCAAAATCATCCCCTGCAATCTGGCAAACACCTCGCGCAAAAAGTCGGCATCACCCGCCACCAACAGGGTCAATTTTTGTCCCGGTGGAATGCCCATCTCACTGCGCATGGTGCGCACGGCACCGACCACCTCCTGGACAAAATGGATCCGCTCTTCGGCCTGCGGATCCAGCAGATTTTCCTCTACCTGTGGCCACGGGGCCTGCATGATGGACCCCTCAGACTGGATCGTTCTGGTCCAGGGAACCACCTTCTGCCACAACTCTTCCGTGATAAAGGGCATCAGCGGATGGAGCAGGCGCAACGCCGTTTCCAGCACCTGCAACATGGTCCGCCGGGTGGCTACCTGCTCTTCCTCCCGCCCTTCCGGGTTGTACAGGATCGGTTTGACCCATTCGAGATACCAGTCACAAAAATCGCCCCACAAAAAATGGTACAGCGTGGTCGCCGCTTCGTCAAACCGATATTTGGCAAAGGCCCCATCCACCCCCAGGATGGTGCGCTGCAAGCGGGACAAAATCCAATGATCCGCCACCGTATAAGGCAGCCCCTGCAATGTCTGACCACAGGCCTGTCCCTCGGTGTTCATCAACACAAAGCGGGCGGCATTCCACAATTTATTGCAAAAATTGCGATAGCCCTCCATGCGGCCCAGGTCAAACTTGATATCCCGGCCCTGGGTGGCCAGACTGGCCATGGTAAACCGCAACGCATCCGTGCCAAAGGCTGGAATGCCCTGGGGAAACTCCTTGCGGGTGGCCGCCTCGATCCGGGCCGCCAACTGCGGCTGCAACAGATCACGAGTCCGCTTCTGCACCAGGGATTCCAGATCGATGCCATCGATCAGATCCAGAGGATCCAGGACATTGCCCTTGGATTTGCTCATCTTGTGCCCTTCGCCATCCCGCACCAGACCGGTGATATAGACGGTCCGAAAAGGTACCTGACCGGTAAATTTCAGGCCCATCATGATCATCCGGGCCACCCAGAAGAACAGAATGTCAAACCCGGTCACCAGGACATCGGTCGGATAAAAGGCTGTCAATTCGGGGGTCTGGTCCGGCCAGCCCAGGGTGGAAAAGGGCCACAGGGCGGAAGAAAACCAGGTATCCAACACATCGGGATCCTGGGTCAGCACGGTCTCCCGACCATAGTGGTTCCGGGCCTGCTGCTGGGCGGTTTCGGCGTCGTGACAGACAAAAATATGGCCATCCGGTCCATACCAGGCCGGAATGCGGTGGCCCCACCAAATCTGCCGGGAGATGCACCAGTCCTGGATATGATGCATCCATTCAAAATAGGTTTTTTGCCAGGATTCGGGCACAAAACTGACCCGGCCATCCTCGACCACACGAATGGCCTCCTCGGCCAGCGGAGCCACCCGCACAAACCATTGATCGGTCAGAAAAGGCTCCACCACCGCCTTGGAACGGTCCCCCCGGGGAATCATGAGACGATGCGGAACCACCTTGTCCAGCAAGCCCTGTGCTTCCAGATCCGCCACAATGCGTTGGCGGGCGACATAACGGTCCAGCCCCCGATAGGGCAGCGGGACTGTATCATTCAGGGTGGCATGGGCGGTAAAAATATTGATCTGCGGCAACTGGTGCCGCTTGCCCACCTCATGGTCGTTAAAATCATGGGCGGGGGTGATCTTGACACAGCCGGAGCCAAAGTCCGGCTTGACCGATTCGTCGGCAATCACGGGAATGTGCCGCCCGACCAGGGGCAGAATCACCTCCCGCCCGATCAGATGTTGATAGCGTTCATCGTCGGGATGGACCGCCACCGCCGTATCCCCCAGCAGGGTTTCCGGGCGGGTGGTGGCGACAATCAACGGAGCCCCCCCATCGGCCAGCGGATAGCGCAAATGCCACAAAAAGCCCTCTTCCTCTTCGGACACCACTTCCAGATCGGAAACCGCCGTGTGCAGGACCGGATCCCAGTTGACCAGGCGGGTACCCCGATAGATCAAACCCTCCCCATACAGGCGCACAAAGACCTCCCGCACGGCGCGGGAGAGATGGGCGTCCATGGTGAAAGCCTCACGGGTCCAGTCACACGAGGCCCCCAGACGCCGCAACTGATGCACAATGGTCCCCCCGGACTGGGCTTTCCATTGCCACACCCGTTCCAGAAAGGCATCACGACCCAAATCCTGGCGTGTCTTGCCCTCGTTGGCCAACTGGCGTTCCACCACCATCTGGGTGGCGATCCCGGCATGGTCCGTGCCCGTCTGCCACAAGGTATGCTCGCCACGCATCCGCCGTTGGCGGATCAGGGCATCCATCAGGGTATCCTGGAAGGCATGGCCCATGTGCAACGTGCCAGTGACATTGGGCGGCGGAATCATGATGCAATAGGCGGGGCGAGCCGGTTGGGCGGCAAAATAGCCGCTGCTCTCCCACTGGGCATACCAACGCCGCTCCACCCCAACGGGATCATACGCCTTGGGCAGGGAAGGTTCTGTCATGCTCATGCCCGCTCTCCTGCCGACCAGCGGTTCTCTGCGCCGGATGACGACCGCACGCTAACCACGACCCGGCTGTTCTGGATGTTTGATCCGTTCCAACTCTTCCCGAATGGCCTCTTCCAGGAGTCCGGGCAGGATCTCCCGCAATATCCGCTGGGCCATTTCGTTGACCATCTGTTCCACGCGCTCTCCATAGGCTTCTCTTAACATCTCCACTGTCAATGGCCGCTCGGGTTCCACCGGGGATACCGCAGACGCAGGCCGTGTTGCAGAGTGCGGCGGCGCAACGGATGGCACCACCGGCTCGGTTGACTTTTCCTCCAGGGGTACAGGCACCCGCTCCGACCCGGTCTCGCCGGTTGGTTGCTGCGCCAGGGCCGGTGCGGAGCCTGTCAGTACGTCCGGCAGCGTGTCCGGTACGGGGATCGGCACCATGACCGTTGCCGCTTCTGCCCCACCGACCGCCTCCGGTGCCATCGCGGCGGCGGCTTCCGGGCGGCTCGCCACGACCGGCAGACTTTCTGGTTCGGTTTCTGCGATCTCTTCTGGTACGGCCACCGCCTCCGGCACCCTTTCCGGTTCGGTTTTCTCCACCTCTTCTGGTGCGGTCGCCACCTCTGCCGGGAGGGTCGGTGCTGGCCCGGTCTCGGTCATGGTGACCGATGCGGGTTCCGGCTCGGGTTCGGGTTCCGGCTCGGGCTCGGGTTCCGGCTCGGGCTCGGGTTCCGGCTCGGGTTCGGGTTCCGGCTCGGGTTCCGGCTCGGGTTCGGGCTCCGGTTCGGGCTCCGGTTCGGGCTCCGGTTCGGGCTCAGGCTCCGGCTCAGGTTCCGGTTCCGGCTCAGGCTCAGGCTCAGGCTCAGGCTCAGGCTCGGGTTCCGGTTCCGGTTCCGGTTCCGGTTCCGGTTCCGGTTCCGGTTCCGGTTCCGGTTCCGGTTCCGGTTC
>JADFYM010000149.1 GCA_015233035.1 Magnetococcales bacterium
GGCGGCAGGCCAGCCATCGGATATTGAAAGACCTTGCAAAGCTCGGTTTGGAGTCCGATCGGCTGACACTGCCGCCTTCCTTCCCCGTTGTCCCATGTCAAGCATCAAAAAACTTGAACATCGAGTGGCAGCCAAACGACTGGTCGCATCACTGGAAAAAATCATCCCCGCTGGAGTGGTCACCTTCGCCGCTGCCCGTGCCGGGGACGCCGACTTTGCCACAGCCTATGCCCAGACAATGATTCCCACGATCCGTTATGAATTTGGCGTCGATCTTGTCCCCCATATTCCCTTCGAGGCTGCTCTGCTGACCCGACTGGCAAACGTGCCACTGCTCGGTCATCTGTTCGAAGGTATGAAAGGCTTTGATTATGAATCGGTGGGCACATTGCGCTACTTTGTCGCAGTCGGCGCAACGGCTCAAGGCGATTCCGATGAACTGAAAGCAAGCCGCACCAAAGCCTTGCTGGCCGATGCACTTCATCCCAACGAAATCGCCGCCGCCCACCATGCCGGACCGGGCGGTGGCTATATGACCTGTGTCTGCGGACCAGTCGCTCCATAATCTCTTTTACCGACCATGCGAGGGGAACTGTTTATGAACAAGTGGATGATGTTTCTTGTCGGGATGACTGCGTTGTTTTTATCACCAGACATGGGATGGGCTGCTGATGCGGGGTCTGCACCACATACATACATGCCGGAATGGATGGTCGAAACGGGCATTGTGTTTATCTTTTTGGTTATCATAGTGACCTGGATAACATTGGCTTGTAAATTAAAACCAGGATTCCTGACTGAAGCTCTTTCCGAACCCGTAAACATGCCGGGCAGTCCGACCCAACAGGGCGGTGAAACCAAACCAGACGGTGCGGTCAAACCAGACGGTGCGGTCAAACCAGACGGTGCGGTCAAACCAGACGGTGCGGTCAAACCAGACGGTGCGGTCAAACGAGGTGGCTCAGTCACATATATGGCCAGTTCCAGCCGTCTCATCGCCTTCTGTGCCATGGTTGTCATACTGTTGCTCTTTCTTGGCTTCAGCCTGATCACCCTCTGGCAATACAGCCAAACCTATTCGGTATCCTCCGAAGCACTGGACAGCATCATGCATTATTTTCTGGCAGGAGCTGGTCTGTTCGCACCCTACGTGGTCAACCAGGTGCGGAGCATGTCCAAGACCGCTGGCACATAATACCCCTCCTATCGCTCCCGCCTGGGAGCATAATAGTGAACACATTCCCCCGCAAACACCTCTGCCGATTCCAGCAAGGTTTCGGCAAGGGTGGGGTGGGGATAAATGGTTTGGGCCACCTCCCCCACGGTCAGCCCCCGCTCGATGGCCTGTACCCCTGTCGCGAGCAGTTCACCCGCGTTGACCCCGACAATCCCCACGCCCAGAACCCGTTCCGACTGGGGATCAACCACCCATTTGGTCAGCCCTTCGGTGCGTTCCAGGGTATGCGCCCGCCCGGAGGCGGCCCAGGGAAAGCGCACCGTCCGCACAGTGATCCCCTGTTGGCGCGCGGCGGTCTCGGTCAAACCGGCATAGGCCACCTCCGGGTCGGTATAGGTCACGGCGGGCATCACCCGCTGGCCAGCAGGTGGCCGACCCAGCAGTGTCGCCACCGCCATCCGGGCATCGTGGGCCGCCTTGTGCGCCAACAATGGCCCCCCGATCAGGTCACCAATGGCCAGAATATGCGGCACCGCCGTCCGTTTGTCCGCACCCACCGACACAAAACCCCGTTCCGGCACAATGCCCACCGTCTCCAAACCCAGAGATTGACTGTTGGGCAGCCGTCCGGTGGCAACCAGGAGACGCTCCACCTGCTGTTCTGTACGGGTCTCGCCGCTTTGGAGCGTCACCCGCAGGCCCCCCTCCTCTGCCTGCACGGCCACCACACGGGTATTGGTCTGCACCGAGGCAAACAGACGGGCCAGGCGTTGAGCCACTGGCCGGACCAGATCCCGGTCGGCCCCCGGCAGGAGGCCTTCGGCCATCTCGACCACCGAAACCGCGCTGCCCAGGGCGGCATAGACCGTGCCCAGTTCCAGACCAATATTGCCGCCACCCACCACCAGCAGGGTGCGGGGAATAGCGGTCAGGGCCAGGGCCTGGGTGGAATCGAGAATGCCCGGCAGCGTCGGATCCAACCCCGGCAGACCCGCCGGTCGCGACCCGGTTGCCAGGATGCACTGGGCAAAGGCGAGCCGTTCCTCTCCCCCATCGGCGCGTTGCACCAACAGGGTGTGGTCATCCAGCAGACGCCCCTGCCCCTGGATAAAAGTCACCCCTCGCCGCTGGCACTGTTCCCCCAGCCCCTGGGTCAACCGTTGCACCACTTCCGCCTTCCAGGTGCGCACCCGCTCCAGATCCACAACCGGCGGGGCAAATTGCAACCCCATGCTGGCCGCCTCCCGCGTCTCCAGGAGCAATCGGGCCACGTGCAACAAGGCTTTGCTGGGAATACAGCCGCGCTGCAGGCAAACCCCGCCCGGTTGTGCGGCCGCATCCACCAGCACGGTGGAAAAACCGTGCGCGGCGGCCAAAAAAGCGGCGGTATAACCGCTCGGACCGGCCCCCAGAATGGCGACCTGTGTGGATTGACTCATGACTGCGACTCCCTGACTGGAAAGGGCTGTGCCAAAAATTCGGGCAGTATACAACCGATTATGGCAAAATCCCAAGGTCTCCATTTGACAAATGAAAATTGTCTGCTATCCTGTGCGGCCAGTAGGTTGGCGCAGGAATTGGATGTGGAGAATTGGTTCATGACGACTTTGCCCGTTGCCACCCGTTATGCCGGTGACTTGGCTGTTCGCGAGAACGGTGCCGGTTTTCGGGAATTTGTGCGCCGCGCCATGGAGGCCCCCTTCCTCTCTGCCGAAGAGGAACATGCCCTGGCTCTCCGCCTGCAAGAAGGGGACGACCTGGAAGCCGCGCACCAGTTGGTACACGCCTATTTGCGTCTGGTCATCAAAACCGCCCGCGAATATCTCCACTACCATGTCAGCCTGCCCGACCTGGTGCAAGAGGGGACGGTCGGTTTAATGGTTGCCGTGCGCAAGTTTGATCCCACCCGTGGCAACCGCCTGGCCGCTTATGCCATCTGGTGGATTCGGGCCGCCATGCACGATTTTATCCTGCGCTCCTGGCGCATGGTGCGCATTGTCACCACCCAAATCAAGCGGCAGCTTTTTTTCAAGCTGCGGCAAAGCAAGGCCTCCAGCGCGCTGCTCAATCGGGAAGAGGCGGAAGAGTTGGCCCTGCGGTTCGGCACCGACCCGGAGACCATTCTGGAAGTGGATGGTCGTATGCTCAGACCGGATGAATCCCTCAACCAGTGTACCACCGAAGACGGCGAGGAGTGGATCGAGCGCATCCCGGACCAGCGTCCTGATCCAGAACGAACCCTGCTCTCGGTGGAACACCAACAACGGACCCATACGCTGCTCCAATCCGGTTTCAAGCAATTAACCCCCCGTGAGCAATGGATTGTCTCGGCCCGTTTCCTGGAAGATGAACCGCCCACCCTGGAGGTGCTGGCACAGGCACTCTCTCTCAGTCGGGAGCGCGTCCGACAAATTGAAAAGCGGGCCATGGAAAAACTCCGGGCTTTTTTTCAGACCACCCCGGCGGGTCAGCAATGGGCGTGTGATTTTTAATACTGTCACGGGGGTCTGGGGGGATTATCCCCCCGGTGGGGTCCCTACTCCATGCACACATCTTTATGCTGAGAAAAAATCCGAAGCATATTGTGCAGTTATAGGGGTCCAGGGGGATTATCCCCCTGGTGGGGTCCAGGGGCAAAGCCCCTGGTGGGGTCCGGGGCGAAGCCCCGCGAGGCATACCATATCAACCCGTTGGAGGCTTCGCCCCCAAACCCCCACCGGGGACCGTGACGGTCCCCGGACCCCTGCAAAAGATGTGTGCATAGGGTAGGGTGGGGTCCAGGGGCAAAGCCCCCGCAAGACATATACCCCTTCCGGGGCTTCGCCCCGAACCCCACCAGGGCTCTGCCCTGGACCCGCCAGGGGGATGATCCCCCTGGACCCGCACCCCTTTTTTCAGAACCCGTCCAATCAGCTTGGTTGAGCCACTACCCTGCAAGACCACCCGCAACCAACCGCCTATGCTCAATCATGAGACAACGGTCCTGCACCCCCGTCAACCCCCCATTCCGGGCAATGGCCAGGGCAGCATCGTTGCGGATACCGCTTTGCAACCAAAACAGTCGCGCACTTTGTTCCCGGTCCGCCATCTGGCGCACGGCGGCCAAGGCCAGGGGCGGGGTCTCCTCGGCCTGACGAAACACATCGACAATATCAATGACAATCTCCAGGGGAATCGCCTCCAGTGAGGCAAAACAGGGCTCGCCCAGAATGGTCTCCAGGGCAGGCCGCACCGGAATGATGCGATAGCCCGCCTGCTGCAAATAAGCCGCCACCCGATAGGAAGGACGATCCGGCTTGGGCGACAACCCCACCACCGCGATGGTCCGTGCCTGGCGCAACAGAGTCAACACCTGCGCGTCCGTTACCTCATCCTGTACTGGATCAAACGTCGTCATGCTGCCCACGCCTCCCTTTGGTTAAAAATTTTCTGCCAACTGCTGTCGGGCAGGTGGCTTCCGCCGCAGAATGGTTTATTATGCAGGATGCGCTGGCCCATTGTCCTGGTTTTTTTTGCGAGAGAACGACACAATCTCATGAACGACGCCGATACCATGCTGGAAAAAGCCAAACAAACCCTGCTGTTGGAAGCTGAGGCGATTCGTGCCATGGCGGAACGACTGGATGATCGCGTTGTGCAGGCGGTCAACCTGCTTGCCACCTGCCCAGGCCGTGTCGTGGTCACCGGGATGGGTAAATCCGGCATTATCGGCATGAAGATTGCCGCAACGATGGCCAGCACAGGCACACCGGCCTTTTTTTTGCACCCGGCGGAAGGCAGCCATGGGGATATCGGCATGGTGACCCGGCAGGATATGGTCCTCGCCCTCTCCAACAGCGGCGAAACCGCCGAAGTCATTGCCCTGCTGCCCACCTTTAAATTTTTAGGCCTGCCCATCATCAGCCTGGTGGGTCGGTTGAATTCCACCTTGGCCCGGGTCAGCACCATCGCGCTGGATGTGACCGTCGCCCGCGAGGCCTGTCCGCTGGGTTTGGCCCCCACCTGCTCCACCACCGCCGCCTTGGCCATGGGCGACGCCCTGGCCGTCGCCCTGCTCGAAAAACGCCAGTTGAGCGCAGAACAATTTGCCCTGTTCCATCCGGGCGGTATCTTGGGCAGAAAGCTGTTGTTGCGCATCACGGACCTCATGCACACTGGCCCCAGAATGCCCCTGGTGACGACCAGCCATACCATGCAACAAGCCATTCTGGAAATGACGGAAAAACGGTTGGGCATGACGGGTGTCGTCGATTCGGCGGGCTGCCTGATGGGTATCATCACCGACGGCGATCTGCGCCGGTGGTTGGAACGAAAGGCCCTGACCCCCGGCGCGCCGGATCTGCTCTCCTGCAACGCAGGCGAGGTGATGACCACCCACCCGAAGACCATCCCGGCCAATGCCCTGGCCGTCGAAGCCTTGCGCATTATGGAGGAGAAAAAAATTACCAGCCTGTTTGTCGGTGCCATCGGCGCACCGCCCGACGGCGTGGTCCATCTGCACGATCTTTTGGGAGCCGGACTGCTGTGAACAGAGACCAACCCACCTGGCCGGCGGAACGCGCCGCTGCCATTCGCATGGTGGCACTGGATGTCGATGGTGTCTTGACCGACGGCGGCATTTATCTGGACGATACCGGCTCGGAAAGCAAACGGTTTTATGTGCGGGACGGATTGGGCATCCACCTGTTGCTCCGGGCGGGTTTGCACGTTGGCCTGCTGACCGCCCGGCAATCCCCGGTGGTGGCGCAACGCGCCAAAGAGTTGTCTCTCTCGTTTGTCCATCAGGGGGTCACGGATAAATGGGCCTGCCTGCAACACGAACTGGCCAAATACCAGTTGGATCCCATACACTGTGCCTATATGGGGGATGATTGGGTGGACCTGCCGGTCTTGCAGCAAGTCGGGCTGGCCACCGCACCGGCAGATGCCGACTGGGAGGTATGCCGACGGGTACACTGGGTGGCCACGGCACGGGGTGGCCAAGGTGCCGTGCGTCAATTGGCGGAAAATCTATTGCGTACTCAAAACAGATGGGGCAACATGATCGCCGCCTTCCTGGAAGGACCATCACCACCACGGGAACACTCATGAAGAGACCGGTCAAAACTTTTTTTATCGCCTTGCCGGTCCTGGTCGTCGGTGCTGTGTTCTGGCATTTGCAACACCCGTCCCAGGTGATACCCGGAGAGGATCCCTGCCCGCCGTCTGCCACCCAGGCCACCGCACCCGCCTCGACGCAAGGGACGGGCACGGCCTCGGTCGCCCAGGCCATGACGGGAGCGTGTGCGGTCGCGGGTGCCGATGCACCCAATCATGGCGCGGAGACCAGGATCACAGCCATCCGTCTGGTCCAATTGGATGGTGACCGCATCCAATGGACCTTGAACGCCCCCAGTGCGCAAGAGGAGGAGGAGGAACATATTCTCATCCGCGAACCGAACCTGACCATCGACGCACCGGATGGACAGCGATCCTCAATCACCTCCACCGCAGGGTTTGTGGATGGCCATTCCCAGGCCATGCTTTTTACCGGACATGTTGTGGCCAACCAGGGCGCACAACGCCTGACGACAGAGATTTTGCGCTTTGATCCTAAAGAACAAACACTGTATACCGATCAACCCTTTTTACTGGTCAATCAGGAGATGCGCCTGGAAGGTATCGGCCTGACCCTGTATCAGGAAACACAAAAAATGACCGTACAGCAACGGGTCAGGGTTCATTATTTCACCACTCAGGACGAGGTTTGCCGTGAAAAATCCGGTTTCCAATCATGACCCGCAGGGGGGAAAATGGCGGTGGTGCAGGCTTCTGGTGGGCATGGTCAGCGGGTTGGCTGTGCCACTCTGCGGTATACCTGGATTGAGTCAGACTCCGGTCTGGGCGGCGGCTACCGAGGCAGATGGTCTCACGGTCACTTCGGACCGCATGGAACTGGATGATAAAAGACAACTGGCCGTATTTTTGGGCGATGTGCATGCCGAAGAAAAGCGGATACAATTGACCGCAGACAAAATGACGGTTTATTATCACAAGAGCGTGCGCCATCCCACTGTGCAGAAAACGGCCACCCAGGGGATGATCAACCGGAGTGGAGTGGCAAAAATTTGGGCAGAAGGCCACGTGGTACTGGTGCAGGACGAAAACCGTGGCACGGCGGAAGAGATGATCTACCTGGTGGACAAGCAGACGCTGGACATGCTGGGGACAACGGAAAATGCCACCATCCACCAGGGGCCCGATCGGCTGGAGGGCAAGCGTATCCTGTTGACCATCGCGGATGATCACACCATATCGAGAATTTCCGTCCAAAGTGGCGATCAGAAACGGGCTTCTGCCCGTATCATACCCACCGAGGGTACGGACAACAAGCCAAGTACCCACGCCCCCCCCCGTGCGGCCCAAAAACCGGACAGTGCCGCTGGCAGACAGGGCAATGGGCCGTGAGCACCCTGGCACAACCACCCCGCGCGTCGCCAGGATCACCGGCGACGGATCGGTCACCCCACGAACGCGCGTTGCGCGCGGTCAACCTGGGAAAAAGTTTTCGGGGCAGGAAAGTGGTCTCACACGTAGACCTTTTCCTCTCTCCCGGAGAAGTGGTAGGGTTATTGGGCCCCAATGGCGCGGGCAAGACGACCACCTTCTATATGTTTGTGGGTCTGGTCTCCCCGGAAGAGGGGGTCATTCAGTTGGATGGTCGGGATATCACCCATGCCCCCATGCATGTACGTGCCCGGTCAGGGATCTCCTATCTGCCGCAGGAACCGTCCATTTTCAGAAAGATGACGGTGCGGGACAATGTATTGTCCATCCTGGAGACGCTGCCTCTGACGCGGGAACAACGCCTGGAACGTCTGGAGGAACTCCTGAGTGATCTGGGGGTGTTGCCCTTGGCCAGGACACCGGGATATGCCCTGTCCGGGGGAGAACGGCGGCGTGTGGAGGTAGCCCGTGCCTTGGCCATCGAACCACGCTATATTCTGTTGGACGAGCCGTTCGCCGGGGTGGACCCGTTGGCGGTGGAGGATATTCAAACCATCATCCGCCATCTGCAAGAACGGGGCATTGGCGTCCTGATCACGGATCATAACGTGCGGGAAACCCTGGGCATCTGTAATCGGGCCTACATCCTTTCCGAGGGAAAGGTTCTGGCGCACGGCATCCCGGACGCGGTGGTCCAGGATCCTTTGGTACGCAGCCTGTATCTGGGAAAAGATTTTCAACTGTAGTCTAGGAATGGGACAGAGGATTTTTCATGGCATTAGGTTTGGAACTGAAACTGCGGATGGGTCAGCAACTGGTGATGACGCCCCAGTTGCAGATGGCCATCAAGCTGTTGCAGATGTCCAGCTTGGAACTGGCGGACTATCTTCAGGAAGAACTGGACAAAAATCCCTTATTGGAGCGGGAGGAAGACAAGCCCGACGAGGATATGGTCAGCATGGGGGATTTGCTGGCGGGCGAGCGGGCCGTCGAGGCGGGGACGATGGATGGGGCCGAGATGGAACCGATGGAGACGGCCCTCTCCCAGGAGTTGCCGGTGGATGCCTCCTGGTCGGATATTTATGGCGACAGCCCTGGTCCTTACACCTCACACGCTTCCGACGGCTCGGCGGGCTCGGAAGCCCCCCCCTTGGAAAACACCCTGGTGCGCAGTGAGACGCTGTCGGACTATCTGCTTTGGCAATTGGGCATTTCCGCACTCAATAGCCGCGAGCGGTTGATCGGCACGGCCATTGTGGATGCGATTGACGATAATGGCTATCTCACCGCCGATCTGCACTCGGTGGCCACCATCACCCGCTCTTCGCTGGAAGAGGTGGAAGACGCGCTGGTCCTGATCCAATCGTTCGAGCCTGCCGGGGTGGGGGCACGCAATCTGGCCGAATGTTTATTATTGCAACTCAAGAATCGCAAGCAGGCCCATCCGCCGTATACGACGCTGTTGGAACATCTGGAAGATTTGGCCCGCCGGGATTTTCGCAAGCTCAAGCGTGTGCTCAAAGTGACCGACGACGAATTGCAGGATGCGGTCGAGTTGATCCAGTCGCTCAATCCCAAGCCCGGTTTGGCCTTTGGCAGCGATCAGACCAACTATATTTCACCCGATGTTTACGTGCGCAAGCTGGATGGACAATGGATTGTGGAGGTCAACACCGATGTCATGCCCAAGTTGCGGGTCAATCGCGAGTATGACCATGCCTTGAATGGGCGCATTTCGGTCCAGGACAAACGCTTTTTGGTGGAAAATGCCCGTTCCGCGCAATGGTTGATCAAAAGTCTGGAGCAGCGGTCGAGCACCATCTACCGGGTGGCCGAGAGTATTGTCCGTTTTCAGAAAGATTTTCTGGAATATGGCCGGGAATATCTGAAACCCTTGATTCTCAAGGATGTGGCGGATGATATTGGCGTCCACGAATCGACCGCCTCGCGGGTGACCAGCAACAAATATATCCATACGCCCCGAGGCATTTTCGAGTTGAAATTTTTCTTTTCCTCGTCGCTCGTCTCGCAATCGGGTGAAAATCACTCCTCGGAAGCGGTCAAATTCAAGATTCGCAAGCTGGTGGACAGCGAATCCGTCAATCGTCCCTATTCGGATGAAAAACTGGCCAAGCTGTTGAAAGACCAAGGTATTATCGTTGCCCGACGCACGGTGGCCAAATATCGGGACATTTTGAGCATTCCCTCTTCCTCCCGGCGCAAGCAACTGGGGACGGGGGCGGGTTAAACCGCGCCCATTTTGGGAATAGTTCTGCGGGTCCAGGGGGATCATCCCCCTGGTGGGGTCCAGGGGCAAAGCCCCTGGTGGGGTTCGGGGCGAAGCCCCGCCGGAGGCACGATATATCCCAAGAGGAAATTGCAAAATGCACGCGAATATGAAAAAACGTCATTCCCGCGCAGGCGGGAATCCAGGAGTTCCCGAGGGTTAGCTGGATTCCCGCTTTCGCGGGAATGACGGAAGCGGGCATTTTGCAATACTAGGTATCCACTTCGGTTAAGCCCTATCCACTTCGATCAAGCGTCTTTGTCTTGTGAATCTTCCCTCTTGGGTTCGCAACAAGTGATCGATACGGTGCTGGTTTCGTGACTACAGCTTGCTGGAT
>JADFYM010000014.1 GCA_015233035.1 Magnetococcales bacterium
TTCCATTCCAGGGCCTTGATCATCGTTTCGTCCACGAACTCTCCTGGATGCCCGCTTTCGCGGGCATGACGGGAATGGGTATGACACGAAATTCGCTCGTCATTCCCGCGAAGGCGGGAATCCAGGGGTCTGACTGGAATGGCCGAAACGATGATCAAGGCCAGGAGGATAATCCTATGTGCTCCTATAACTATACAATATATTGCATATTTTTGCATCAGCATAAAAATGTGTGTATAGGGGCGGAACTCCGAAATTCGTATACTCGCATGGCCGCAATGGATGCGCAAGACGCCCGCATTACTGGACCGGAATTGTTTTTCTGTCGAGACGGAAACGATTGACCACGCCTGTTTTCTTTTCCTGATTTTTTTTGGTGGCCATCTTGAAATAAAATTTGATATGATTCGCACATTGTATTATGTTGCAAAGCAGTTCCCTTCTTGTTTTCTCTCACAATGATTAAAAAGAGAATCTCAAGAGACCGGGGTGTCTGGGGTGTGGCTGGTTGCGCTTGCATGGCATCATTTTCCATCGTTCACAGGAGGCGTGTTTCATGGCTAAAGATAAGGAGAAAAAATCAGAAATGGATCATCCAACCATTCAGGCGGTTATTCAAGAGCTGCCCTTAAAGGAGCTGGTCGTCTTGAGAGATTCCGTTGATGTCCTCATTAAACAGCGGAAGAGGGACCGCAATAAAGCACTTTACAGCCAGTTCACGGCGATGGCCCAGGAAGCGGGTTTCGGGTCGGTCGATGAGGTGATTTCGTCCCTGGGCAAAAGCCCCAAAAGCCCCAGAAGCCCCAGAAGCGACAAGGGCGTTCGCCTGCCGCCGAAATATGCGAATCCCCAGGATGCCAAGCAAACCTGGTCCGGGAAAGGGCGCAAACCCGGTTGGGTGGTGTCGCATCTCGCCAATGGTGGCCAACTGGAGACGTTGGAAATTGCTTGATCCGCAGCGCATGGGCTAGATCCTTTCCGGGGAGGCGGCAAACCGCCTCCCCGGATCTGCCCACCCTCCTTTGCGTTGATCCTTGCCGCAGGTGTGGTCCGCAGTGTTCCCTTTTCCTCCGGGATGGGCGAAAAAATCGGGTGGCGCGCTTTTCTCTGACCAAATGTGTGCGAGAACCCTTGTCAGTGCCCGGTAAAAATGGCTAATTCATGGTGGCTGTTCAAACGGGATGGATATCGGCGACCAAGGGAAGGGATCAAGGGCATGGAAACAGGTCACGGAAAAAGAGACGCACTGGCCGAAGCAGGCAACCTGACTTACACCCTGGTCCTTTCGGATACGGATAACGACCTGAATGCCGTGCGCTATGTGCTCTGGCTGGCAGGATTGTGTGACCGGCGGGGCCATTGGCGCAAGGGGGTGCGCCATTTTTGTGTGGTCCATACCGGGGATTGGCTCAATAAATTCAACCCGAGACCGGAAGCTCTGGAATTTTTTCAAACCTTGCAATCCTCTGCGCCGGATTCCTGCTCGGTGGTCCTGTTGGTCGGCAACCATGAAGTGGAACTGTTGCAGCGGGTCGCCTCCGGGATTCGCACCCGCCTGAGCGAAGATCAGTTGGCGTTCATCCGCAAACAGAATGTGCTGCATGTTTCGAGAAATATTTTGTATTTGCATGGCTATCCCACCATCAATCTGCTCGCCCTGCTGTTGCAGGTCCAGCAAGAGCACGGCGAATTGAGCATCTTCAGTCATCGCTTGCGCAAGGCCTTTTATGAGGGGGAACATGCCCTGTTCAAGGAGCGGGAAGGGCTGGAGATGATTGGCGATATTCGCCGTGTGAAACAGTATTATATGCGGGGCGGTGTCGACGGGGAGCGGTACGGGGTGCGCGTCAGCCGTCTGTTGCAGCAACTGGGGATTGATACGGTCATCCATGGCCACCGGCCCCATGTGCTGATCCAATTGGATCATGAATTGTCCGCCGAGGTGCCGGGCATTCGTATCATCAACAATGACAACAAGGCCAATCGGACGGGATGCGGGGCGGCTGTGGTCGATTGGAAGGGGTATGTGCGTTTTATCAACCCCAAGGCCATGTACGTGTTGGGCGGGGAAAAGGCCTTTCGCAAAAAAATCTGCCGGGTGTTGGGGACCGGCAAGAAGAGACGTGCGGCCCATCTGCCGGGTGAGCATGAAGCCGTGCTGGGGTCGGCTGCCCAATCGGAGTGTTGAGTCGCCATGGGGAAGCTGTTTCAACTGGTGGCCGATTTTGTCCCCTGTGGTGACCAGCCCAAGGCGATTGCGGCACTGGTGGCGGGTGTGCGCCGGGGTTGCCGGGATCAGGTTTTGTTGGGGGTGACCGGTTCCGGCAAAACCTTCACCATGGCGCAGGTGATCGATACCCTGGAACGGCCTGCCTTGATCCTGGCGCACAATAAAACGCTGGCTGGACAACTGTACGCAGAGATGAAAGCCTTTTTTCCGCACAATGCGGTGGAATATTTTGTCTCTTATTATGATTATTATCAGCCAGAGGCCTATGTGCCGCGCACGGACACCTTTATCGAGAAGGACTCTTCCATCAACGAGCAGATTGAGCGGATGCGTCATGCAGCCACCCGTTCGTTGTTGTCGCGCCGGGATGTGATCATTGTGGCCTCGGTTTCCTGTATCTATGGCATTGGTTCGCCGGAATCGTATCAGGAGATGGCGGTGCCGGTCGCGGTGGGGCAGGAGATGGAGCAACGCCATTTTCTGAAAAAACTGGTCGAGATTCAATTCAAACGCAACGATTTGGAGTTTCAGCGGGGCACGTTCCGGGTGCGGGGTGATACCATCGAGATTTTTCCGCCGCACGAAGAGGATCGGGCGGTGCGCATTGAGCTGTTTGATGATGTGATTGACCGCATTGTCCTGGTGGATCCGCTGACCGGGATGCAGGCGGCGACCTTGAACCAGTTCACCTTTTTTCCGGCCAGCCATTATGTGACCCGCCGGGCCACCTTGCTGCGGGCCATGGAGCAGATCAAGGAGGAGTTGCGCGCGCGGTTGGCCTGGTTTCAGGAACGGGGCAAACTGCTGGAGGCGCAACGGCTGGAGCAGCGGACCCGGTTTGATCTGGAAATGTTGCAGGAGTTGGGTTACTGCACCGGTATCGAGAATTACAGCCGGTTTTTGAGTGGCCGGGCCGCCGGGGATCCGCCCCCCACCTTGATGGATTATCTGGCGGACGATGCGTTGTTGTTTGTCGATGAGAGTCATGTCACCCTGCCGCAGGTGCGTGGCATGTACCGGGGGGATCAGTCCCGCAAGGAAACCCTGGTGGAGTACGGGTTTCGCCTGCCTTCTGCCCTGGACAATCGACCGCTGCGGGTGGAAGAATTTGATCAATTGCGGGGCACGACCCTCTATGTGTCCGCGACACCGGCCAACGAAGAGCTGACCCGGAGTGATGGGGCGGTGGTGGAGCAGATTGTGCGTCCCACCGGTCTGTTGGAACCGATTTGCACCATCAAGCCGGTCGAAGGACAAGTGGATGATCTGCTGCACGAGATTCAGCAGACGACGGCGCAGGGGTTTCGGGTGTTGGTGACCACCCTGACCAAGCGCATGGCGGAAGATTTGACCGAGTATCTGCGGGGCATGGCGTTGCGGGTGCGGTATCTTCATGCGGATGTGACGACGTTGGAACGGATGGATCTGATTCGCGAGTTGCGTCTGGGTTCGTATGATATATTGGTCGGCATCAACCTGTTGCGCGAAGGGCTGGACATCCCGGAGGTGGGGCTGGTGGCCATTCTGGATGCCGACAAGGAGGGTTTTTTGCGTTCCGAGACGGCTCTGATTCAGACCATCGGGCGGGCGGCGCGCAATGTGTCGGGGCGGGTGATCTTGTATGCGGATCGTCGCACGGGTTCCATCGAACGGGCCTTGCAGGAGACAGAGCGGCGGCGGCGATTGCAGGAGGCGTACAATCAACTGCATGGCATTGTGCCCACCTCCATTCGCAAGGGGGTGGCCGAGCATTCGGAATTTGGTTCGGTCGCGTCGCCACCGGTGGCAGAATGGCAGGTGGCCGAGGAGGGGGTGGCGTATGGTGTGCCGGCTGTTGCGGCCAAAGACCGTGCCAAACGGATCAAGGAACTGGAGAGAGAGATGAAAAAAGCGGCCAAGAATATGGCGTTCGAGCAGGCAGCCTTTTATCGGGACCAGTTGCTGGCGTTGGAGAAGGCGGAAATTTTGCAGGCGTGAGGGGGAGTGATCCCCCTGGACCCGCAATAATTTATAATCATTAAAAAAATTGTTACTTCATTCAGATGCGGAGCCGGTTGTTCCGTCCCCCGGAACAGGTCAAAAAGCTGTTCCAGCTCCAATACGCCTTGCTAAATCGGCAAGTTGGCGATGTGCAACGCGGTTTTCTTTGCTTTTCTGCGCAAGAAAGACTACCATCCACCCCGGTTGCTGCGGCTGAATCCTTTGGCCGTTTGCCTGGGTCGTTATTCGGGAAGTAGGGGGTAGAGCAAACAATGGCCAATGTTATCGTCATAGGTGCCCAGTGGGGGGATGAAGGGAAAGGCAAGATTGTCGATCTGTTGACGGAATATGCGGATGTGGTGGTCCGTTTCCAGGGTGGACATAATGCTGGGCACACATTGGTTGTGGGTGACAAAAAATATGTCCTCCATTTGGTCCCCTCCGGGATTGTGCGTACCGGCAAGCTGTGCATCATCGGCAACGGTGTGGTGCTGGATCCAGTGGCCTTCCTGGAAGAGATTCAAACCCTGGCGGATCTGGGGGTTCTGGTCAGTGGCAGCAACCTGAAAATTTCCGCGCTGACCAACCTGATCATGCCCTACCACCGCGAGTTGGACATTGCCCGGGAAAAACGCAAGGGCAAGGGCAAGATCGGCACGACGGGTCGTGGCATCGGACCCGCCTACGAGGACAAGATTGGCCGACGGGGCATTCGGGTGGACGATCTGTTCAACCGGCAGGTGTTCGAGGACATGCTGCGAGAAAATGTGGCGTACCATAATTTTATGTTGGAAAATTTTTATCAATCGCCCACCTTCAGCTTTGAGACCATTCGCGACGATTATTTGCGCATGGGCGAGGCACTGTTTCCCTTTGTCGATGATGTGGTGGGCTTGCTGGATGAGTGTGATCAGGCCCGGCGACCCATTCTGTTTGAAGGGGCGCAGGGGACCATGCTGGATGTGGATCATGGCACCTATCCTTTTGTGACCTCCTCTTCCACGGTGGCGGGTGGGGCGTGTGTGGGGAGTGGGGTGGGGCCGACCCGGATTGATGCCGTGTTGGCGGTGGTCAAGGCCTATACCACTCGTGTGGGCGGGGGGCCGTTTCCGACGGAACTGACCGATGCCGTGGGGGAACATTTGTCCAAGGTGGGGCATGAATTTGGTGCCACCACGGGGCGTGCCCGCCGGTGTGGCTGGTTTGATGCCGTGGTGGCGCGTCATGCGGCGCGGGTCAACGGCATCACCGGTCTGGTGGTGACCAAGCTGGATGTGTTGGATGGCCTGGAGACCGTCAAGATTTGTGTGGCCTATCATCGCAACGGTCGCCGCTTGGATACCATGCCGGCCAATCCGGCCATTCTGGATGTCTGCGAACCCATTTATGAAGAATTGCCCGGTTGGTCCGAATCCACGGCGCAGGCCAGACGGTTTGAAGATCTGCCGCAGGCGGCGCAGAATTATGTACGCCAATTGGAGATATTGGCCAAATTGCCGGTGGATATTCTTTCGGTCGGTCCTGATCGGGAACAGACCATGGTGTTGAAAAATCCTTTCGAGGGGTAGAGATTTCCTTCCGGGGGGCTTAAGAACCGTCCCCCCGGACCTCCCACCCTTTTTTCTGATTGTTTAAAAGCGATTGCCATGAAACACCTCTTCGGTTTCGCTCCCTGGCGGCGACAGAAGGTCCATGGTGTGGTCGCCGTGCTGCGTCGACCAGACGGTATCGGCCTGGTCCATCTGCTGTTTGAGCCGGGCACTGCTTTGCCGATGGTCGCCCGCTGCCTTTTCCAGCCTGAACAGGATTTCCCCGCCCAACTGCGTCTGCTCACCGCCTGGGTCCGGCAATATGGTTTGCACGGGGCCCGTTTTGTGGGCCTGCTGAACCGGGACGAGTATCTGCTCCTGCCCGCCGATGCTCCCGCGTTACCCCGCGCGGAGTGGGCCATCAATATGCGGTGGAAAATTGCCGACCGCATCCCCTATCCCGTCGAACAGGCCGTGGTGGAAATTTTCGCGTTGCCCGGTCCGCTCCCCCAGGAGGAATCGGGCAAAATTTATGTGGCCGTGGCCCAGGAAGCGACGGTGCAGCGCGCGGCAGATCTGTTTTTGCACGCTGGCCTCTCCCTGGTGGGCATCGATATTCTGGATCTGGCGTTGGGCCGTCTGACCGATACCCTGCCGGAAGATGCGCCGGGCCTGGGCCTGCTCTACTGGACCGGTCACGGCGGGGTGATCCAGGTGCGCCGTCAGCATACCCTGTTTCTGGCCCGTCTGCTCGAAACGTCACCTCAACCGGTCTGGCAGCCCCCCACCGATACCATCCCGGCATTCTCCCCCACGAGGAACAGCCTCGCGCTGGATACGTTGGCGGTCGAGTTGCGCCGCACCTTCCATTTTTATGAAGATAATTTTTCCCAGCCCCCGTTGGAGCATTTGTTTGTCATTCCGGTGGGTTATGTGGGTGGGGATGCTCCCTTCCACACCGGGTATGATTGGCCGACCCCATTGGCCGGTGCCTCGGTGGCCGAGGCAGAGGGATGGCCGGATGCGGCGACCCATTGCGCTGCCTTGGCGGACAAATTGGGGATGCGGGTGCAGGCGTTGCCCCTGGAACGGGTGGTGCAGTGGGCACCGGAGGTGCGAGAGGCGGATCTGATCGAGTGTCTGCCCGCACTGGGCGCGGCCCTGGGCTGGAGACCGGCATGATGGTCGTGCAACGGGTCAATTTTTGGCAGGCCCGTTTGCGTCCGCAACGGTCATTTTTGCCGTTGCGCACGGTGGTGTGGTATGGGCTGCTGTTGTGGCTCGCCCTGGGGGCGATTTCCCTGGGCATGCACCATTATCTGGCCGCAAAAGAGGCCGAGTGGGCGCGGCAGGCGGCGGGTATCCGGGCGGCAACCGCCGACCTGGCGGCAGAAGGGGCGGTGCAGGCCTGTCGGACGGCCTGGGCACAGGGGGTCGCCACCGGGCTGCGGTCGGTTGCTGTCCCGCTGGCACCTCTGCTGGAACAGTTTGCCACCATCCACAGGGACGGGATTTGGCTGACCGGCCTGGAGGTCACCCAGGGGGGGGAGCGGCTGTCGGTCCACGGCTACACCACCCCCTGGGCCGCCGAGCAACTGCCGCACTATCTGCACGCATTGGCCAGCCAGCCGGTCATGGCCGGGCGCGAGGTGCTGGATTTTCAATTGGCCAAAGAGCCTCCCGCCACAGCCAAAGGGGCGTCGTCGGGCGAACGGACGGAGAACGGGCCGCCGGTTTTGCCCTTTCATCTCCTGCTGGGCAAGGAAGGGGCGGCTGATCCTGGCGAACCCACGGCCAAACGGTCCGCGCCATGAATCCCCTGTGGTATGATCGACTCTCCCGGCGGGAGCGTATTTTTTTGCTGTTGACGGTGACGCTGGCCAGCTTGGCCGGTTGGTATCGTCTCGTTTGGACGCCTTTTGCGCAGGCCTGGACTCAGGTGGAGAGCCGCCAGGCCGATGCGGCCCAGCAGCGGAAGGCTTTACCGGCTGCGAGTCAACCGGACGCGCCCAGGCTGGCAGATGCCCACCAATGGGTGCCTGCGCAGGAGGTGGCGGGTCTGCTCGACCGCCTGACGCAAAAGAGCAGTGGCTTGCGGTTGGTCGGGATGGTGGTGCGCCCACCCCACCGGCTGGTTTTTTGTCCGCAGGGCGGGGGTCCTGCGGGGGCGGACGCGCTCTTTCGGCATGAACTGACGCTCACCTGGGAAGGGGGGTATCCTGCCCTGCTGACCTATCTCTCTCAAATCGATCATCTGCCCTGGCAGATGGATTGGGACCATCTGGATTATCAAGTAACCCACCCGCCCCAGGCCACCCTCCTGTTGCAACTCCATTTTTTGAGTGTCCGCCGTTCCCTGTTTGTGGAGTGAAGGGGGGTTGATCCCCGGACGGCAGATTGGACCAAAGCTTGCAGTTCTGTTGCGGGGACTTCTGTCCCTCTGTGTGTGCTGCTGCTGAAAATTCAGGCTATCCGATTGTATTGTTTAATGAAAATTTGTCTTGGGCCGTGGCTCGGTATGCACGGGGGACAGTTGCCATTTTTTTGACGTTTGGCCTCCTGTACGGGGAGGGGTGATCGCGACGAACAGCCAAGGCCGGGAAACAGAATCCATGAGGGTACAGGGTAAGGAGAGGTGTTGCTGGGAGCCAGGCCTGATCTGTTGTATGGCTCTCTTGCTCGTGGCCGGTTGTACAAATCCTGCCCCCAAGGCGTGGCTCACGCCGTCCGAGATCCGTGCGGCCTTGTGGGAGAAGGGCAATGGGGGAGAAAACGGTGCCGCTCCTGCCGCAGAGGGGGATGCCGCGCGCCCATTCGGTGGGCAGATGAGTGGCCGCCTGGCTGCATCCGACCGGGTGCCGGAGCGGGCACCGGTCGTGCCCGCTCCGGAGGTGGCCCCCTGGAATGATCCACTGCCTGCCCCCCCGGCCCGGGCTGTGGAGCAGCGCATCTCCGTGCAGGTGACCCGCACCCCGGCGCGGGCCTTTTTTGCCAGTCTGGTCAGTCAGGATCCCAGCCTCAACATGATTGTGCATCCCGATGTCGAAGACGAGATTTCGGTGGAACTCAAGAATGTCAGTGTGGATGAAGCCGTTGAAATTGTCTGTGAAATGTACAAACTGGACTGTCAGCCCTTTGTCAGTCGCTCCCGGGAGGGGGTGCGGGGCTATAAAATTTTTCCCTGGCAGTTGACGACGCGGACCTATCCGGTGGACTTTTTGTCGGTGGTGCGGGACGGTTATTCGCAAACGCTGGTCAATTCGGGCAACCGGCAGCAGGTGACGACCACCAGCACCAACAAGGACCAAAGCAAAAGCACCACCGCCACGCCGAGCAGCACCGGCAGCGGGATGCGCACGGAGTATAAATCGGATTTTTGGACCGATTTGGAAAATACCATTACCTCCATCCTGCAACTGGGGCTGATCGTCTCCGAGGTGACGGAGGATACCAACGAGCAGGGGCAGACCAAAAAACAGGTCATCCGCAAGAATAAAAATATTATCAGGACCAATCGGTCGGTGGAGATCGATGCACAGACGGAAAAAAAACGTGATGGCGATACCGCCACGACGAACAAGCATTTAAACATATTGAAAAAAGATCCCGTTGACACCCTTCCGAAGGAGGAATCGGATGTCGAGTTGTTACCCTCGGAGAAGGGGGTGGTGATCAACCGGCAGGCCGGGCTGATCACGGTGCGGGCCTATCCCCGGGAGCATCAGGAGATTGCCACCTTTCTGGAGCAACTGCGCACCCGCAGTCAGCGGCAGGTGATTCTGGAGGCCAGAATTCTGGAGGTGACCTTGAGCAATGATGCGCAGTTTGGCATCGATTGGCTGGCCGTGCATCGGGGCATCGGGAGTCGGGCGACCTCGCCTTTGCTCTCCGAACCGAACGGGGGCAACACCTTTGCCAATCAGACCACCACCATGACCAACGCCACGAACAACCAGACCACCACGACGGGTGGTGTCAACTCAACCAGTATAACCAACGCAGGCGGTACGAGCAGCACCACCAGTACGGTTGTCCAGGCGGCCCAGGCGTTTGTGCTGTCTCATGCCGCCGGGGTTGATCAGCCGCTCAATCTGGCCTTTCGCACCAACGATTTTATTGGTTTTGTCCATCTGTTGCAGCAGCAGGGCAAGGTGCAGGTTCTCTCCAGCCCACGGGTGGCCACCGTCAATAACCAGAAGGCGGTGATCAAGGTGGGCAGCGATGAATTTTTTATTACCGGGATACAGCCGGGGACGACCTACGTCGGCAGCGCGGCCCAGGTGATCCAGCCGTCCACGGTGTCGATGGAAAGCATGTTTACCGGTATTTCGTTGGATGTCACCCCGCAGATCGGGGAGGGGGAGATGATCACCCTGCATATCCATCCGCTGGTGACCGAGGTGCAGGACAAGATAAAATCCTTTTTTCTCGATGGCAGTTCGCAAAGTTTGCCGTTGGCCTACAGCCAAACGCGAGAGACGGACAGCATTATCCGGGTGCGCAATGGCGAGGTGGCCGTGATTGGTGGCTTGATGAAAAACAGCGTGAACGAAGAGGAGGATCATCTGCCGTTGCTGAATGAGATTCCCGTGCTGGGTCGGCTGCTGGGCCAGGAGGGGAAAAAACGGGCCAAGAGTGAACTGGTGATCCTGCTGCGACCGGTCGTGGTCGACAGTGGCCGGGATTGGGAGGGGCATATTGCCCAGTCGGCGGAGCGGATCCGGGGTATGGCCCAGTCTCCACCGTGATGGGTGCCGCCCTCCGTTGGGGGATGATTGTGATTGGGTTTGTTCATGTTTTTTAGGGCAGGGGAAATGACCATATGGATACCACCAACCAACGGAAGAGCAGGACCATGCCGACTCGGGAGAGCGGTCAGGTCAGTCAGGAGCCTTTTCTGGATGAGCCAGCGTGTGCGGCATCCTGTGCATTGTTGCAGGATGCGCATGGGATGGGTGCCGCTGCCCATGCCGGGGCGCGCCCCTGGTCCTGGAAATGTCTGAGCGGTTGGGGCGTCGCCCTGGTGGTGAGTTTGGTGGCGGCTCCTGCGGTGCGGGATGCCTGGTTTCCCGAGGAGGGGGGATGTCGTCTCTCTTCTCCCGTGGACCAGGGCGGCAAATCGTCTGCCGTCACGCTGGACCTGCCGCGCAAACCCGATGGATGGGGTTCATCTGCCGAGCGGGTCCAGCCGGGAGTCGAGCCGGGCAAGGGGCAGGAGCCGGTCTCGGTTGCGCCAGCCGCCGTGACTGCGTCTGGCCAGGGTGCCGGGCGGGTGCCACCGGCCGAGCCGGTCAAGGTGTTCGAGTCGGGCATCGTGGTTGAAGCAGCCAAACCCACCGAACTGGTCAAGATGGCCGAGTCGGGCACCGTGGTTGAAGCAGCCAAACCCACCGAACTGGTCAAGATGGCCGAGTCGGGTACCGTGGCGGAGCCCGCCAAGCCAACAGAGCCTGTCAAGGTGGCGGAGCCTGTCAAGCCAACAGAGCCTGCCAAGGTGGCGGAGCCTGTCCAGTCAACAGAGCCGGCCAAGCCGGTGGAACTCGCCAAGCCGATTGAACCCGCCAAGGTGGCGGAGCCCGCCAAGCCGATTGAACCCGCCAAGCCGATTGAGCCCGCCAAGCCGATTGAGCCCGCCAAGGTGGCGGAGCCGGGCCAGTTGACGGTGCCCGCCAAGCCGATTGAGCCCGCCAAGGTGGCGGAGCCGGGCCAGTTGACGGTGCCCGCCAAGCCGACAGAGCCTGCCAAAGTGGTGGATCCGGGCAAAGTGACCGTGCCGGTTGAGATGGCCGAGCCGGTCAAGTCTGCCGGGCCAGCCACGGTGACCGTGCCGGTTGAGATGGCCGAGCCGGTGGTGGCCCAAGAGGATGCCAAGGCGGAGGAACCGGCCGGGGAGGCGGCCAAGCCCGGTCAAACGGCTCCAACGGAACCGGGCTTGAATTCTTTGTACCATGCGGGCAAAAAACCGGCCCCCATTTCGTTGGATTTTAAATTTACCATTCAGGTGGGATCTTTTCTGGAACGGGAAGGAGCCTTGCACCGGGCCTCCGAGTTGCGCCACAAGGGATATGATGCCTATATTCTGGAGGCTTCGGGCAAAAAAGATCCGCATCATGTGTGGCAGAGTGTGCGGGTGGGTCGGTTCCAGGAGCGCGAGACGGCGGAGGATGCCCTGGAGGTTTACAAGCGCAAGGAGCACGATGCGACGGCCTATGTGACCGCGAATGACTCTTTTGTGGGGGGGACTGGTGGGGCGGCTCCGTCGGGGGCCTTGGCGGAATCCACCCTGGTGACGCTCCGGCCTGCGTCGTCGGGCAAGGAAACACCCCCCGTCCCGAAACCGGTCCAGCGCACGGTGGAGGCGGACAAGGAGCAGCCGGTGTCCACGCATGACGCGGGGGATCAGGAAGCGGCGGAACACCTGTTCCAACAGTCGTTGGCTTTTCGCAACAATCGGGACAAGGCGCAGGAAGAGGCCTTGTTGCGGCAAACATTGCAGAAGAATGGTTCCCATACCCTGGCCCGGAACCGTTTGGCCCGTATCCTGGTCGAGAACAATCAGGCCGAAGAGGGGTTGCAGGTGTTGCAGGGGGCGGTGCGGGGGCGTTCGGTCACGCTCCTGGCGGGGGAGGATCCCAACCTGGCGGCGTTCCTGGCGGCGTTGTATCAGCGGCAGGAGGCGCATGGACATGCCATCGAACTGTACCAAACTCTGTTGCAACGCTATCCCAACAAAGGAATTTGGCGCATGGGTCTGGCCATTTCCCTGGAAAAAACCGGTCAGTCGCAGCAGGCCTTGGCGGCCTATCAGGAATCGTTGGCGGATAGCGGCCTGAGTGACAAGTTGCGCCGTTTTGTCCAGGCGCGGGTGGAGCATTTGCAATAGTGGCTCAACCGAGCTGATTGGATGGGTTCTGAAAAATGGTTGTGGGTCCAGGGGGATCATCCCCCTGGCGGGTCCAGGGCAGAGCCCTGGTGGGGTTCGGGGCGAAGCCCCGGAAGGGGTACACTCCTTGCAGGGGCTCTGCCCCTGCACCCCGCCAGGGGAGATAATCTCCCCTGGACCCCATAAAACTTTACCCGTCAAATCAGGTCGGTTGAACCAATAGGTCATTCCTGGGGGCATCATGATCAAGGGGGTCCGGGGGGGATAATCCCCCCCGGTGGGGTCCAGGGGCGAAGCCCCTGGTGGGGCTGGGGGCGAAGCCCCAAAAACGATGGTCAGGAGGCAAGACGATGAGGCGCACCCGGCCCCGTCTGGGGGAGCGGTTGGTTGAGCAGGGGATGATCACCCCGCAGCAGTTGCAAACCGCCCGGGCGACACAAGCGCGCACGGGTGCGAAACTGGGGCAGGTTTTGCTCCAGTTGGAGATGGTGGCCGAGCAGCCCCTGCTACAGTTTCTTGCCAACGAGTTGCACTTTCCTTTTGTTGATCTGAAAACATTTCGCATGGACGGCACCCTGGTGCGTCTGTTGCCGGAGTCGGTGGCTCGGCAACATCAGGCCATTGTGTTGTCCCGCATGGCCAGCGGCGGTTTCCTGGTGGGGATGGCTGATCCGGCGAATGTGTTTGCCTGTGATGAACTGAGTCGTGCCTTGGGTGGGATGCCCAGCCTGGCATTGGTCAGTGCGGCGCAGTTGCCGGTGGTATGGGACCGCCTGTATCGGGGGGTGGAGCGGATCCAGGAGCAGGCGACTGCGCTGGATGAAGAGGTGGGGCAGGCGGCCTTCAACCGGGAGGAGCGGGTCCAGACGGAGCAGGCTTTGGACGCGCCTGTTGTGCAAATTTTGCAATCCCTGTTTGAGGATGCGGTGCGTTTCAATGCCTCGGACATTCATATTGAGCCGGATGTGGATTGTTTGCGTCTGCGTCGGCGGATAGACGGTATGTTACAGGAGCAGGTGATTCAGGAGCGGCGTATTGCCCCGGCGTTGGTTTCCAAGCTGAAATTGATGGCCGGTTTGGAGATTGCCGAGCGGCGGTTGCCGCAGGATGGGCGATTTGATGTGGTGGTCCAGGGGCGCACCATCGATGTGCGGGTTGCCACGTTGCCCATTCAGGATGGCGAGTCGGTGGTGTTGCGTCTGTTGGACCGCAGCAAGGCGCATACGGCACTGCATTCGGTTTTGGATGCGGAGATGTTGCGCCGTTTTCATAAAATCATCCAACGGTTGCATGGCCTGGTCCTGGTGACCGGCCCCACCGGCAGTGGCAAGACCACCACGCTCTACGGGGCGTTGCAGCGGCTCAACACGCCGGACAAAAAGATTGTCACGGTGGAAGATCCGGTGGAATATCGTCTGCCGCGCATCAGTCAGGTACAGATCAATCCCCGGATCGGATTGCATTTTTCCACCATTTTGCGCACGGTGTTGCGGCAGGATCCCGACATTATTCTGGTGGGTGAGATGCGCGACCGCGAGACAGCCGAGATGGCCATTCGGGCGGCGTTGACGGGTCATCTGGTCTTTTCCACGTTGCACACCAACAGTGCCATCGGGGCGGCGGTCCGGTTGTTGGAGATGGGGTTGGAGGGGTATGCCGTGGCCGGGGCGTTGCAGTGCATTCTGGCGCAACGTCTGGTGCGCCGGGTGTGTGGGGAGTGTCGGGAACCGGTCTCGCTCACGGCCTCTGAGGCGGCCTTATTGCATCATTGGGTGGGCGAGCGGACTTCAGCCACAGCCAACTGGATGCGCGGGCGGGGTTGTGCGGCGTGTCATTTTACCGGCTTTACCGGGCGGATGGCGGTGGTGGAACTGTTGGAGTTGCGCGGCGACCTGGCGGATGCCTTGCGGCGTGGTGACATGGCGGGGGTGGTGCAGGCGGCGCAACAGCAGGCGGGCTATGTGCCACTGCACCGGTGTGCGTTGGCGTATGCCATGCAGGGGAGGACCACGTGGGAGGAGGCGGTGCGGTTGGCGGAGGGGGAGGCTGGGGGCGCGTTTTGACGCATTTGACTGGACTTGCGCCGTGTGGTACAGGCCAACGGTGGAGTGTCTTGAAACAGCCGCACCGTCATGTCATTCGCTCATTCAAGGCTTTTTGGGGGCCTTGATCATCGTTTCGTCCACGAACTCTCCTGGATGCCCGCCTTCGCGGGCATGACGGGAATGGGTATGACACGAAATTCGCTCGTCATTCCCGCGAAGGCGGGAATCCAGGGTTCTGACTGGAATGGCCGAAACGATGATCAATGCCTTTTTGGGCGTACCGTCTGCTGTCGCAGGGCCAGACGTGTCTCATGCTCCGCCTGGGGATAATGTTGTCGTTCGATATTGCGGCCCGCCCTGGCGGCTTTTTCAAGAATATGGTGGGCCGATTCGATCAGACCGGCTTGTTCCAGTTCGCGCAGAAAGTCGCCAGTGCTGATCAGGCCAACCCGTTCATCGACGATGGCACGTCTCTTGGAAACGTCGGTATCTTCGAACAACAGGAGTGCCTCGGCCTCTGGGTTTGCGTTCAAGAACCGGTCGAGGACTTCCATGGCTGCCAACTCACCCAGAGACCGAATGGAACGACCCTCTTCAAGACGGCGTTGCTGGTCGATCCCGATCTCTGTTGGGATAATTCGCACCCTATCCAGGTTGGTGTTGATCCACGCCACAATTTGCCCGGCACCGGGTGCACCATGTACGCGCGTGGCCTCTATATAAACAGCGTCGGGAATGCCAACAGGTAGGCCCGGACAAAGCAAGGCATTCAGAGAATCCGCCAACACAAGCGTGAACAGGGGCGATGTGTCGGTGACGATGAGGTGAAACAGGGGTGGGTTCATGGCAGCCGTTGGTTGGGATCCCGTGCTTGCAGCAAGCTGCGCAGCAGGGCGCGTCCCCTCTCCCGTGCCTGGACATTCGGCCCTTCCATCGGTGCGATGGGAGGGCGTAACCCCAGTCTACCCAGACCGGAGAGAACCTCCACATAATTGGCAAAGCCCTGCTGTTGCAAAGAATGCCACGAGATCTTCCCGTCGGCATAGTGGCGCAACGATTGCTCGCGATTGGGTTCCATCGTCATCCCTTTTTTGCACAGACTGCAAACTTGGTTGTGGACTGGATCCCCTTTTGGGCACCAATCCTAAAGTGGCAGTGTTTCTCTGTTTTGCTGCAAAAGTCAATAGAACTTTTTGCTCCAACAGCCGCCGCACTCAGAACGCATCCGTCAGCTTGAAGACAATCGGCACCTGAATCGTCGCCTCAATGGCCCGATCCGCCAAGCGGGCGGGATTGAATCGCCACTGTCTGACCGCCGCCATCGCCGCTTCGTCCAATGAAGGGGTGCCACTGCTCGCCACGATCTGCACTGCATCGCATTCCCCGGTCGTGGCTACCCGCACGCGCAGCACCGTCCGTCCCTCCCGACCGGCGCGGCGGGCCGCTATCGGGTAGACCGGCGCGGCATTGCCTGCGGCGGGGGTCGCAACGGTCGTGCTGGCCTGTCCCAACGGTTCGTTGCTTGCCACCTCGCCCGTGCCGTGGGCGGCTTGTGTGGCGTGGGTTGTGTTGTTGCCCGGTGCGTTGCTCGGAGCGGGTGGCGATGCGGGATCTCCCGATGGTTCGGGCCGTTCCGCACGGGGTTTTACCTGCTGGGCCATGACACGCGGTCGGTGGGCTGGCGTCTGCCGATTGGCGGGCGGGGTGGGCAACCGGGGACTGTGCGTGTCACTGCCAGGGGCTTTGCCCCTGGACCCCACCGGGGGGGATAATCCCCCCCGGACCCCCTTGATCGTGCTATACTGTGCGCGGGCATAAGTGACACTTCCTGTTCCGTCATTCCCGCGTAGGCGGGAATCCATTTGGCTTGTTGGACCTCCTGGATTCCCGCCTGCGCGGGAATGACGATACTCGTCAATTGTGACCGTGCGCAGTATATTATCAAAAGAAAATGGTGTGCTGCGTGGAGGGCGGTTTTCCGCTTCCTGGGGAACCTCTGCCGCAACCAGCGTGACCGCCAGGACCGGGGGTGCAAGCACCGCCATGGGGAGTTCTTGCCAGCCGACCACCCAGGCCAGAGCGGCACCATGCAACGCGAGGGATGTCACAAAGCCCCAGGCAGAGATCACCCCCTGGCGTCCTCTGACCGTGATGATCATGGCGGCCATTTTTTAAATAGTTTTGCGGGTCCAGGGGGATCATCCCCCTGGTGGGGTCCAGGGGCGAAGCCCCTGGTGGGGTTGGGGGCAAAGCCCCCATTGCCCGCCCCAATGATCCATTCCCGTTCGCCCTTCATCCCGCTGCCGCCTGCCCCGACGAAGGTGGCAGGCGTTCCCAGGCCACCAGTCGGTGCGCACCGTCGATTGGGTGGCGAATGCCCCGAATGGCATACACCTGCTGCAAGTGGTCATCGGTGAGGGTCGCTTCCGGGGTGCCGTCGGCTACCACCCGCCCGGCTTGCAGCAGGACAATGCGTTGGCAAAACCGTGCCGCCAGGGCCAGATCATGCAGCACGATGCAAACGGCCAAGCCCGCCTGCGCCAGGCGGCACAACAGTTCCATGGTCGCCAATTGGTGCTGCGGGTCGAGGGCGGCACTCGGTTCATCCAGCAGTAAAACAGGGGCCTCCACCGCCAGAACCCGGGCGAGCATGACCAGGGCGCGTTCCCCACCCGACAGGGTGGTGATGGGCCGCTCGGCCCAGGAGGTCATGCCCACCGCGTCCAGTGCCCAGGCGACCGCCCGCCGATCTGCCTCCGGGCACCGCCCCGCATGGGGCAGGCGGCCCAGGGCCACCGCCGCAGAGACCGTGATCGGCCAGGCCGTCTCCGCCTGTTGCGGCAGAAAGGCCATGCCCTGGGCGCGCTGGTGGGGGGCCAGTCGGGTCAGCGGCACACCCGCCAGTTCCACCACGCCCGTGGCACCTCTTTCCAACCCGGCGGCACAACGCAACAGGGCGGTTTTTCCCGCTCCGTTCGGCCCGACAATGCCCAGCAGTTCCCCCCTGGCAACCGCTAGAGAGACGCCAGCCAGGATCAGGCGGCCTGACTTGCGCAAGCTGATCTCCCGCCAGCACAATGCCGTCATGGTGTGCCCCGCATGCGGAGGAGTTGCCACAGGAAAAAGGGTGCGCCCACCAGGGCAGTGGCGACCCCCAGCTTGAGTTCCTGGCCGACGGCGGCCAGGCGCACGGCGAGGTCGGCGGCGAGCAGCAACACGGCCCCACCCAGGGTGCTGACCCCCAGCAGGCGGTGGGCATCGTGTCGCACCAGGGGCCGCAGCAGATGGGGCACCACCAGACCCACAAAGCCGATGCTGCCAGTCACCGCCACCGAGGCTCCGACACACAAGGCGGTGCCGACGACGGCGGTCAGGCGCAACCGACGCAGGTCGATGCCCAGCGTCTGGGCCACATCCTCCCCCAGCGCGAGGGCCGACAGGCCCCGACCGGTACGCAACAGCAGCAGCCAACCGAGCAGGATGAATGGCGCGGCGGTCCCGACCTGTTCCCAGGCACGATCCGCCACGGAACCCAGCAGCCAAAACAAAATTTCATAGGCGGCCAGTGGGCTGGGGGCCAGATTGAGGGCCAAGGCGGTCAGGGCAACGGCAAAACTCGACAGGGCCACCCCGGCCAGCAGCAAGGTCAAGGTGCTGGCGTGGCGGCCCGCCAGCGTGACCAACAACAGGGCGGCGAGCAGGCCCCCGCAGATTCCTCCCGCCGCCACCGACCACAAACCGAAATAGAAGGCCAACACCGCGCCAAGCGAGGCGGTGGCCGAGATGCCAATCACTCCGGGATCGGCCAGGGGGTTGCGCAGCAGACCTTGCAGGACTGCACCGGACAGGCCCAGGGAGCCCCCGGTCAGCACGGCCAGGAGTGTGCGCGGCAGACGGATCTCCCCGATGATGGTTGCCGCCAGTGTCTGCTGGCTCGGATCGTTGCTGAGGAGATCCCAGACGGTCAGTCGGGAGGCACCAATCGACAGCGACAGTGCGGCCAGAATCAGTAATGACAGGCCCAGGGTCAGTTCCGGGTAATAGTGGGTGACCTTGGTTTTTGTGGTGGCTCGTGGGGGCTTTGCCCCCAACCCCACCAGGGGCTTCGCCCCTGGACCCCACCGGGGGGGATAATCCCCCCCGGACCCCCCTGGCAGTCGTTTGGTCTCCCCGAGGCGTGTTCCTTTCATGGCACAGCTCCCGCCATCAGGGCGGCAGCCTCCACCAGGGCCGGATCGGGACAGGCCCACAACCGCATGGGAATACGAATAAAACGCATCTTTCCCCGCAACAACGCCGGATGGTGCAATAACGCCCCGGCCAGGGAGGGCGCATTTTCTCCCGTCTCTTCGATGACAATCAAGTCGGGCGCGTCCACCACCAAACGCTCCAGCGGCAGTGCCCCGAAACCGACGATGCCCGCCGCAGCCGCCCTGTTCACGAACCCGAGGCGACCAAACAGATCGTCAGCCATGGTGCCGCGTCCGGCACTCCAGCCGCCCGCCTGATAGACGACCGCCTGCACCGGATGCGTGGGCCTGGGCAAGGCCAGCAGGCGGGCATCCATGGCAGCAAGCAACCGCTCGCCGCGTGCGGTCTGCCCAAGGCGGGCGGCCAGAGAGCGGATGAGGAGACGGACTGCGTCGATCCCTTCCACCGGCGGAATGGTGTAGACCGCAATCCCCAGGGTCCGCAACATCGCCCCGGTGGAGAGAGCCTGAATGGCTCCCAGAATCACCAGATCGGGATGCAGGGCGACAATCTCCTCGGCATCCCCCTGATTGACCCGGAGGCCCGCCGTCTCGGTCGCTACCGTCGAAAGGTTGGGATCCGCCGCAAAATGGCTGACCGAGACTATATCCGCCCGGTCGGCCAGGGGCAGGAGCAAACGGTCAGCGCATACGTTGGCCGAGATGATGCGCCGTGGGCGTGCCTCGGCGGCGCAGGCGAGGGTGCTGGTGGCGATCAGGAGGACGCACATGACCATGCCGCCCCACCAGGGGCGTTGCCCCTGGACCCCACCAGGGGCTTTGCCCCTGGACCCCACCAGGGGGATGATCCCCCTGGACCCGCAATCATTGAACAGGTTGGCAGTCATCAAAAACTCACGCCAAAACGTCCCAGTATCGTCCGTCCCGGCATGGGATAAGCATTATAAGTACCATAGGTGGTGGCACTGGCAATGCCATAATCGAAATAATTCTGATCGAACAGATTTTGTACCGCCAGGGACCAATGTACCGTTCCCACCTCGCCACCGAGACGCAGATCCACCAGGGTGTGCGCCGGGATCAGCGGTTGAAAATTGGCCTGGTCGTTGTCCAACCGACGTGGACCGACATACCGGGCATCTCCATCCAATACCAACTGCTTGTCCCGGATATCCCAGGAGAGGCCACCGCTACCCGTCCAGCGCGACACCAGCGGCACCTCATGCCCCTGCCATGCCCCTTCGGTAAACTGCGCCCTGGTATAGGTCAGCCCGCCGTTCAGGCGCACGGTGTCGGTCAGCGGGTAGGTGGCGGTATTCTCGACGCCATACCGTTGCGTCGGGTCCAGGTTGATGTTGGTAAACGTGACCGGATTGAAGTGCAGTTCATGTTTCAATTCCATGAAATAAACGCTGGATTGCAGGCTGACCTTGCCCAGTCGCCCGCGCCAGCCAACCTCCGCATCCTGCGCCGTCTGGGTCTTGAGATCAAAGGTGATCGGTACGCCATAAGGCGTGCCGCCCACCCGTTCATCCACCGTCGGCAGCCGCATACTGCGTCCCAGTCGTCCGAACAGCGTACTGTTGTCGGACAAACGCTGTTCCAGGCCGATGTGCGCCGCGTAGGGCGTTTCATTGTGATCGAGGGGATGGGCCTGGACCGGCGAACCCGGATTGGGGGCACTGGCATTGAAATGATCCCGTGCGGTGACCGCGTCCTGTTGCAGTCGTACCCCCCAGGAGAGATCGGTCCCCTGGCGCACCGCAACCGTTTCCTGGAAATAACCCGCCAGGGTTCGTTGTTCCAGATCATAGTGGTGGGCGACCGGGTTGCCCTGATCCGCCCTTTTGTCTGAGCCATAATAGGATTGGTACAGGTCGATGCCAGCGATCAACTTGCCTGGCCGGGCGAACCACTGCTGGTCGATGGTGATCCGGGGGGTCAGGGAGAGGGTGGTCAGAGCGGTATCGGTGTAGGCATCGAAGGCCGAGCCCCAGGGGCTGAAAAAGGCCGATTGCTGCTCCTTGTGACGTATCCCGGCATCCAGCACCAGTTCCATGCCCTCTCCCAGTCGCCGGGTACCGCCCAGGGCGGCATTCATGCCTTGCTTGTCGGCATAGTCGGCGGGCGAGGCGGTCCCGGTGCGGTCGCTGGCCAGTTGGTTGCTGGTCAGGGTGACTTGGCGTGCGCCGGGCAAGCCAAGGTGTTGCGTGTCGCCGCTCAGGTTCAGATAGAGCTCCCCACGGTCGATGCTCTGGCGGATTTCGCCGACCGCATTGCTTTGGCGCAGGGCATTGTTGGCGCGATAGCCGTTCGAGTCGATGGTATTGCCGTAGAGGGACAACGCCGTCGCATCGACCGTCTGGCTGGCCGCGAGGTTGCCTTCCCGCTGGCGGAAGGAGCCGAGCGCGCCCTCGGCCCGATAGGAGGGGGGATCGTTGAAGCCGTTTTTGGTCACAATATTGATGACACCCCCCACCGCCCCGTCGCCGTAGAGCACGGCACCACTGCTGCCCCGGATGATTTCGATCCGCTCGATGCTGGCGCGCGGAATAGAGCCCAGATCGATGCCCGCCAGATCCACATCATTGAGGCGGCGAGCATTGATCAAGACCAGGGTGTTGGGCACGGCGGCGGCACCGAAGCCGCGCAGATCGATGACCGAATTGGCTCCGTTGACGCCGCCGTACAGATTTTGGACCTGAATGCCGGGTTGGCGCGCCAGGAGGTCTGGCAGGGTTTGGCCGGGCGACCGTTCGATTTCAGCGGCGGTAATGAGGGTGGTCGACGCTCCGGATATCCCCTCTCCCAGGCGACTGGCTGTTACCAGGGTATCGGGCAGGGTTGGGTTGGCCTCCTCGGCCTGGCTGTCGCAAAGGGGCAGCATCGCCAGCAGCAGCGACAAGCGGGCGGCAATGCGGGTGGCGGGTGGGGTGGACATGGTTTTTTCTCCTCGGGTGCGGATGGGAGCGCGTCACGCAGGCGGCGCGCCGGAATATCCCGACCAGAACGCGAGAAGGGGGAAGAGAGGGAGAGCGACATTGAGGCAGAATGTGGCGCGGGCAGGTCAATACGGCAGGCCGGGCGCGACATCCCGGCACACTCACCCATGCTGCCCGCCGCAGCACGTCATTGGCCAGTCCACGGGCCGGTCTCCGGGCTTGCGCGGGGGAATTCTGGCAGGAAAACCCGGATCCACCGTCTTCCCGGCCAGAAAGCCAGTGACATGGTGGTGGATCGTTGACGCGCCTACCGTTGCGGGGGCAGCACCGGAATCGCCGCCAGGCGGCTGACCGGATTTCCCGTTTCAGTTCGGGGTTGGGAAACCACGAACCACCCAGGAAGGGATGGCGAATATGCTATGGGAAGGGTGGGTGTGTTGTCAATTGGCCTTGCGGGGCAATCGTAGTGGATGCGCGCTCGTTATGGAAAAAAAGCGAGCGAGCCCCCCCCCTCGATTCCAGGGTCAAGCGTCCAGAAATTGCAAATGCGATTGCCCTGCTTGCTGCATGGAAGTCGTTCTGTTACCGTGTGTGCAAGTTTTTTGTCCCTCTTGTGGGAGTACAACCATGTCTCAAACCTATACCGCCGTCACCAAACAAGTGGATGGTTGGTGGGTTGGGTGGATCGAGGAGATACCCGGCGTCAACTGCCAGGAACTCACCCACGAAACATTGCTGGCAACCCTGGCCATCACTTTGCGGGAGGCCATCGCTTTCAACCGCCAGGATGCCTTGGCCATGGTGGGCAGCGACTACCGGGAAGAGTGCATCGCCCTGTGAAACGCAGCAAACTGTTGCGTTACTTGCAGGCCCAGGGGTGCGAACTGTTGCGGGAGGGGGGTCGCCACTCGTGGTGGTGGAACCCGGCAGAGAATCGACGTTCTGCCATCCCCAGGCACCAGGAAATAATCGATCTGCTGGCCCGCAAAATCTGCCGGGATTTGGGTGTTGGTGACATCAAATGAGAGCGAGTTCGCCCCAGCATTGAATGCTGGCAGATCCCAAAATGGAAGCTGCCGGGTGCTTGAACTCCGTGCAACACAACGGCGAGACCGCTTTTACCTTGCGGTTATTGTATGACGGCCCGGCCTTGATCATCGTTTCGGCCATTCCAGTCAGCACCCTGGATTCCCGCCTTCGCGGGAATGACGAGCGAATTCCGTGTCATACCAATTTCCGTCATGCCCGCGAAGGCGGGCATCCAGGAGAGTTCGTGGACGAAACGATGATCAAGGCTGACGGCCCCACACCCGGCAGACGCAAATCTGTCGAAAAAGCGCAAAAACCACGCCATCTCTCCCTTGACCAATGCACAAGTTTGCCACATCAGGTGTGACGATATTTTCTGGGCGATTTTGTCCCCGGTTGGCCATTCCTCTTGCGCAGTTTTGCCTTCTCGTGGTAGTACCTTCCGCAGTTGTCCCGGTTCTCCTTGCCCTGTGGAGCATTTCCCCATGCCAAAAAACCAACTGATTGCACTCATTATCACGGCCTTTTTCTGCCTTTTGCTGGGGTATATACCGATTGCGGCCGGCATCCCCCATGAGATCACCAACAGCCAGACTTTTCGCATTGTCTGGTTTATTCTGGGCTGTCTGCTCTCCTATTTCATGTTTACCTATCTCCTGAAACGGTTCAAATAGAATCGGTTGTCCGGCGGTCAGAATGGCCAGATCCAGGGGGTCAAGCCGACGGTCACGGCACCCACCAGGAGGGACAACGGCCAGCCAAAGCGGACATAATCGGCAAAGCGGTATCCCCCCGGTCCCTGGACCATGAGGTTGGTTTGATAGCCTATGGGGGTAGCAAAAGAGGCGGAAGCGGCCACCAGGACCACGACGGCAAAGGGCATGACGGAGGCGTGCAAATCCTTGGCCGTGGCCAGGGCAATGGGAAACAACAAGACGGCCGTGGCATTGTTGGCCACCACCTGGGTCAACAGGGCGGTCACCGTATAAATCGCCGCCAGGGAGGCCCAGGTATCCCCTTCGGTCCAGGTGGTCAACAGTCTGGCCAGGTAGCGGGCCGCTCCCGTGCTCTCCAGGGCAGTGCCGAGGGCGAAAGAGGCGGCAATCACCAACAAGACCTGCCATTCCACCGACCGGCGCGCCACTCGACTGCTGACACAGCCCGTCAAGAGCATCAATCCGGCGGAGAGCAGGGCCGCTTCCAGGGTGGAAAACCGGCCTGTGGTGGCCATGCCGATAAAGCCCAGCAGGATGGCCAAGGCCACCGGTGCCCGCTTGTGGTGCAACGGACGATAGGTCTCCACCGCCCGGACCAGCAAAAAATCATGGGTGTTCCACTGTTGCTCCAGAAAGGCCGGATGGGTCTCCAGCAACAACTGGTCTCCTGGGCGCAGGACAATGTCCCCCACCTTGCCGAGAAATTTGCCGCCACTGCGGGCCACCGCCAGGATGGAGGCGCGATAAATGGTGTGGAAATGACTCTCCCGCACCGTTTTGCCCACCATGGGGCTGTATTCGGCCAGCACAGCCTCCACCATGATGCACTCCCGCTCGGGGGTTTCCAGTTGGGTTTCCTGATCCATAACGGTTTGCAGGCCGCGCCTGTTGCGCAAATCGGCGATGGCATCCACAATCCCGGTAAACAGCAGGCAATCGCCGCCCAGCAGCTTGTGTTGGGCAGACACCGCCGACAAGACCCCGCCATCCCTTTGTGTTTTTAACAGGAACAGACCCGGCCATTGCCGGAGTTGGGCTTCCTGGACTGTCTTGCCTTCCAGGGCACCGCCCTTTTCCACCCGCATTTCCACGGTATATTCACGGGTGTTGGTAAAAGACTTGCTGGGTGCGGGCTGGTTGGGCAGGCGATATTGGCCAAAGATCAGGAGATACAGCAGCATGGCGGCGGTGACGGGCAGGCCGATCCAGGCCAGTTCCCAGAGGGTAAATCCAGGCAGTCTGGCCGTGCTGCGCAGCAACCCATGGACCACCAGATTGGTGCTGGATCCCACCAGGGTGATCAGACCGGATGTGGTGGTGACAAAGGCCAGTGGGATCATCAATTGGGACATGGGCAGACGATGCCGCTTGGCCCAATAACCCACAGCGGGGATAAACATGGCCACTACTGCGGTATTGTTCAGAAAGGGGGAGATGCCCAGAATGGGGAGGGAGAGTCGCCATTGGGCATGGCGGATGGAACGGGGGGTGCCCAGGATGGTATCGGCTATCCATCCCACGGCACCGGTTTCCTGCAAGCCAGACACCACGACAAACAATACCCCGATGGTGGCCACCCCTTCATTGGCCAGGCCAGCCAGGGCTTGCTGCGGTGTGAGGACGCCAGCCAGCAACAACAGGGTCACACCGCCCAGGAGGACCATGTCGGAGGGGTAATGGCTGCTTGCCAGGAAGGCAACACAGGCAATAATCACGGTGATGGCCAGCCAAGCTTCCCATGCCATGTGCGGTCAACCCTTTCATTCAATATGCAGCAACAACCGCCAAGGGTAATACCGGACCTCAAACCTGAATCTGATCCAACTCTTTTTGAATGCGTTCTCTGACCTCTGGCGTGAGGGGGGTCGCCGCATTTTCTGCCGTATCCGTTCGTGGGCGTCGCCACCGGGAGATGGCGGTCCACAGTCCCGCCACGCCGATCAGTAGGCCCAGAAAGGGTGCCAGCCACAAAATCTTGTTTTTCCCCTCCCCGGTCGGTTTCAGATAAATATAATCCCCATACCGTTGGAAAAAATAGTCGCGAATTTTGGCCTCGTCTTCGCCCGCCCGGACTTTGTCCCGGATGATGAGCAGCATATCCTTGGCCAGATCGGCATTGGATTCATAGACGGATTGATTCTGGCAGACGGCACAGCGCAGATCCTTGGCAATTTTTCTGACCAGGGCCTCGGTGGGATCCTCGTCGCGGGCAACACTGAATGCCGCCGGGGCAAACCACAACATCCCGACGCAGACGGCCAACAACATCAGTAAGAGACGGTTTTTCATGGTTTGCCTGCCTGGGGTGTCCCGGTTGGCGTGGTGGACTCCTGGAGGAGAGGCAGCGCGACCTGTTCAAACCAGCCCGCATAGAGGGGACCGGTCTGTTTGAGGCGAATCCGTCCGGTGGGATCGACCAGATAGGATTCCGGCGCGCCGTACACCCCCCAGTCGATGGCAATTTTTTGTTCTGGATCGGTGGCATGACGATAGCCGGGATTGCCGTTGCGGGCCAGAAACATCTTGGCTCCCTGTTCGGTATCCCGGAAATCGACGCCGAGGATGACAAAATCGCTGCGGCTGCGGGTTTTGCGTGCCAATTCGAGCAGATAGGGATGCTCGGACACGCAACTGGAACACCAGGATCCCCAAAAATTGACCAGCACCCACTTGCCCCGATGTTCTGCCAGGCTGATCGGTTTGCCGTCCAGATCGGTGGTTGCAAAATCCGGGGCCGGTCGGTTGACCAGGGGAGAGGGAATCATGCGTGGATCATTGTTCAACCCCAGGGCAAACAGGACCAGGATGGCTGCAATGCCCAGCAACAGGGTAACTTTCCAAATGGTTTTCATTGTTTTCCGCCCGTCATGTGTTGCGTCGTCCCTGCATCATGGCGAAGGCCACCCCGAGGGCGATGAGTCCGGTTCCCCACCAGATCCAGGCGACCAACGGGTTGCGGTAGATGCGAAAATTCCAGGTGTTTTCCTTCACGGGATCGCCCATCACCACATAGACATCTTCCCGCCAAGTGGAATGGATGGCGGCCTCGGTGGTGGGTTGGGAGCGTTTGCCGTAGGACCGTTTTTGTGGTTTCAGAATGACTGTTTCGCCTTGGCGTTCGGCCCGCACGGTGGCTTCCACGGCGGTCCAGTTATATTTGGCCGCCTTGCCCACGGCCTCCAGGGTCAACTTCCAGTCACCCAGTTGGACCGAATCGCCGGGGGAGAGAAAGAGGTCAAGCTCTTGCTGGAAGAGTCCCGAACCGATAAACCCGGCACTCATCACGACAATGCCGATATGGACGGTCATGCCGCCATAGCGTCGCTTGTTGCGGGTGAGCAGTTGCCACAGGGCCGTCAGAGGTGAGGTGGTTCCTGTTTGGGTTCCTGTTTGCCGCGTTCCCGCCGCCAGACGGGCCCGTACTCCCCGGACGACATCCAGGCCGTGGGTGCCGATGACAAAAAAGATCAGGGCCGCAGTGGCCACGCCGTAGGGATGGGAGACCTGTTGCCACAGGGCGACCAGCAGGCCGACGATGCCCAACAGGATGGGCAGGGGAAAATCCCGGCGCAGGCGGGCCAACGGGGTGCGCCGCCAGGCGATCAGGGGGGCAATGCCCATCAGGAGCAGGATACCCAGCATGATGGGGATGAAGACCCGGTTATAATAGGGTGCGCCCACCGACACCTTGGCCGTGGAGAGAGTTTCGACGGCCAGCGGGTAGAGGGTGCCCAGCAGGACGGTCAAGGCACCGACCACCAGCAGCAGATTGTTGAACAGAAAGGCGGATTCCTTGGACAGTGGGCTTTCCAGATGGATTTCGGCGCGCAGCAGTTCGGCGCGCAGCACCAGGACGCCAAAGGAAAAGAACAATAAAACACTCATAAAAATGAGAATATAGACCCCGCGTCCCGGATCGCTGGCAAAGGCGTGGACCGACGAGAGCACCCCGGAGCGCACCAGGAAGGTGCCCAGGAGGGAGAGGGCGAAGGTGGTGATGATCAGGAACAGATTCCAGGTTTTGAACAGACCGCGTCGTTCCTGCACCATGACCGAGTGGAGGAAGGCGGTGGCGGTGAGCCAGGGCATGAACGAGGCATTTTCCACCGGATCCCAGGCCCAATAACCGCCCCAGCCCAGTTCGTAATAGGCCCAATAGCCGCCGAAGACGATGCCGATGGTGAGGGCGATCCAGGCGAAGAGGGTCCAGCGGCGGGTGGCGAGGATCCACTCCTCGCCCGCCTGCCCGGTGATCAGGGCGGCCATGGCGAAGGCGTAGGGGATGGCAAAGCCGACATAGCCGATATAGAGGAAGGGCGGATGGAAGACCATGCCCGGATCCTGGAGGAGGGGATTGAGATCCTGGCCATTGGCGGGGGCCGGGAACAGTCGGTCGAACGGGCTGGAAAGAAACAGGATCAGGGTCAAGAAACCGGCCAGCAGACCGCCGAGAATGGCCAGGATCCAGGGGATGGAGCGGGCATGGGTGGCCCAGTATCGCCAGACGGCGATGGCGTTGAACAGGGAGAGCAGCCAGGCCCAGAGGAGCAGAGAGCCTTCATGTCCCCCCCACACGGCCGTGGCCAGGTAAAAGAGGGGCAGTTCCAGAGAGGAGTGTTCGGCGACATAGCGCACGGAAAAGTCGTGGCCGAGGAAGGCTGCGACCAGGGTTCCGCCCGCCAGGGTGAGCAGGGCGAAGGTGGCGAAGGTGGCGCGTCGGCTGACGCGCACCCAGACCGGTCGAGTCAGCGTGACGCCCACCAGGGCGGTGCCGGTTTGGGTGATGGCCAATAAAAAGGCGGTGATGGCGGCAAAGTGCCCGATTTCAATCCACATGATGGCGTGTCTTTTTTAACCGTTCAAGAGAAACCCCGACTGCTGGGACAGACTAGAACAAGTGACACGGTTTTTCAATGTGGCGTGATGCGCCGGGTGGGGCAATCGGGAAGATTGCCCCGTTGGGCGGGTGGATGGGGGGTGGTTGGAAAGGTGGTTGGGGGCTGTGGGGGTCAGGCCGCGTTGAAGGGTCTTTTTTGGAAAAACAGCCGATTAATATATTGAAATGCGCAAATGGGTTGCGTATACTCACCCTCAGTCTCATCCGCCATGTTGCGGAAGGAGCGTTCGAGGCCGCCCTTTGGGGCGGCCTCAGCCTTTTTGGGTGTGCCAATACACATCTTTTCCTGGTCAGGCGGGTTGATCGTGGAATGGGGGCGGTGGGGGGCTGGCCATTCCCGGTGCCATCTGGAGAATCTCCAAATAATCCGCCGCATATGAGGTTCCTCGACGAAGGTCATACTCTGACAACAAGTATAGCACCACGTCTGCGGCCTGGTAACAGTCATGCAGAATCAGCGACATAGCTAAAAGTTGGCGATCGGTAAGGCGTTCGAGGTGAGAGAGATCCCGGATAAAAATGGCATCTGACCAAAACTGTTGGACTGAACGGCTGCGCCGTAGCTGTGGTTTAACTCTGGCTCCTCCATCTACTCCTATCGTCTCGCTGGCCGATGGGTTACTTTGCTTTCCCCCCTTGATCCCTGTCTGAGCTATACTCCCTCA
>JADFYM010000150.1 GCA_015233035.1 Magnetococcales bacterium
GTAGCTCAGAAGATGCGGCAACTGACTATGAGTGTGCGGTTGGTATTTGACTACCTCCGTATGACGCAAAACACCTGTCGCGCTACCGTTTCGTAGCTTCCCTGGCCGAGAACAAATTTACCGTGCTCCCGCCCGGTTTTGCCGTTGTCTTTTGGCCCAAAAGGGGCTATGTTTCCCGGCTGGATCCCTTTGCCCCATCAGCGTTTGGATGCAACCTAATGTCTATTGATGCCCGTACCGTCCAACATGTCGCCACCCTGGCCCGCCTGCACGTCTCTGCCGACGAGGTGGCGGCCTATACCGGCCAGCTTGCCCGCATTCTGACCTTGATGGAAACATTGAACACCCTGCCGACGGACAATATTGCCCCCATGTCCCATGCCATGGATATGGTCATCCCGGAACGCGATGATGTGGTGTGCCACGGCAATCAGCGCGAAGCGTTGCTGGCTGGCGCGCCCGATACCGAACAAGGCCACTTTCGCGTCCCCAAAATTATTGAGTAGGAGTCTCTTTTCCGGTGGATCTGTCGCACCTCTCCCTGGCACAAGCTGCCGATCTGTTACGCAAACGGTCCCTCTCCGCCGTGGAACTGACGCGGTTTTTTCTGGAGCGGATCGCCACGGACAATGCCGCACTCAACGCCTATATCACCGTGGATGAGGCCGGTGCTCTGCAAGCCGCCCAGGCCGCCGATGACCGTCTGGCCAGGGGAGAGGCCACCCCCCTCACCGGCATCCCCCTGGCCATCAAGGATCTCTTTTGTACCCAAGGATTGCGCACCACCTGCGCCTCCCGCATGTTGGCCAATTTTCACCCCCCCTATGAGTCCACCGTCACCCGCCGTTTGAAAGAAGCCGGGGCGGTGGTGTTGGGCAAGACCAACATGGATGAGTTTGCCATGGGATCCTCCAACGAAACCTCCTTTTTCGGTCCGGCGCGCAATCCGTGGGGCCACGACCGTATACCGGGTGGCTCGTCCGGTGGTTCGGCGGCAGCGGTGGCGGCGGGCCTGTGCCTCGCTGCCCTTGGCACCGATACCGGCGGCTCCATCCGCCAGCCCGCCGCCATGACCGGCATCACCGGCCTCAAACCCACCTATGGGCGCGTCTCCCGCTTTGGCATGATTGCCTTTGCCTCTTCTCTGGATCAGGCTGGCCCCATGACCCGCAGTGTCGAGGATGCCGCCCTCCTCTTGCAGACCATGGCCGGTCACGATCCGCTGGATTCCACCAGTATCGATGCCCCGGTGCCCGCCTATTGGGACGACCTGACGACCGGTGTGCCCGCAGCAGAGCGCGTCAAAAACATGCGCATCGGCATTCCAGCCGAATATTTTGCCGACGGCCTGGCGGCCCCGGTCCGGCAGGCGGTCGAACAGGCCATCGCCACCTTCCAGGATCTGGGTGCCCATTGCCAGCCGGTCTCTCTGCCTTGCACCGCCTACGCCATTCCCACCTACTATGTCATTGCCCCGGCAGAGGCCTCCTCCAATCTGGCCCGGTATGACGGGGTGCGCTTTGGCCATCGCTGTGCCGATCCCCTGGATCTGCGCGACATGTATGCCCGCACCCGCTCCGAAGGATTTGGCGCGGAGGTCAAACGACGCATCATGCTCGGCACCTATGTGCTCTCCTCCGGCTACTATGATGCCTATTATCGCAAGGCCCAAAAGGTGCGCCGCCTGATTGCCGACGATTTTCGTGCCGCCTTTGCCCAGGTGGATCTGCTGCTGACCCCCACCGCCCCGGAAACCGCCTTTCGGATCGGGGAGAAAAATGATGATCCCGTGCGCATGTATCTGTCTGATATTTTCACCATCAATGTCAATCTTGCGGGCTTGCCGGGTCTCTCCCTGCCCTGCGGGTTTGACGAACACCCGCTCCCCATCGGGTTGCAATTGATTGGCCGTCCCTTGCAGGAGGCGACCCTCCTTGCCGCCGGACACGCCTTTCAACAGGCCACCGATTGGCATCAACGGAGACCGTCATGAGCCCACCCATTACGAGTCAGTCACGCTATGAGACCGTCATCGGCCTGGAAGTCCATGCCCAGATGCGCACCCGGTCCAAAATTTTTTGTGGCTGTGCCACCCAGTTCGGGGCCGAGGCCAACACCCAGATTTGCCCCATCTGCGCCGCCTTTCCCGGTGTCCTGCCGGTTCTCAATCGGGAAGTGGTCAATATGGCCATCAAGACCGGCTTGGCCATCCAGGGGCAAATCCGCCTGTTGAGCGAATTTTCCCGCAAAAATTATTTTTATCCCGACCTGCCCGCCGGTTATCAAATCAGCCAGTATGAACTGCCGATTGTCGAACACGGCCAACTGGTCATTGCATCCCCCCTCGACCAGGGACCAAAAAAGATCGGCATTACCCGCATTCACATGGAGGTGGATGCGGGCAAAAGTCTGCACGAAGGGATCCAGGGGGCCTCCTGGGTGGATCTCAACCGCACAGGCACCCCCTTGATGGAAATTGTCTCCGAGCCCGACCTTCGTTCGGCGGCTGAGGCCGGGGAATATCTGAAAAAATTGCGGGCCATCGTGCGCTATCTGGGGGTGTGCGACGGCAACATGGAAGAGGGATCTTTCCGTTGCGATGCCAATGTGTCGATCCGCTTGCGCGGCGCGCCCATCCTGGGCACCCGATGCGAGCTTAAAAACCTGAATTCCATTCGCAACGTCATGCGGGCCATCGATTATGAGGTGGAACGACAGATTGAGTTGATCGACAACGGCGATTCGGTGATTCAGGAGACCCGCTTGTGGAATGCCGATCTCAACAGCAGTCGGGCCATGCGCGGCAAAGAGGATGCGCACGACTATCGTTATTTTCCGGAGCCCGACCTCCCCCCTCTGCGACTCACACCGGAGCGGATTGCCGCCGTGGCCGCCACCCTGCCGGAACTGCCGGATGCCAAGGCGGAACGGTTTCGGACGCAGTATCAGTTGTCCGACTATGATGCCGGGGTATTGACCGCCAGTCAGGAGTTGGCGGACTATTTTGAGGCGGTGGCGCAACAGGCGGCGACGTTGGGTCAGCCCAATCCCAAAGTGGCGGCCAACTGGGTGATGGTCGAATTGGGCGGTCGACTCAACAAGGAAAACTGGGATATTCAGCAAACCCCCATCCCGGCCCATCACCTGGGCCAACTGGTTGCCATGATTCAACAGGGCATCCTCTCGGGCAAGACCGCCAAGGAGCTGTTTGAAATTCTCTTTACCGAGGGGGGAGATCCGCTACAGATTGTCGAACGGAAGGGGCTGCGTCAGGTGACGAACAGTACCGCCATCGAGGAGGCCGTCGATCAGGTCTTGGCTGCTCATCCAGAGGATGTGGCCCAATATCACGCGGGCAAGACCAAAGTGATCGGTTTTCTGGTGGGACAAATCATGAAACGCACCCAGGGCAAGGCCAATCCGGCGTTGGTCAATCAGCTCTTGCAGGCCCGCCTGACCAGACAGGAATAATGCCCTTGAGCATCCGTGCGGCCATTTTTTTAATCGTTTTGCATAATGGCGGGTCCAGGGGGATCATCCCCCTGGTGGGGTCCAGGGGCAAAGCCCCTGGTGGGGTCCAGGGGCAAAGCCCCTGGTGACCGCGACGATGATCAAGGCCGAAATATACTGCGCACGATCACAATTGACAAGTATCGTCATTCCCGCGCAGGCGGGAATCCAGGAGGTCCAACAGACCAAATGGATTCCCGCTTTCGCGGGAATGACGGAACAGGAAGTGTCACTCATGACCGTGTGCAGTATAATGGTTAAACACGGAACAAGCAGGCGGTACAGCGATCATGTCGGCAGATGAAGAACCGGTCACATCTGACAACAGAGCCCTGCGCATTGTCTATTGGCTCGGAGCAGCCTGTGTGCTGTTGTTTTTATGTGCGGCCCTGTTGGTACGTTGGGTGGTGGATGTCGAGCATTTTCGCCCCGGCTTGATTGCGACGCTGGAAGAGATTACGGGTCATCCCGTCTCCCTGGAGGAGATCGCCCTTGCCCCGACGGAGGGGCTTTTTACGCTGGAACTGCGCAATTTGCAAATCCACGCCCTTTCTGCCACAGAACCGCCGTTGTTCATGGCCAAAAAGGTGCAGGTGGGTGTCACCCATGCCTTCTTTTTTCATGCCAACACCGAGCAAACGCCGTTGGAGATCACATCCCTGACGTTGACCAGCCCGCAGATCAATATGATCCAGCGGGGTGATGCGGGGTTGGTACACCTGATCCAGGAGAGCATTGAGCAAAGCGACCGACGCATGAAACAAAAGCTGGGTTGGGGACTCGCCCATCTGGTCGTCAATGCGATCAAGATACAAAATGGCATTGTGACCCTGCTGAACTGGGAACATGCGTCCGGCCAGACGCAGGTGTTTGATCGTATTCATGCGGATATTCACTCTCTTTCTGTTCTGCACGCCTCTCCGGTATCGGTCTCGGCCCGCTTTCAATCGGTGCCGTTCAGCCTCACGGGTCAGACCGGTCCTCTGCCGGAATCCCTGGATCTGGCCGACTTGCCGGTGCTGCTCAACCTGGAGACCAAGTCCACCAATTTGCTGCAATTTGTGGACTTTTTCGCCAGTTTTTCCAACCTGTTCACCACCCGCCCCCTGCCGGTTCCCCTGCCGCAGGATGTGGACATACGCGGCGCACGGGGATATTTTTTCACCCTTTTCAATGGCACCCTGAAAAAAGGGCTGCAAACCCGCTCCCGGTTGGAACTGGACAAATTGACCATCGCGGCTCATCCAGACAAAATGGCCGAACGAGGCGGTCAATCCGCCCCTGTCCACACGCTGTTTTCGACCACAGCGAACCAGGCCGCTCCAACGACTGGCAAAGATCCCATACCCAGCGATTGGGTGATCAGACAAAAATCGGTGCTGCAATGGGAACAGGATCATCCCCTGTTGTACATCGAGGAGTGCTTTTTATATGTGGATGGCAAACCGATACTGGATGTCAAAGGCCTGGTGCAGGATGCGGATCAGGAATCGAGTGCGAACGGTCTGGTCAATCTGACGCTGACCACTCTGAACCGGTTTGATCTGGGACGCTTTCCGCATTCATTCATCCCCTTCTTGTCCGGTGAAACACCGCAAGGAACGGTGCATATCCAGGGGGCTTGGCCCAACGCCCTGCAATGGAATACCCATCTGGACCTGACGCAAACAGACATTTCTTTTCCCTCTGCCGGACACCCACCCGCTCATCCGTCGCGCAGCGAAGCGGCAGAACAGCATCCCATTCTGTCCGCATTGCATACGCTGGGCATTGCCAAGCAGGCCGGGGTTCCTCTGGTGCTGGATTGGGATATGGTGCAAGAGCACATTGAAGGGAAAGAGGATGTCTGGCTGTTGAAAGAACTGGTGGTCAGTCGGCCACCGCTCCTCTCGTCGGACAACCCGGAATATCGCCTCCGTTTATCGGGAACGCTGCAACCCACCTTGCAATTTGATCTGGATGGAACGTGGGAATTGTCGTCTTTGAAAGAATATATGACCAGGGCAACGCAGTGGAATGTGGAAGGTATGGCCCATTTGGAAGCCTCGGTTGTCGTGCATGCACCGACCACCGGTGCACGCGAGGAAAACCGTACCATTCAAACCCTGACTGGCCAGTTGCACGTGGAGAGTGGTCATCTGGCGGGTATTGATTTTCAGGATTTTGCCGCCCGCATCCAACAGGAAGGCCCACATTTGCACCTGACCGAGGTGGAAACCAATACGGGGTTGGGCCGACTGGATGGTCATTTTCTGGTGGATTTTTCCGCGCCGCAGACCCACTATCAGGGTTTGTTTGCCTTTGCGGGTATCGCGCTGGAAAAATTGACCGAAGCTTCACAGAGCGGTCTGGTCGGCCTTTCTGCCACCAGACCGGTGGGCAAGAGGCTGCCTGCCGGGGAAGCCAAGCCGCGTGTCACCCCGGAATCCACCCCCCCCTATCCCCAGGTGGAAGGCCTGGCCTTCGGACAAGGCGCGCTGCGCGGCCAACTGGATGACAACTGGATGGCTGTGGAACCTTTTTCCGGTACCATCCATCTGGAGATTGAACCGGGGCGCATCAAGGGGATGGACGGTGCGCTGTTTTTGCGCCCACCGACCGATCACCAGGTCCTCTTCGGGGAAGAAAAATGGGTGCAGGCGGAACAAACAGGACCGGGCAAGGCCGGTGTGCCGGACGGCGGATTGGTCCACAAGGCCTTCTATTGGGATCGTTTGGCAACCGATCTGGTTTGGGATCATGCCGTTTTATATTTTGACAATCTGCACATCCATTCGGGGGGGCTGCAACTTTCAGGCAGTGGTGAGCGGCATCCTTCCGGGCAGCATCAGTTTGAATTGGTGGTCCAGTCTCCTCTGCACAAGGCAGAAGAGCGGTTCAATGCCTGGTTGGAGGGCAATGCGCAACAGACCTTGTATCGGACCAAGCAAGAAAAGCGGGAACCGATACCCTGAATGAATCATCATGCTTAAAATTCTTTCCGCATCAGAACGCTTCCGGGACCACATAAGCCGGACAGACAACCTGGGTGACGGGACGCTCGGGATGATCCAGACACATGGCCGTCAATTTCCCCCCATACACACAGCCAGAATCCAATCCCCACGTATTGTGGTTCAAAGTCAACCCGGCAGCGGCCCAATGTCCATACACAAACCGCACGTTTTCTGAGCGGGGACGCAGTTCAAACCAGGGACGGAACGGAAAATCCGGCGCGGCCTGCCCGCTGGCCGGGACAAAGGCATAGGGGTTGGCCAAGCCGGCCACCAGGGGATGGTTGGGCCACAAGGGAACACCAGCGGGGGTACACAAGCGCAGACGGGTCATCAGGGCAAACGCAAAACGCAGACGATGGATCGGTTCCGTCGGGGAGGGTTCCTCATCCAGAAGAGTACCCTCCCACTCCTGGAAAAAGGCTTGACTGGCATGGGTATCCTGCAAAATTTGGCTCACGGCCGAGGCGAGCCGACCGGCTTCCGCCAAAGTCCAGGTCGGCGACAGTCCCGCATGGACCATTCCCACGCCCAGGCTCTGGTCATAGTGCAACAGGGGCAGCGCGCGCAACCAGGTTTCCAGTTCCGCCCCATCCGGTGCCGCCCGCAACGCTTGCGCAACGGGATGCGCGCCCCCACCACTGAGAGCGGCTATCACCCGCCCTTCATGGTTGCCCATGACCACCACAGCCCGCTTCCCCAGGCCTCGAACCAGACGCAGGACACCCAACGAATCGGGTCCACGATTGACCAGATCGCCCACAAACCACAGCCGATCCCTTTTTGGCCGAAAGGCAATGGCGGCCAGCAAGGCATTCAACTCAGGCAGGCAACCATGCACATCACCAATCACATAAATAGCCATCCCAAACCCATTCTAACCCCAAGTGCTGAAAGGATTGGCAATCAAATTGGAATTGAAATAACGGACATCGGCAGAGATCTCCTGGCCAACCCAGTCGGGCAACACAATCTCCTGCCGCTCCTCGGTCAGTTCCACTTCGGCCAATAACAGGCCTTGATTGACACCCAAAAATTCATCCACTTCCCACACCAGCCCCTCGTGTTCGACCCGATAGCGGATTTTTTCAATCAGGGGCTGTTCGCACACGGTATCCAGCAATTCATGCGCGTCGGCCACGGGAATGGCATATTCAAACTCGGCCTTGGCACATCCGCGCGTCAGCCCCTTGATGGTCAACACACCGTGTTCACCGGCCACCCGAACCCGCACCACCCGCTCCTTGACGGTGGACAAAAAGCCCTGGCGAATGGGACAGACGGCACTGGCCAGCGCGCACCCCCTGGTTTGCCACGCCTCTTGCCGGACCAAAAATCGTCGTTCAATCTCTCTGCCCATGTCAATCCCATCCTCTACGGAATCAGGTCGGCCGTCCAGTGTTCCACATCCGCCGTGACCTCGTCCTGCAACAAGGCGGCAAAGGCCAGCAACGCCTTGCGCGCACTGCCGATGGGATAATAGAAGGCATCCCAGTTTTCGTGTTCCTCCCCGTCATACAGGGGAATGACATGATCAAACTGCCAGGCAGTCCGCATCTCCAGCAGGGCACTGGCACATCTTTTTTCAATATTTTCCAGTTCGCGCAGCGAGATGTGACCTTTCTGGCGTTGGGTACGGTGCAACAATTTATGGCGTTGCACATCGGTGATAAATTTATTGAGATCCACCCCCCGTTCTGGATCTTTCAAATAGAGAATTTCTTCCTGGGAGAGCGGCGAGAGAAACACCGAGAGCGTTGGAAACCGTTCGAACAGACCAAATTCCCGCAGCTTGCCCGGCACAAACGGGCTGCCTTCCAGAAAGGGAAATCGACCGGTATCCATGATCTGTTGGATCTGGGCAATTTCCAATGCCTGCAAATCGCCGCGCACATCGGCGACCACATAACCATCCCGGTCCCGCAGAGCCTCAATGATGCCACGGGAACGAAAAAAATAATCCACCCCCTCCTCTTCTCCCGGACGTGGCGTGCGATCATTGAACAGCACCAATTGCTTGAACCGCCCCGCCAGATCAGGATAAAACCGCCGCAACGCATTGAAAAGAGGCCTCTTGCCCACGCAGGATGGCCCTGATACCACCACCATTTTATTCATCTTGATCTCTCCCTTATGGTCTCTTGGCCAGCGGCAGCGCAAAGAGGATGGCGTCTTCGGTCCCGGATGCAAGCCGATAATATCCTTTGCGAGTGTAGAGGAAAGTAAACCCCATGTCTTGGTACAGCGTTCTGGCGGGCACATTGGAGGCCCGCACTTCCAGCAGGATGGCCACAGATTCCGTCCGGGTGGCCTGTTGCAGCAGATCCTGCACCAGCCGTCTGGCCCAGCCCTGCCGACGGCAGGCGGGTGCGATGCCCAAGGTCAACAGGTGCCACTCATCCACCAGCAGGCGGGCTACGCAATATCCCAACACCTCCCCGGATTTGCCAGCCAGAATCCGGCAATGCGAGCCCAAGGTCAGTTCCTCGGCAAACAGACCGGGCGACCAGGGCGTCGGGGTGATGGCGGCTTCCAGGGCGGCCACCTGGGGAATGTCGGTTGCCCGCATGGGCCGAATATTCACAGTATACTCCGCCTTTTTTCGGCGTCCGGGCGGCGTTGGTAGTCCAGGCGCGTGGTGATATCCGGGTAAGAGGTATGTGGTGTGCCCGGCGTGGTTGCGGTCATGGCCTGTTGTTGCCGGAAAAGCTGTTGCCCCAGCAGGCCGAGCAAAAAGGGATCCCCGATCCAGGTGGAGTCCGGGGTGGTCTCGAACGGCACGGGCAGCATGGTGCGAAAAAGCTCGGCATAGGGTTGCAGACCGGTTCCGGTCAGACAAAGCGGTTCCCCCTGGAGCAAGGCGGGCAAGGTGGCCAAATGGCGCGCCCAGAGTTCCGGGGCCTGGGCGGTATCCGGTGCGCTGTGGCGGTACGGCACGCCATTTTCCAGGCGATAGAGGGCGGCAAAGATTTCGCCCCGCCGGGCATCCACGACCACAGAGACCCAGCCGTGTTGCCGCCCGGTGCCAGCGGCCAGCAGGTCCAGATTGGAAACCCCGATGATGGGTGTTCCCTGGGCCAGGGCAATTCCCTTGGCACATCCCAGAGCGATACGCAAACCGGCAAAAGAGCCGGGGCCCATGGTCACGGCGATCAGGTCCAGATCGGCACAAGAGCAGGCCGTCTGCGCCAGCAGAGTCGCCAGACGCTCCGGCAGCAGGATCGCGTGACCTGCCGCACCCTGAAAATGGTCCTGGGCCAACAACTGCGACCCCGCCAGCAGGGCCACACTGCCGACCTGGGCGGCGGTGTCCATGGAGAGGGTTTTCAAGTCTGGATGCCTCGCTGGTGTGCCGTTCATGCCAATGTCCTGTTTGACCCTGCCGCAACCAACACCATTTTGGGAGGCAGGGTTCTGCGGGTCCAGGGGGATCATCCCCCTGGTGGGGTCCAGGGGCAACGCCCCTGGTGGGATCCGGGGCGAAGCCCCGAATGCCAAACCACGCACCTCGAGACAGGTACGCTTCCACTGCAAAATAGAGGGATTTTTCCGTTTGTGTCAAGGGTTTGCGCCGCAATCATCCGGGTGCTTTGGTGTGAGGCAGAATTTGCTGGGATGGGGCTTGGTTCCTGTCGGAGAGGAGGCATATGACCTACTGGCTCAACCGAGCTGATTTGATGGGTTCTGAAAAATGGTTGTGGGTCCAGGGGGATCATCCCCCTGGCGGGTCCAGGGCAGAGCCCTGGTGGGGTTCGGGGCGAAGCCCCGGAAGGGGTACA
>JADFYM010000151.1 GCA_015233035.1 Magnetococcales bacterium
CGATGACGGCATTCAATTCAGCCCTGGGACTTGCGGTGCATGCATCGTCACCCACTTATGACATGCTCTACAGCGGTGAGTGGGTTCACCCATCCGGATAATTGGCAAGCAACCGGATAGGCAAGGTACTACCATTGAAGAGCATCGCCGGGGCTGGCAATGCCAGGACAGTGGGAGAGTTTGCGCCGGGTGACATCATGGATCCGGTCTATGTGGGCATCACCGGAGCGGCGAGCACAATCCTGACCAGCAATCTCGCGGCGGGAGTGCTGATGGCCACGGATATCAACGGCAAGGCGGCGGCCTCTACCGTGACCGTGGCTGCCTTGTTGTCACTCAGCGTCGCCATTTCTGGCTTCCAGGCGCAGATCGACGGCAAACAGGCCATCGTGACGGGGGCAGCGACCACTATTCTCAGCAGCAATTTGCCAGCCAACATGGTCATGGTTTCGGATCCCAGTGGCAAAGCGGCGACTTCCAGTACCACGACGGTGACCGAACTTTCATACGTTCATGGCGTAACGTCGGCCATTCAGGCGCAGATCGATGGCAAACAGGCCACGATCACGGGTGCGGCCACGACGGTTCTGACATCCAATCTGACAGCGGGCACGGTGCTCATATCAGATGGCAACGGAAAAATTGCGGCCTCCAGCACCACAGCGACAGAGTTGTCGTACCTCAACAATGTGACCTCCGACCTGCAGGTGCAGATAGACAGCAAAGCGGCGCGGGAAGCAGGGCAGACCATCGTCTCGGCCAACTACACCCTCGTGCTGTCGGACTCCGGCAAGCAGATCCTTCACCCACTGGCCGACGCCAGCAACCGGACGGTGACCATTCCCGCCAATGCCTCTGTACCCTTCCCGATCAACACGGAGATCTGGTTTGTCAATCAGGTCAACACCCTGACCATTGCCATCGCCTCGGACACCCTCAGGCTCGCGGGCACAACCACGAATGGCAACCGGTCATTGGCGGCCAACGGGGTGGCCAGGGCGGTCAAGGTGTCCGCAACGGTCTGGTACATCATGGGCTGGGGGTTGACGTGATGGACGATTATTTCGCCGCCGGGCCATTGATTGCGGCCCGGCTCACCGCACAGTTGGCGGGGGTCAATATCAAGCCGACCTGGGGGATACCCAGGATCCAGGAACAGTTCGATCTCCCCCCGGCGGTCCTGGTCAGTCTGGAGGATGACCGACCGGACGAAGTCGTGAACTGGACGTCCCAAAAGATTGAGCAAATTTGGACCTGCGTGGTCGTGGTCAGTGACCCGGACAACGAGGCTGGTACTTTGGTCAGTCAAGTGATCCAGGCCATGAATGGCTGGCAACCAAGCGGAAGTGGCACACCGTTTTCGCCGTTCCAGCGCGTCAAATCTGAATTGAAGCATGAATGCTCGCCCAATGGGGTGCTGTACTTCCCGTTGGCGTTCTCGACCACCTTTGTATTCAATTCCTGACTATGCATCCGGGAAATAGATCATGTTACCTCATCGCTATTGGCGCGTTTACGTCACCCAATCCACCTCGGGTGGCACCATGCAAATTTGTGCCTATGAGGTGGAAATGCGGGGCACCGTCGGTGGGGCCGATCAGTGCAATGGCGGGATCGCATCCGCTTCTCACAACAATGACCGGGCATATCGATTGTTCGACAACAACACGAGCGAGGGTTGGATCAACGGTGGCCCTTCGGAAGATACCTGGTTCCAATATGATTTTGGGGCAGGCAATGCCGTGATCGTAGCCGAATGGAAATTTCTGCCACGCGGGCAATATGAGGCACCCAAAGAGTGTGCCCTCCAATGGTCCGACAACGGCACCGATTTTACCACGGCGGCGGTCTGGTCTGGGATGACCAGCTCCGACTGGATCGGCGGGGTGGAAAAGCTGTTCGTGGTCCCGGATCCACCGCCACCTCCAACGCCCCCTCCGACCGTCGCCCCGTGGCAATTCCGTTGCTCTGGGGGACGGGTGCTGTGGCGGGGAAATGCTTTGTGAAGTTCTGATTTTTCAATATTTAACTGCACAGAAAGGATCAAAAAATATGGCAACCAATCAGGTGGGTTATGTCGGTGCCGGGCCGCTGTTCATTGGGAAACGGTCAGGCGGGAAAATGCGGTTCGTTGGTCAGGTGCCGGAGTTCAAGCTGAACATCACGGAGACCACCAAAGATCTCAAGGATTATGTGAAAGGCAGTGGGCTGGCGGAAAGTTTCAGCGTCATCGACAAGGTGGAGGCCTCCATTACCTTCGCCAGTGCCGACGTCAACAACCTCGCCCTGGCCTTGCGGGGTATTGAAAGTGCCACCAGTGTCATCCCGGTCACCAGCGAGGCACACACCGCCTACCCTGGCGGGTTGGTCGAGTTGCAGGGCGTCTCGCCGACCAGCGTATCGGTGACCATTGCCCCGGCGGCCCATGCGACCACGACGGCTTACACGGCGGGGCAGATCGTCAAGCCCGCGACCGGCACCCATTTTTACAAGTGCAAGACGGCCGGTACCACAGGTGCGTCGGCCCCCACCTGGAAGACCGACGGCACCGATACCACCGACGGGACGGCAGTCTGGACAGACATGGGCCTGATGGCATTGACCGCCAGCGAGTATGAGATCAACAGCGCAGGTCTCTTCATTCCAGGCGATGCCTCCAAGATTGACGAGGCCGGTACGCCGGTGACGGTCACCTATTCCACGTCGGCGGGCTACAACATTCAGACCCTGGTTGGTTCGGGCGAGGAGTATCGGGTCGTCTTTGCGGGCAAAAACTCCGCCCGCAACGGCAAGGGGCTGAAGGTGGTGATGTATCGGGTGTCATTCTCCCCGACCAAGGATCTGGGCCTCGTCGGGGATGATTTTGTCAAGCTGACCTTGACCGGCAATGTCCTGTCCGATGACACGAAAACCGGTACCGGCATCAGCGCGTTTTGCCAAATTGACATGGAATCCGTCTGATTTCCACGGTGGCATTGCCGTAAAACACTCATTCCATAAGGAGAAAAAGAGATGGACCAAACCACCACCACACCCCGCCACGAGGGCGTTGCCATTCAGTTGGCAGGCCGGGAGTGGATCGTGCCTCCCCTGAGCTTTGGGCAACTGAAACGGCTCCTGCCCCGGTTCCAAACGATGCAAACCGGGGTGCTCACCCCGGAATGGATCGAGACCTCGGTCGAGATCGTCCTGGCCGCCTTGTCCCGCAATTATCCGGATCTGCAAGCGGAGGCCGTCGAGGAGATGATCGACATGAATAACTATGCCGCCATTCTGAACACCATCCTCCTGGCCTCCGGGTTGTCCCAAAAGGGGGAGCCAGCGGGGCAGACGTCATAGACTGGGAGGAGATATATGCCCACCTCCTCATGACGTTTCCAGGTTGGACGTGGGAATATATCGACGAAAATATGACTCTGCCCCGCCTGACTGCCCTGAACAAATACTGGCAAAAATATCCACCGGTCCATTGCCTGGTCGCCGTTTATTTGGGGGTCGGGAAGTGAACCCATCAAGGAGGGAAGCCCGTGGCCGGTTTGAACAGTCTGGCAATCAAGATAGAGGCGGACATTGGCAAGTTTCTCGTCAACCTGCTGAAGGCCAAAATGTCCGCCAAAGACACGGCATTGTCCATTGGCCAGGATTTTGTCGAGTCCATGAGCACGGTCGACAAGGCCACGGCACTCCTGTCCGCCGGTTTGTCGGTCGGCAAATTCGCGCTGGATGTGAAAAAGGCCCAGGACTCGACGGCCATCTTGAAAGGCATGGCGGACAGCAGTAAAACCGCGCTGGATGCCATGGCAAGCAAAAACGCCACCCCATCGGAGTCCAATTTCGGGTTGGCGGAAAAGGCTGCCGCCAGTGCGGCAGAGGTCATGAACAGCTCGTTCACGACCGCCCTGAATTTGGCTGAGAAGGCCGTGATCGCCCTTGGTCTGGCTTTCACGGTCGAACGGTTTCTCAGCGGCATTCATGGTGCGACCGATGCGGCGGCGGCCCTGCAGGCGTTGTCGGTAAGGACCGGGGAATCGGTCGATGAGCTGTCGCAATTCAGCAAGGCCGCCAAATTGTCCGGCGCGAGCATCGATGATGTGGGCACCGGGCTGGCGGCATTGCGGGTTGCCCAGCAGGGGGCCGCCGATGGCAATGCTAATCTGACCAGACTGTTCGATGGTTTCAATATCAAGGCCACCGACTCTGCTGGGAAACTGCGGAATACCGGTGACGTCCTGGTGGACGTCTCCAAAAAAATGACCTTGATTTCCAACGTCACCGACAAGGCCGCTTTTTCCCAACTGTTTTTGAAGGATGCTGGCACCCGCCTGCTGCCGTTCATGGCCGAGGTCAGCCGGGCCGGGGAACTCCATACCGAGGTCTCCCAAAAGCAGGCGTTCCAGGCATCTGAATTGGCGCGCAACCTAGCCGAACTCGAATACAAAAACAGGGATCTGTACCAAACGATCTCGGCAGGTGTCACCCCGGCACTGGTGGATTTCACGGCCGTATTGGTTACGAGTAACGGTCTCGTCAGGACGATCAGCGATTCCGCCAGAATGTTGCTGGATGACGGGTCCATCAAACTGTGGGCGGACAAGACCGTCGATGTGCTGGTCATGGTGATCGACATGGCCAATCTGACCATCGATGTGCTCAAACTGGTCATGGACACTCTGGTCCAGCTTGTCCATTTTGCTGTCAATATTTTCACGTCGCTTGACGTCGTGTGGAAGGCTTTTGTCCAGGATCTGAACGACAACCCACCCGACATGGCAAAAACGAAAGATGCGTTCAAAAAGATAAAAGACCAGTTCCTTGAGACGGAACAGGGCAGAATGATTGCAGATGCGGTCACCAGTGCGCTTGACCGTCTTGGCATTGCGATCAAAAACCCGCAAAACGCTCTGGAATCGCTGATCATGACCATCAGGGATTTCATTCGAACCACACGAGAAACCGCCCTGGCCACCAATCTCGCCAATGAAGGGTTCAATGCGTATGACACGGTGGTCAGATCGCTTGAAAAGGCCCTGGAGAAAACCCCCTCCTTTGGCGGTTCGGAACTCGAAAAATCACTGGAAAGTACCACCAACCAGATAGCCGCCATGCGCCAACGGACGGGTGCCATGGCCCAATTGATTGCCGAGCGACGTGAGCAGGTCAAAAACCAGGAGCAACTCGACAAGGAGGAGGCCGCGAAGAAAAAACAGACCGACGCCCAGGCGAATGCACCGGGCATGCAGAGCCTGATTCATCCGCCCGAACCGGTGAAGGTCACGAAACCGGCGGATCAATTCAGTGAATTCCGGGCGGAATTGGATCGACAGAAGGTAGCGACCGGAGACTTTTTCGGGGAAATGCTCCAGATGGAGTTGAATTTCTGGACCGAGAAACGGCAGATCGCGGGCTTGAGTCAGCGGGATGTCTCGGCCATTGATCATGAAATCTACCGGATCAGGAAACAGCAGGCGCACGACAGTCTGAATGAGCAATTGGAATCTCTGCGGATAGAGCACGACAAGGCCATGGAGGGTGGCCAGAAACGGATCGATATCGCCAAGGAGATGGAACAGAAGATAAGCAATGCCTATGGTGAGGGATCCAAGGAGCAGATCCGCGCCCACCGGGCGGTTGAGGACGAAGAACAAAAGCACAACGCCAAGATGAGGGAATTTGCCGATCTGCGCATCCAATCCGAAAAGGCACTGGCCGGCAATCAAATCGAAATGAAGCAGGAAAATCTCCGGTTCGCACAGGAGATGGAGATCCTGTCGGCCAGGGATGTCATGATCGCCAAGCAGGCCCTGGACGAACAGAGCTTTCAGAACACCATGTCCGCCTTGCAACGGGAACTCGATTTGCGCAAGGAGATGGATGCTCGGAAGGGCGAAATGTCCACCGAGCAGGTCAAGGCGCAGCAGGCCCTCGACAATGCCATGCTGGCGCACAACCTTCAAATCCAGAAAAGCAATCATGATCTCGCGCTCGAAACCAAACGGCAGTTCAACACGATGGTCGCCCCCATCAATACGGCCATCAGCAGCTCGCTGTCCGGCTTGGTGACCCATCAAACGACGGTGCAGCAGGCCACCAACACCCTGCTGCGGGCCGAGTTGGACCAATTCACCCAGTTTCTGGCAAAGAAATTCACCTTGTGGGTCAACAACGAGATGGCCGAAACAGCGATGGGGCAACTGTTCGGGATGAAACGGATCGGTGCGCAGGTAGCCGAATCGACCACGGTGAATGCGGCCAAGACGACCGAGGGGGTGGTGGCTACCGAGACCGAGGGGACAAAACAGGTGGTCGCCGAAGAGGGTCTGCTGGCCCAGGCGGGCGGTGCGGTGAAATCGGTCATGATGTCGGCCTGGGAGGGTATGGCCAACGCCTATGCGGCGATCTCTGCCATCCCGGTGGTCGGTCCGTTCATGGCCCCGGTGGTTGCGGCAGGCGTTTTCGCGGGTATCGCCTTGCTGGCCAAAAATATCCTGTCCGCTGCCGGGGGCTTTGATGTTCCGGCTGGCATCAACCCCGTCACCCAGTTGCACGAGCGCGAAATGGTGCTGCCGAAGGCGCAGGCCGAGGTGATCCGCTCGCTGGCGGCGAACGGTACGGGGGGTGGGGCCATCACCATCCATGTCAGTGCCATCGACACCAAAGGCTTCGAGTCCTGGATACATGCCAACGCCCATACGCTGGCTCCCGCCCTGCGCAAGCTGGCCAGGAATGCCGTGCCCATGACGCGCTGACTATTTTCCACATCGTTTCCAGAGAGGTACAAAATGTCCATCATCGCATCAGAACTCAAACTGTATGGCTCTGCGGTTGCCAACGACACCACCGCCAATGGCGGGGTCATGTCCATCGCGGAGATTGTCGGCGGCGTCAAGAATAATGTCTGGCCGGACGTGCCGCAGGCGGAGCGCGTCGCCGGTTCCGTCAAATACCGCAAGATTTTTATCAAGGTGGCCAATGCAGCCAATCTGGCCCTGACCACCGCCCGCATTTTTGTGGAAACCCCCACCCCAGGCGATGACACCGTTGTCCTGATGTCCGGCACCCAAACGGATACTCAGGCAGAGGCCGACGATTACACCCGCTTTTACGGAGCGGGCACTCTGGATGCCAACGTCAGTGCCTCTGCCTCGACTTTTGCGGTCAACGTCGAAACCGGCAATGCCTCCATCGGAGCAAACATTTTCCAGAACGGGGATCTGGTGCGCATTTCCGACAAAACCACGGTGGATGCCTCCTCCGGCAATACCGAATTTGTGCGTCTGGCCAGCAGTGGGGGTGTCTCCTGGAACGGCAACAAGGCAACTCTGACGCTGGCCTCGGGTGTCACCCTGGCCAACGCCTACACGGCGGCCATCCCCACCCGGGTGGCGTCGGTGCTGGAGGTTGACAGCATTGTGGGGTCGTTGACCGGTTGGACAGAGACCTCATCCGGCACCTACGACGAGGCCACGTATCCCGTCACCCTGGACAGCATTGGAGGCATCGAGCAGACCTGGACTGTCACCTTTACCAGTGCCACGACCTTTGGGTGTTCGGGCAACACAATCGGATCGGTGGGCACTGGCACCAAGGGCACTGATTTTGCGCCCAACAATGCCACTTTCAGCAGGCCCTTTTTCACCCTGCTCGGTGCCGGGTGGGGCGGTACCTGGGCGACCGGGAACACCATCGTCTTCACCACCCATCCCGCCGCCAAGGCCATCTGGCAGCGGCGCACGGTGCCCGCCGGGGCCAACAGTTTGTCCGGTGACAAGGTCATCGTGGCCATCAGCGGCGAGTCCGCGTAATCGCGAGAACTTATTAAACCGGTCGTCAAAAAGGCATAAACATGGCCAATCATCGTTACTGGCGGGTCAATTTCACTGCGAGCACTTCCGGGTCCACCATTCAAGTCAGATTCTACGAGATTGAATTCAGGGGAACGATCGGAGGTGTTGACCAATGCAACGGTGGGACAGCGTCTGCATCCCATAACACGTCCACTGCAAACCTGGCATTCAACAATTCCGCCGGTGATCAATGGAATAACGGTGGACCCAGTGTACCATCGTGGATCCAGTATGATTTTGGGGCTGGCGTCACGGTCGATGTGGCCGAGATCATGTTCCAGCCATACAATGCGTCCCAGTGCCCAACGGCGTTTGATATTCAATATTCCGATGATGGAACCAGCTTTACCACCAAGGCGTCCTGGTCCCTCATCACAAGCGGTTGGCAAAGTGGCACACAACGAACTTTTGCCGTGCCGCCCGAAGGCTACACACCACCTGCTGGCAGTCATCGTTTCTGGCGTTTGAACATAACCCAGTCCAACAGCGGTACCTCGATGAACATCTCCCTCTACGAAGTGGAGATGCTAGGCAGTGTAGGCGGTGCTGATCAGTGTGTGTACGGGGTTGCCTCCACACTGCATACTCCAAATTTGGCATACATGCTGTTCGACGACGATTACACAACCAACTATTGGGGAAATGGCAGTCCGAGCCAGACAAGTTGGGTCATCTATGACTTCGGTGCCGGTCACGCGGTCAAAGTGGCCCAATTCGGAATCTGGCCGTATGGCACAACGAACACGCCCAAAGCGTTCACGCTTGATTATTCCGATGATAGTTCCACCTGGACCACAAAGGACAGTTGGAACGGTCTGACGACAGGATGGACTTCCGGTGTTGGGCGGATATTTGCGACGTCTCTGCCACCATCCATCGTCAACCAGTGGTCGCTCCCATATGCCGTTCTTGCCCCGGTTGCCAGGCAGTGGGAACTGCCCGAGGCTATTACCTCTCCTGTTGCCAGGCAATGGGAGGAAGGTTGGAGTCTGGTCCAGGTAATCATGGCCGACCGGCAATGGACCCAGGGCTACAGCCAGACGATTGCCCAGCAATGGACCCTTCCCATTGTCTTCTCGGTCGAAAGGCAGTGGGAGGAAAACTTTGTCTGGCTCGCCTTTGGACAGTCCTGGGGGTTCCTGTTTGATCTGCTGCCGGTGTCGCAGACCTGGGATATCCCATACGGTCTCCTGGTCGAACGCCAATGGAATGAACCCTGGGGAGGGTGGGTGGAACAGGCCTGGGACTGCCCGATCACATATAGCCCATACGAGCCGAAGAGCGATTTTGCCGTCTTTCCATTGCTGCCTGGTTTGTCCTGGGAGTCGAAAAAGACGCCCGAATTCCGCACCTCCATCCAGACCGCCTCGTCTGGACGGGAGCAGCGAGGAGCATTCCGAGCCTATCCGGTTTGGCGATTCACCCTGCTGTTCGACTGGTTGCGGGCAGGCAATCCTCGCTATGAGTATGAAACCCTCCAGGGGTTCATACTGGGTAGACGGGGCAGCTTTGAGTCGTTCCTGTTTCTCGACCAGACCGACTCCATCTGCACCGACATGCCCTTTGGCATCGGGGACGGCGTGCAGACCGCCTTCCAACTGACCCGTGCCTTCGGTTTCCACGGAAGCTTTGCCTTCACGGAACCAGTCGAGAATATCAAGATCCTGACCGTCATCCGGGTCAATGGCGTGGCCCTCTCTGCGCCAGGGGACTATGCCATCTCCTCCACGGGGCTGGTGACCTTTACCGCACCCCCTGCCGTTGGGGCGGTCATCACCTGGAGCGGGGCATTCTATTTCCGCTGCCGGTTTGGCGAAGACACGGCGGATTTTGCGCGCACGCGGCCCAACCTCTGGGAGTTGCGGGAATTGACCTTCATTGGTGCGACGGGGAACAAGATATGAAACATGCCAGCGACGAGTTGATTCAATATTTGCAATCGGAACAGTCATTTCTGATGGCCGATCTGTTCGAGTTTCAGTTGGTCGACGGCACAGCCCTTCGGTACAGCACATTCGATGCGGATTTTTTGTGCGACGACCGTCTCTATTCCTCCACCGGGCCCATCATCTGCCGTTCCCGCACGCGCTGCGTCATCGGGGTCGAGGTGAACACTCTCAATCTGGAAGTGGTGCCCGGTCCGAACGACCTGTTGCTGGGCGCACCGTGGCTCCAGGCCGCAGGAGTCGGTGCCCTGGACGGGGCCACCCTAGTGGTGCACAGCGGAAATTCGGAACCCTCCTTCAGACCGCAAGGGGTTTGCCCTGGTAGGTCCAACGGAACGGTTTCGACATCGCCTTGTTAAAATACGCGATGAACGACGTGATTTTTTCCCT
>JADFYM010000152.1 GCA_015233035.1 Magnetococcales bacterium
GAGGGAGTATAGCTCAGACAGGGATCAAGGGGGGAAAGCAAAGTAACCCATCGGCCAGCGAGACGATAGGAGTAGATGGAGGAGCCAGAGTTAAACCACAGCTACGGCGCAGCCGTTCAGTCCAACAAAAACGGCCACCACAAGGGTGACCGTAAATGCTTGAAAAATATGGTGAGCCGTGCTGGAGTCGAACCAGCGACCCGCAGATTAAAAGTCTGCTGCTCTGCCAACTGAGCTAACGGCCCATCGCACTGCTTCCGTCCGTCAAACGAATCGGGGAGCATATACCCCTCTGACCCAAAAAGAAAGCCACAACGTACAAAGTCAGAAAATTTTTTATGCTCAATCCCGCTCGTCCAACCAGGCCATCTGGATGGCCTCCAGAACCTTTTCGTTGCAACGCTCGACAGAATCCGCAAAACCGGGCAAGGCCAACACCCAGTGCATCAAATCAGTAAAACGCACCGACAACGGCTCCACCTCCGGCTTGCTGTCCGCCAGGGCAATGCCAATCTCACGCACATCCGTCCATTTCATCCCTTTTTCTCCACCAGCATCGGAAAACTGAGCGCGCCACAGGCATGCGCTGTGCCCACCCGCATGTTGACCGAATAGTCCGGCACCGTCACCCGCAAACCATCCAGCTTTTCCGTCAGAACAATTTGACAACCCAAACGACTGGTGGCGGTCAGACCAAAAGCCGTGTCCAGCAGATCCTCCTCCTCCTCCGTCGGGGCTTCCAACCGATCATACCACTCCGGCGCCACAATCACATGACAGGTGGCACACGCCAACGCCCCCTCACACGCCCCCTCCAATAAAACCTCATGCCGATGCGCCACCTCCAGCAATGTGCTGCCTGCAACCGCCTCGACCGTCCTGTCCATGGGTAAAAAAGTGACCTTGGGCATCTCTCAAAGTTTCCTTAGCCAAAATCCGCAATGTGACGACCCGCCATCGCCGCCTGAACACTGCGATCCATGCGCCGTTGGGCAAAAAAAGCCGTCTCCCGGTCCAATTGCGCCATCTCCTGGTTGATGCGCTCCTGGTCCTCCCCTTGCGCAGACTCCCACAACCGCAAAGCCGCCGCCTTGATCCGTTTCAACTCCTGCTCGGCCAGCAAATCACCATCCTGCTTCAACGCCGCCCCCACCGCATTCAATACCCGCTCCGCCTCCACCCGCGCCTCGTTCAACAACCGCAGGTGCATATCTTCCGCACCATGCGCCAAAGCATCCCGCAACATCTGCTCAATCTGACCGTCACTCAACCCATAGGAAGGTTTGACCACCACCACCTGCTCGACCCCCGTGGTCTCCTCCCGCGCCGAAACCGTGAGCAACCCATCAGCATCCACCCGGAAAGTCACCCGAATCCGCGCCGCACCCGCCACCATGGGTGGAATCCCCCGCAATTCAAACCGCGCCAACGAACGGCATTGACTCACCAACTCCCGCTCACCCTGCACCACATGGATCGCCATGGCCGTCTGACCATCCTTGAAGGTGGTAAAATCTTGCGCCCGCGCCGTGGGAATGGGCGTGTTGCGGGGAATAATTTTTTCCACCAACTCCCCCATGGTCTCCAACCCCAGAGACAGCGGCGTCACATCCAGCAAAAGCAGTTCCGTCTCCCCGTTGCCCGCCAGTAAATCCGCCTGATGGGCCGCTCCCAACGCCACCACCTGATCGGGATCCAGGTCACACAACGGCTCACATCGAAACAACTGGGCCACAAAACGCCGCACCAACGGTACCCGCGTGGACCCCCCCACCAATACCACCCCCCGTAAATCCGCCGCCACCACACCCGCATCCTTCATCGCCCGACGGCAGGCCAAACCCGTGCTGTGGATCAGATCATGGATCCACGCCTCAAAAGATATCCGGTCAATGGTGTGCTGCACCAGCGTGCCATCCGGCAATGGTACCGTTACGGAAGCGGTTTCTGTAGCAGAAAGAGTTTCCTTGGCCTGTCGGGCTGCCTGGCGATAGGCTTGCAGGAGATGGGGATCGGGATCAACCAGCCCGGACACCCGCAGCAGATGATCGACCAGACGTTGATCAAAATCATCCCCACCCAGGCGCGAATTACCCCCGGTGGCCAATACTTGAAAGACGCCTTTGTTGAGCTTGAGAATGGAAATATCAAATGTTCCCCCGCCCAGATCATAGATGGCAAACAGACCTTCCCGCCCGTCTGCCTCCGGGCAGGCATCCAGGCCGTAGGCCAGAGCGGCCGCCGTTGGTTCATTGACCAGTCGCAACACCTCCAACCCGGCCAGACGGGCTGCATCCTTGGTGGCCTGCCGTTGGGCATCATCAAAATAGGCGGGCACCGTCACCACCGCGCCGTACAAAGGGCCATCCAACGCCTCTTCGGCCCGCTGTTTCAGCACTTTGAGGATCTCCGCCGAGACCTCCACCGGCGAGACGGTGCGTTCTCCCACGGCAATGCGGACCATCCCCCCCTCGCCGTCCAGGAGTTGCAACGGGGTCTGTCCTTCCCCGGTGGACAATTCGGCCAAACCCCGTCCCATCAACCGTTTGACTGAGCTGATGGTCTGTTGCGGATGCAGCAGGGCCTGGGCCTGGGCCGCCGCACCGACCAACAGGGTACCATCGGCGGCATAATGGACAATGGACGGCAATGCTGAATGACCCTCTGCATCGACGATACAAACCGGCCTACCCTCCACATCCATCGCCGCCACCAGAGAAAAGGTGGTACCCAGATCAATGCCCACCACCCGCTGCCGATGGCGGGGACGCTCCAGAGACTCACGCACCTCATGTGGCTTGAGAGATTGACCGGGTTCGGCAATATCCAGCAATAAATCCATGTCCGCCCTCCACCCTTTTTTCTGATAGTCTTGCGGGTCCAGGGGGATCATCCCCCTGGTGGGGTCCAGGGGCAAAGCCCCTGGTGGGGTTGGGGGCAAAGCCCCATATGCGCTAACATAACGCAATCGATTGATTTTGTTATGTTCACATTATGGCCCCTGCGGGGCGGTAGAGGGTGGGCAACACCAGCTTCCTGCGGAAATGGGCTTCTGGTGAGTCGCACACTGCGGCAGGGGCTCTGCCCCTGCACCCCGCCAGGGGGGATGATCCCCCCTGGACCCCGCAATAATATTATAAAAACTGCGGACAGACGGCTATGTTAGCGCATATGGGGCAAAGCCCCCCTGGCCGAACCAACCATCAAGATCCCAAAACATGTTCTTCCGCCTGGTCCAACGCCTCCAAAAAACGGCGATGATACCGAAGGCGATGATTGGTCCGCGCGATCTCCCGCCATCGGTCGGGCTCGGCAGAGGTCGCACATTCGGCAAACAGGCGGGCCAGTGCCGCGTGTTCCCCGGCAATTTGCGCCTCGGCCTGTGCCCGCAACCGCCCCAACTGTGTCATCCCGACCGAGGTCAACGGGACGGCCGCCAACGCTTCCCGCTGTTCCATCACCTCCAGCAAAAATTCGGGATCTTGCGCCTCCTGCTGACCTGGCCCGGTCGAGACAAAACCCAAGCGTTCCAGAAGATATTCGCTCCGGGTCAGGGGATCCCGCAAGGTCTGGTAGGCTTGATTGAGGCGGGTGACCTGCTCCAGAGAAAAACGCCGTTCCGTCGCACTCCGGGTCGCAAAACGGTCGGGATGAAACTGTTTCTGTAACGACTGATACGTCTGTTCCAGTGGCAACGACTCCACCGGAAAGGCGGGCGGCAAGCCGAATAGTTGGAAAAAATCCTGTTTTTGATCAGGTGGTTGAATCACCTGACAGGTGGGACAAAACGAACCACCCGTCACCAGTCCCTGACAAGACCAGCAACTTTTTCCACCAGCAGACGGCAGGGCAGCAATCATGGTGGTCACTCAAACCTTGAAAGATTCGCCGCAACCGCACTGCTCTTTCACTTGCGGATTGACAAACTTGAACCCGGATTTGAAGGCGGTGGAGGCAAAATCCACCTGCGTGCCATCCATGACCAGCAATGACTTGCCGTCCACCACAATGCGCACCCCATGACTCTCAAAAACCTGGTCCGCCTCTTCGACGACATCGGCGTATTCCAACTTGTAGGAGAGCCCCGAACAACCACTCGTGGCAATCCCAACGCGAATAGCCGCCTCGGGGGTACCTCGTTTGGCCAACATTTGCCGTGCTCTGTCTGCGGCGCGTTCCGTCATGTCAATGCCCATGGGATGGTTCCTTTCTTCGCGATGTGCCGATGTTTTTGGTCTTGATCATGTCCCTGCCACCTTTTTTAAGCCATATTATCAAGGGGGTCCGGGGGGGATTATCCCCCCCGGTGGGGTCCAGGGGCAAAGCCCCTGGTGGGGTCCAGGGGCAAAGCCCCTGGTGTGGCCAACACAATAATCCAATCTATACTGCACGCGGTCATAAACGACACTTCCTGTTCCGTCATTCCCGCGAAAGCGGGAATCCACTGGGTCTGTTGGACCCCCTGGATTCCCGCCTGCGCGGGAATGACGATGAAAATATTCGACCAAAACGCCCCAATACCCACTCCTGGATTCCCGCCTGCGCGGGAATGACGATACTCGTCAATTGTGACCGTGCGCAGTATAAACCGCACCTGTTTCGGAATGCGCAGTTTCCGTCATCCCCGCGCAAGCGGGGATCCAGGTTTCGCAGGTACCACCTGGATCCCCGCCGGCGCGGGAATGACGGCGGCAGGCGAAGCAGATCGTGCCAGATCCAGCCTGGATTCCCGCCTGCGCGGGAATGACGTTTGAAAAACTACGCATCCCGAGGTGGGCTCGGTTTAAGTCTTTCATTCTTCATCCAAACCACACTTGTCCCATCCTGGGACAGGTCGTCTCTCATGCAGGGCCACGTCCTGGCGGTGTCATGCGGGGCTTCGCCCCGAACCCCACCAGGGGGCTTCGCCCCTGGACCCCACCAGGGGGATAATCCCCCTGGACCCCTGCCACTGCACCATTTTACCCCAACGCCTTCTGCTTTTTCCGATAGTCGGAAACCGCCGTCTTGATGGCATCTTCCGCCAGGACCGAACAGTGAATTTTGACCGGCGGCAAGGCCAGTTCATCGGCAATCTGCTGGTTTTTGATCGATAACGCCTCATCCAGACTCTTGCCCTTGAGCCACTCGGTCACCAACGATGAGGAAGCAATGGCCGAACCACAGCCAAAGGTCTTAAACTTGGCGTCAGAGATGACCCCCTGATCATCCACACGAATCTGCAATTTCATCACATCACCGCAGGCCGGAGCACCCACCATGCCAGTTCCCACCTGGGGATCCTCCTTGTCCAGACTGCCCACATTGCGTGGATTTTCATAATGATCCAATACTTTTTCATTGTAAGCCATGATCCAACCCCTTACCCGTAACCTCAATTGCCAAGCACCCACATCCCAAGGTCAGTGCGCATCCCACTGGACGGAATTCACGTCGATACCCGCCTGAGACATTTCCCACAGCGGCGACATCTCCCGCAAACGATTGACCGCTTGGACAACTGTTTTGATGACAAAGTTCACCTCTTCTTCGGTGGTAAAACGGCCCAAGCCAAAACGAATGGAGGTGTGGGCCTGTTCCTCACTGACACCCAACGCGCGCAAGACATAAGAAGGCTCCAGGGAGGCCGAGGTACAGGCAGAACCCGACGAAACCGCCACATCCTTGATGGCCATCATCATGGATTCTCCCTCCACAAACCCGAAGGAAACATTCAAGTTACCCGCCAAACGGTGTTGCAAATCGCCATTCAACTCCAAATGGGTCAGTTGCGAAAAAAGCCCCTCCCGCAACCGCTCCCGCAAGGCCAGGACATGACGGTTTTCGGTCTCCATCTCCTGCATGGCCAGTTCACAGGCCTTGCCAAACCCCACCAGCAACGGGGTGGGCAAGGTGCCGGAACGCATCCCCCGCTCATGCCCGCCCCCATGAATGATGGGCTTCAAGCGTACCCGAGGCCGACGCCGTACATACAAGGCCCCCACCCCTTTGGGACCATAAATTTTATGCCCGGAAAGCGAGACCAGATCCATCGACATGGCATCGACATTCAATGCCATCTTGCCGGCCCCCTGGGCGGCATCACAATGAAACAACACCTTTTTTTGGCGACACAATTGCCCAATATCCGCCAACGGTTGCAAAACGCCTATCTCGTTGTTGGCCGCCATGATGGACACCAGAATGGTCTGGTCGGTGATGGACGCCGCCAGGAGATCCAAATCCACCAAACCATTTTTCTGGACCGGCAGATAGGTGATCGAAAATCCCTCTGCCTCCAGATACCGACAGGTATCCAGCACCGCCTTGTGTTCGGTCACCGGCGTGATAATATGCTGGCCTTTATCCTGATAAAAGCGGGCAACCCCCTGAATGGCCAGATTGTCCGACTCGGTAGCCCCCGAGGTAAAAACAATCTCACGGGGATCCGCCCCCAACAAGGCGGCCACCTGCTCCCGCGCCTTCTCCACCGCCTGGTCCGCCTCCCAGCCAAACACATGGGAACGGGAGGCCGGATTGCCAAATTTTTCCACAAACCAGGGCAACATTTCTTCCAATACCCGAGGATCCATCGGGGTGGTGGCCTGGTAGTCCATATAAATAGGAAGTTTCATGCCGATTGCCTCAATCATTCAAGCGCAAGGGTGGTTCCATGCGGGACGGCATGGGAAAAGGGTTGCAATCTTTTTATAACCTTTGCAAAACAAACAACAAACTGCTCCACGTCCTCCGGTGCGGTATTCCACCCCAGACTGACGCGCACCATGCTGCTGGCCAGATCAGACGTCATGCCCATGGCCGTGGGCACATGGGAAGGCTGGCTGCGCCCAGAACCGCAGGCCGACCCACTGCTCACCGCAAAACCAGCCAGATCCAGATTCATCACCACCGTCTCCCCGTGGATACCGGAGATACCCAACGCGGTGGTATTGGGCAACCGAACCGCCGCCTGTTGCCCAAAAATCAGACATTCCGGGATGGCCGCCTGCAGACCCGCTTCCAAATGTTTCTGCAACTGCTGCAACCGGTGGTGTTCCGCTGCCATGGCGGTCTGCACCCGCTCGGCGGCCAACCCACAACCGACAATACCGGGCAAATTTTCCGTCCCGGCCCGCCGACCCCGCTCCTGTCCCCCGCCCACCAGCAAAGGGTCGAGCACGAATGACTTGTCGATGACCAATGCCCCCACCCCCTTGGGACCACCAAACTTGTGCGCCGACAAAGAGAGCATATCCACCGCCAAAGCCGCAAACCGGACCGGTATCTTGCCCACGGTTTGTACCGCATCGACATGGAAGGCAACGGCAGGCGACCGGGTGCGACACCCTTGGCCAATCTCCGCCACCGGTTGGACAACGCCCGTTTCATTGTTGGCGTGCATGATCGACACCAGGATGGTATCCGCGCGCAGGGCAGCAAACACCTCCTCCGGGCGAACACAACCGTTGCCATCCACCCCGACCACCGTCACCGCCATGCCATACCGTTTCAGCCGTTCACACACCTGCAAAAGCGAGGGATGTTCCACGGCACTGGTGACCAGATGACCGCGAAATTTACAACGGGCGGCATAGCCAAACAGGGCCATATTGTTGGCCTCGGTGCCTCCACTGGTAAAGACAATTTGACTTTCATGCACATCCAGGAGAACCGCCACGCGACGGCGCGCCTCATCCAATCCCTGCCGGGCAGCACGACCGGCACCGTGTACCGACGAAGGATTGCCAGCCCGCTCCGTGAAAAACGGGAGCATCCCCTCCAGCACGTGCGGATGCACAGGCGAGGTCGCATTATGATCCAGATAGATCATGCCCCGTCCCCTGCCCCGTCCCCCCCTCCAAGCCACCCGTTTGGGCGTGGAGCGGTTGGACCTGACGACTCTCCTCCAGCAGACGACCCAGATGGACCGACTCCAGATAGTGGTTGAGGTGCTGCCCCACCTTTTCCCAAAGATGATGCGTGATGCAACGCGACGTATTTTTGGCCTTGTCCGACCCCGGTCGACACCCCTGCCCCGAACCCGTCGCACAGGAAGTGGCCTGAATCGGTTCATCCACGGCCCGAATAATATCCGCAATCGTAATGGCTTCCGGTTCCCCGCCCAGGATATAGCCGCCCCCAGGCCCCCGCACACTGCGCACCAGTCCCTGCCGGCGCAGTTTGGCAAACAATTGTTCCAGATAGGAGAGAGAAATCTCTTGCCGGGTGGAAATATCCGCCAGGGAGATCGGTCGCTCGACCCCGTGGCACGAAAGATCCAACATGGCTGTCACGGCATACCGCCCCCGCGTCGTCAGTTTCATGGAGCTTCTCCACCCTCCACCGGACCAGACGGGGTCTGTTCCGGCATTTTTTCCAGTTCCTTGATACGTTGATCCATCTGGCGCACCTGATCCAGCAGACAGGTCACCGCCCTGGCCACCGGATCCGGCATCTCCCCGTTCTGTCCATAAGAGGAAAACAACACAGGATGGTCGTGCAGTTCGTGGCCGACCACAATGCGTCCCGGAATACCAACCACCGTGCTGTTGGGGGGGACATCCCGGACCACCACCGCATTGGAACCGATGCGGGCATTCGCACCGATGGTAATGGGCCCCAAAATTTTGGCCCCTGCCCCGACAATCACCCGATCACCCAGCGTCGGGTGGCGTTTACCTTTGTTCCAGGAGGTGCCCCCCAGGGTGACACCATGATAAATGGTCACATTATTGCCGATTTCAGCCGTTTCACCAATCACCACACCCATCCCGTGGTCAATAAAAAACCCTTTGCCAATCCGGGCCGCCGGGTGAATCTCAATCCCGGACAAAAAACGGATCAGTTGGGAAAAAAACCGGGCCAGTAAACGACAACGATGGTTCCATAGCCAATGACTCAGGCGATACCCTTGCAGGGCATGAATACCCGGATAGCAAAGCAATACCTCCAAAACCGTGCGGGCCGCCGGATCCCGATGAAAAACAGCCTGAAGATCGTCCTTGAGACTCCTGAACATGGATGCACTCCGCCCTTTTCCTGCCCGACACGACCCATTGGTGCGCAGGGTGCAATATCCGACGCTTTTTGTCAACTATTAAATACAGGCCACTATTTTTTTTTGCCGCGTTTTTTCGCTTTGCGCTCGACAGCAGGGGCGAAGGCGGTGCCAGACGACCGCTGGACCGATTGTGGCACAGGCTGTGGTGCAGGAGGGGGGGGGGATACAGAAAGAACCGCCATACCAGCGGTCAATTGGGATTGCAGTGCCTCGGTCAGTTCCTTTTCCCGTTGCAAAGCCGCCGCCAGTTGCAAACGGAACATGGCCAGTTGTGCCTCGCGTTGGCCCAACAGGGTAAAACCGGCCCGCACCAGATCCAGAATGGGCAGACTGCGCACAGGGCCCAAATTGGCCACCTCCAGGAATCGTTCAAAAGAATCCGGGGTAACGCCAGCCATCCAAGCCGCCTCTGCCAGGGAAAGTTGGGGCAGATTTTCCAATCGCTTGGGGTCAGAATTTTCGGTGGGTTCTTGTCTCATGTGGGATCCCATACAGTGGCACACGTTCGGCCAGTTTTTTAATCAGGTCAAGATCAAGGGGGTCCGGGGGGATTATCCCCCCCCGGTGGGGTTGGGGGCAACGCCCATCCCGTTATACACATCGCAAAATGTGTCTATTATCATGGGGGTCCGGGGGGGATTATCCCCCCCGGTGGGGTCCAGGGGCAACGCCCCTGGTGGGGTTCGGGGCGAAGCCCCGGAAAAACACCCCCCCCGGAGTTAAACCGCACCTGTTTCGGAATGCGTAGTTTCCGTCATCCCCGCGCAGGCGGGGATCCAGGTTTCGCATGTACCACCTGGATTCCCGCCTGCGCGGGAATGACGTTCAAAAACTACGCATCCCGTGGTGGGCTCGGTTTAGAGTCGCCAACCTGTTGCAACTGTGTCACGTTTTACTGCACAGTCTTTCGATGCCCCCATTCGGGGCTCCGCCCCGAGCCCCGCCAGGGGCTTTGCCCCTGGACCCCACCCTACCCTATGCACACATCTTCATATTGATAAAAAATCAGAATCATATTGTGCAGTTATAGGGGTCCAGGGGGATTATCCCCCTGGTGGGGTCCCTACCCTATGCACACATCTTTTTGGATGCGAG
>JADFYM010000153.1 GCA_015233035.1 Magnetococcales bacterium
TGGCCGTCTTTTCCTGAGGGGAATATCTTCTGCGCTTTTTTTCCATGGATCGTTCCTCCGTTTGGTAGCCATTGTATGTAGCTTATAAAACGAAGGCAACTGTCCGATTCCAACTGAGGCAGAACAGTTGTGGGGACCGTAAGTTTCGGTTGTGATGACCAGTAGATCCACATCCGAATGCGGTCCCGCCTCCCCACGGGCGTGGGAGCCGAACAGAATGATGCGTTCTGGATGAATGGTCTCGACAATGCGGCCACTCATGGTGGTCAGTTTGGCTTCGGTGATGGTCATGCTGTTCTCCCGGCCGCAAGGGTTGCGTAAACGCCCACTCGAACAATATACCATGAAGGAATCATTTTTACCAACCGCTCCCCGCCCGCTTGCCTGCCCGCCAGCCGCATGTTAAACTGCCCAATAGAGCGGCCTTTCTTTGGGGAGTGTATCAAGATGGAACTGTTAAACCTGATTCCGGTGTTATTTTTGGTCTGGGTCATCCTGGTGGCGGTCAAAGGGGGCAAGACCCATGATCGTGTGGACGACTATTTCCAGAAACAACGCATCCAGACCGGCAGAAAATCCCGCAACTTTTTCGGCATCCCGAGTGCCACTCTGTAACCAGGCGTCTTTTTCTCGTTGAAGAGAGGCTTTTATCCATTGTGCGGGAGGGATCTGTCCATGGCCAAAAAACAGGTGGGTGTGGTCTTGTCGGGTTGTGGCGTGTACGACGGCGCGGAGATTCACGAAGCGACCTTGGTGCTCTATTTCTTGGATCGGGCCGGGGTCCAGGCGGTCTGCCTGGCACCGGATGTGTCCCAACACCATGTCGTCAACCATCTCACCGGCCAGCCGAGCGATGAGGTGCGCCAGGTCTTGGTGGAATCAGCCCGCATCGCCCGTGGTGCCGTGCGTGATCTCGCCACGGTGCAGGCCGACCAACTGGATGCCGTGATCCTGCCGGGTGGCTTTGGCGCGGCCAAAAATCTTTCCAATCTCGCGTTGGGTGTTGCTCCGGTTCTGGTCAATCCGGCGTTGGTGGGTTTGCTCCAGGCGATGCACGCGGCGGGCAAGCCCATCGGGGCGACTTGTATTGCCCCCGCCGTGTTGGCCGCCGCCTTGCCGGGGCGGGATCTGCTGCTCACCATCGGCAACGATCCCGGTGATGCGGAGACCGCCAAGGGTATTGTGGCCACCGGCAACCGCCATCAGGAGAGTACGGCGGATACCATCGTGGTTGATGCCGCCCACAAGGTGGTGACAACTGCCGCCTATATGTGTGCCGCTGGCATTGCGGAGATGGGGGTTGGGATCGAAAAGTTGGTGCAACAAATTGTGGCCTGGAGTTGAGGACGTTGGATTATGATCAAGGGGGTCCGGGGGGGATTATCCCCCCCGGTGGGGTCCAGGGGCAAAGCCCCTGGGGACGCCCATGACCAAAATGCCCGTCCGTCTCCTCTATGCCGCCAGCGAACATTCGGCGGATCTCCTCTACATCACCGGCTTCTTCGCCCCCGATCCCTTTCTGTTCGTTTGCGCGCCCGATGGCGTGCGGCACATTGTCTTGAGTACACTGGAGATCGACCGGGCGCGGCGGTGCGCGCGGGCGGACCGTCTGCACGATTGGAGCCTCATCCAGGCACGATACCAGCAGTACCATCCCGATGGACCGGGCGGTGAGCGGGCCCTGATCGCCTTTTTTCTCCAGGAATTGCAGATTGAACAGGCCCTGGTGCCCAGCGATTTTCCGTTGGGGCTGGCCGATTATCTGCGCACAGCAGGGATCGCGGTGACCCCGGTGGAAGAGTCCTTCTGGCCGGAGCGACAATGCAAGCGTCCTGAAGAGGTGGCGGCGGTCGAGGCGGCCCTGGCCCTGACGGGGGAGGCCATGCTGGTGGGGATCGATCTCATTCGCGCGGCCCGCATCGGTGCCGATGGTCTGCTCTATCAGGGGGCAGAACCGTTGACCAGCGAGGCGGTACGGGGTGAAATTCATGCTTTTCTGATCCGCCATGGGGCTGTGCCGCAACACACCATTGTGGCGGGTGGACGGCAGGGGGCGGACCCCCACGAGGAAGGTTCGGGGCCGTTGGCGGCGCATCAGCCGATTATTCTGGATATTTTTCCACGCATGGCCAGCAGCGGTTATTGGGGCGATATGACCCGCACCGTCTGCCGGGGCACCCCTTCGGAGCGGGTGCAACGGGCCTGGGAGGCGGTGCGGGGGGCGCAGGAGGTGGCCTTTGCGCGGATTCGGGCTGGCGTCGATGGGCAGGTGGTCCATGCGGCGGTCACGGAGCATCTGACCGCCGCCGGTTTTCCCACCGGTCGCACGGCAGAGGGGTTGCAGGAGGGGTTTTTCCATGGCACCGGGCATGGTCTGGGCTTGGAGATTCATGAATCGCCCCGGATCGGTCAGCGCGGGCAATTGTTGGCGGTGGGGCATCTGGTCACGGTGGAACCGGGGTTGTACTATCCCGATATGGGGGGGGTGCGGCTGGAGGATGTGGTGCTGGTGGAGGCGGAAGGGTGTCGCAATTTAACCACAACGCCCAAGTTTTTGGTGGTTTGAGTTGCATCGGCCATTCTGGGGCGGGCGGAGAACCGCCCCCCCAGAGATCATGATCATTATCAAGGGGGTCCGGGGGGGATTATCCCCCCCGGTGGGGTCCAGGGGCAAAGCCCCTGGTGGGGTCAGGGGCAAAGCCCCTGTAAAGTGCCACCATCACCCTACTGCCGTTTCAACCGACCGGTGACGGAACCATGCAGGATTTCCGACAGTCGGCACAACCGCTCCTCGGTCTCGATGATCAATTTTCTGGCCTCTCGTTCTATTTTGATCAAAGCGGCGCGGTTTTCTTCCACGCTTCTGTCCAGTTTGAGCATTCTGGCCAGGTTGGTCAGATTGAAGCCCTGTTCTTCTTCCAACGATTGTTTCAACCGGGTATAGTAGAGGATGGTTGCGGCTCTGGGCAATGTCTCCGTCCGGGTCAGTGCCTCTTCCAACTGGTATGGCAGGCCGCAACGGGACAAGCCGAAGGCCAGGGCGACGGACGAAAAAGAGTCCATGCTGACATAATGGAAGGCTTCCAGGATATGTTCCGGTTTGCCACGGGCGACAATCTCCATGACCAAAAATTCTCCCACCTGGGTCTTGTCACTGACCTGAATTTCCAGCAACTTGACCAGTTCCTTGACCGGTGCCCCCTTGGCAAACCGTTGTACCAGTTTGAGAAAGGCGGCAGAATGGACATCTTCCGCCGAACGGATCAACGGCATCAACTCCATGGTGGATTTGGTCTTTTCCAGGATCAGTTCCAGCAAACTTTCCAGCAGTGGCGACCCCTTGGGAATATACTGATATACCTCAATCAAATATTTGACAGGTGCTGTCCTGGCCAGGGCCGGCAGCAGATTTTGCTGGATACGGGGCTTGTGCGCACAAATCCGCACCGCCTCCAGCAGCTTTTCAGGAGAGGCCAACATGATGATCATCTTGACGAGAGAATCGGTGTTGGCCGACTCCTCGGGGATGATGTCCAGCACCTTCAAGGCACTGGTCACATGCTTGCGTTCGATGATGGCTTCGACCAGCATATCGGCATCATAGGACCATTCGATGGCGGCGATGGTTTGCAGGGCCGACACCAATTGCGCCGACAGACCGGACCGCATCATGCCGATCTTGATGATGCCACTGATCAAGGCCCGCCGCGCATTGGGATCCATGCGCCAGATGGACAACATGTTGAGCATCAGATCGGGATCGCCGGAATCGATGGCCTGATGGACATCGACATAGTCGCCCTGCAACCCTTCCTGTTCCAGGACACAGCGGTCAATCACGGGATTGGATTGCCTTTTGTCGCGACCACATTCATCGTCGATAAAACGCAACAGTTTGTTGAAATCACCCCGTGCATCGGTGGAGATCAGGTTGAATTCTGCCCCGATCATCTCCATGATCTCGTTGTAGCGGTTGCGCATGGTAAAAATTTTGCGCACCACCCCACTCAAGGGTACCTCATAGGGGTTGGTTCTGTCGGGGGAGAGCAGCGAGGCCTTGATGACCGTCCCTTTGGGAAAGGTCGGGGTGAACAGATGGGACTCATCCACATGGCGGATGAAGGAACATCCCCCCACCGAGATGTCAAACACCTGTGCCCGGAACGGTTTTTGTGCTTTCATGTCGATGATGATCGGCAAGTCCACACTGAACGGCACGCGGCGTCGATTGAATTGGCGCGCCTGGGCAGAGATATAAATCACATCCGGGAAGACCAGGCGGACACAAGGCGTTCCCCGGACATCGACCATGTCGGCAAACTGGCCATTGATCTCGATCAGATAGCGCACCGTCTGCGAAAAAATTTTGATGGTGGTGCTTTCGCGGCAGGCCCGGACCTCTTCTTCGGTATTCAAGGAGGTGAGTATCAGGGACTCGCGCTTGCCCATATTGCCATCCATACAGACAAAAAAGGCATTGGTGCGCACCCCGGCCGGCTGGATGATGACATCCACCAAGGCATTCTCCTCAATGGCGAGCATCAAAATTTCCACAATGTTGCGCGGTTTTCTGATCTGCCTTTTGGTCTTGACGTTTATCACGAATTTCTCCCTATCCTTCAGTAATCCTGATCCCACTCTTTATGGTCTGCGCTGGCAGGATCCCCGGCACCCATCGCCACGCCTGCGGGTGTTTTGGTATCGCATAATCCAGCCCGATTGGCTACCCCTATCTCTTGCCTCTGGCCTGCAAACGAACCCGCTCCACATAGGCGACCAATTCACCAATTTCCCGAATCACCTCGTAGGATTCGTTGGAAAAGACCACCTGTCCCACTGTTTTGCCCTGTCGGTTACCCATTTTCAGGAGTGTGCCCTTTTCCGTCACTTGCAACTCTTCCTCCTCCTGCCAGTAATGGAAGGTGACGATCACTTCGGATCCTTCGGAGATGGGGGCCTCATCTTCGGGCAACTGGAAACAGATGCCTCCCGTGCTGACATCCACGATGCGGGCAAAAAAAGTGAGTCCGGCCTCCCGCGTGATGCTGAGGGCCACGCGGGCCTCTTCGGAATATTTGGCCCGCGCCGTACTGCGTCGCTGCGGCTTGCGGAACACCTTGTCGGGAAAGCTGATTTTGAATGAATTCTTTTCTGCCGCACGGTCCATGATCTCCTCCGCGCTGCCGGGTGTACCGGGTGGCACATCGGACTTGGCGGCGGCATCGGCTGTACCGGGCATGGGGGGCAGACCGGGCATGGGGGGCAGACCGGGCCTGGGGGCGGCACCGGGCCTGGGCGGCATGGGGGGCATCCCCGCTGGCCTGGGGGGCATCCCTGGCATGGGCGGCATTCCGGGTCTGGGCGGCACGACGGGCATGCCGGCTCTGAGGGGCATTCCGGGTCTTTGGGCGGTGGAGGCCGACAACTGCAAAATATCCTCCATGAGACGCGACTCAAACTCGTTAAACTTGCCACCGTAGACGAAGGAGATGGTTGCCAGTTGGCTGTTCAAAAGTTTGGTGGTCCCATCGGGCGGATCGGGCGGGCTGATCACGATGTAGGCTCTGTCCCGCAAATATTCGCTGGAGGGCTCCCCACTGGCACCGGGACCGGTCTCTTTTTCGGGCAGCAGGTGCGTTTTATAGGCGATCACCTTGCTGCCAAAGGAAATCAGCACTTCCGTGTTGCTGTCCACGGTGTGCATGAGCATTTCGACGATCCTGGCCTCGTTGATCAGAATGCTATCGTTATCGTCCGTCTCTTTGATCGGGTCGATTGGGCCGGAAGTGCTGCCCGGTGGTCGTTTGATCACCTTGTTTGCGCCACTCAGTTGCGAGACGGCCTGTGTCAACTTTTTCCAAGTACTCATTGTATTGCCTCGTTACAAGGTTGCGTGTATCTTTCGAAGCCAATTTGAGCAATTTTTGCGCCAAGAACCTGTGGCGCGGTCTTGCCACCCCCTCCCTACAGACTAAGGAAAATTTTCAACACAATGCAAGAGAAAAACGGTGTTTTGGCTTGTCCATGCCGATTTTTCCGCGTATTTATGATGGGTTTGATCGGGAATGGTCCGGGTGGCGATGGTGGGAACGGGGCGACAGGCGACAATCGCGCCTCGATCTGTTGAATAATCGGGTGACAAGGGTGGGTTGAGGTCTATGGATCAGGCGGTGACAGACTTTTCTCCAGAGGCGTGGTCGGACTGTTTTGCCCGGATGGAGCAGATCCTGGGCTGGTCGCTTTCGGTGCGCCAGCGTGCGGATTTGCAACAGTTCAGTCGCCTGTTGTTGCAGGCCAATCGGCAATTCAACCTGATGGGGCCCTCGATCACCACCGATTTGCTGGACCGCCATTTTCTGGATGCGGTGCCGTTGTTGGCCCATTTTTCGGCGTCTGCCTGCGTGGCGGATTTGGGTTCCGGCGGGGGCGTGCCCGGTCTGGTGCTGGCCATTTTGTGTCGTCCGCCCCAGACCATTCATCTGGTCGAGAGCATTCAAAAAAAAGCCCGCTTTCTGGAGACGGTGGTGGAACAACTGGCGTTGGGGGATCGGGTGCGGGTGTTGGCCATGCGGGCAGAGCAACTGGGCGCGCAGGAAAAAAAGGCCTATGATCTGGTGATCTCCAGGGCGTTGGGCAGTTTGGCTTATGGGGCAGAGTTGGCCCATCCGTTGTTGCGTCCCACCGGGGCTTATCTGGCTCTCAAGGGGCGCAATCATGCCGAAGATGTGGCCGGGTTGCGGCTCAGTCCGGTGGGCCGTCTGTTCCAGACCCCGCAAATCCAGCCGGTGGCGGTGGCGGGGGGCGGGGTTATTGTGCGCCTGAACAAGGGGCATTGGCTGGTTGCCTGATCTCCTCTTGGAGCGGGGTTATTGTGCGCCTGAAGATAGGGCGCGGTTAGGGCTTGATGATTGTGTTGGCCACCAGGGGCGTTGCCCCTGACCCCACCAGGGGCGTTGCCCCTGGACCCCACCGGGGGGGATAATCCCCCCCGGACCCCCTTGATCAGGATTAAAAAAAAGGGTGGAGGGGTTTGGGGAGGCGGTTTAACCGCCTCCCCAGAAAATGGATGATCAATGCCTGCGTGAAGGGGAGTGTGTTGGATAAGGCCATGGCCCGAATTATAGCGATTGTCAACCAGAAGGGTGGTGTGGGCAAGACCGCCACAGCCGTCAATCTGGCGGCGGCACTGGCGGCCACGGAGCGGCGGGTCTTGTTGTTGGACTGCGATCCCCAGGGCAATGCCTCGACCGGCGTGGGTCTGCGCAAGGATGGACCGCACCCCTCTCTGTACCATTTTTTGATTGGGCAAAAAACCTTGGACCAGGTGGTGCGTACCGTGGTCTCCCCGTGGTTGCAGGTGATTCCCTCATCGCCTGATTTGAGTGGGGCGGAGATTGAACTGGTGACGGCTCCGGCGCGGGAAGGGTGGTTGCGCAAGCGTCTCAAGGGTATGGTCGATGCGTATGAATTTGTCCTGCTCGATTGTCCGCCTTCGCTGGGCTTGTTGACGGTGAATGGTCTGGTGGCGGCGGATGCCGTGCTGGTCCCCTTGCAATGTGAATTTTATGCCATGGAGGGGATGAGTCAATTGTTGCGCACCCTGGATGTGGTGCGTCGCGGTTTGAATCCGGGGTTGGAACTGGAGGGGATTTTGCTGACTTTGTTTGATGCCTCTCTGGTTGGCCAGGTGCAGATTGCCCGGGAGGTGCGCCAACATTTGGGCGTCAAGGTCTTTGACACGGTGATTCCCCGCCATGCGGCGGTGAGCGAAGCCCCCAGTTTTGGCAAACCGGTGGTGTGGTATGATCTTCCCTCGGTGGGGGCGCAGGCCTACCTGCGTTTGGCCCTTGAACTGTTGCACAAGAGGACTGAGAAGCCATGACGATGGAAACAATGACGCTGGGCCGTGGATTGGGTTCTTTGTTGGGCGAGGCGGCGGTGTTGGAGACGGAGCAGGAGGCGATTCGTCTGGTGCCGGTGGAGCGCATTCAGCCCAATCCGCGCCAGCCGCGTGGGGAGATGGATGCGGTGGCTCTGGAAGAGTTGGCGGAGTCCATTCGCGAGCAGGGTGTGTTGCAGCCCATTCTGGTGCGGCCGCTGGGGGGCAGTACCGACCATTATGAACTGATTGCGGGCGAGCGGCGGTGGCGCGCGGCGGTGCTGGTGGGTCTGGAAAAAATTCCGGCCCTGGTGCGCAATCTCAGTGATGGCGAATCGTTGGAGGTGGCCATTCTGGAAAATGTGCAACGGGAGGATTTAAACCCGGTGGAGGCGGCGCGGGGCTATGATCTTTTGATTCGCGAGTTTGACTACAGCCACAAACGGATCGGGCGGCGGGTGGGCAAGAGTCGCATGGCGATCACCAATCTGTTGCGCCTGCTGCGTCTGCCGGAACCGGTGTTGGCCTGGGTGGCGAATGGTTCGTTGAGCATGGGACATGCGCGGGCACTGCTGGGGTTGGAGGAAAAGCCCGAGCGGCTGATTCAACTGGCGGAGGAGGTCGCCATTCAGGGGTTGTCGGTGCGGGAGACCGAGGTGCTGGTGCGCCGGGAGCGGGGGGAGTTGCAGGATGAACGGGCGGTGGAGCCGACGCCGGAGCAGCCCAAGGTTGCGGTGGCGCGTGGTCATCATCGGGAACCGGTGATTGTCGAGATGGAGAGCCGTCTGTCTGCCACTCTGGGGAGCAAAGTGACCATCACCCAGGTGCGGGGACGCGGCAAGCTGATCCTGGAATATCTCTCCCCCGCCGAGTTGGAGTCGCTGGTTCGGCGGTTGTTGGGGGAGATGGGGGCGTAGGCGGGGGGTGCGCTGGGTTTTTCGGTGGTGTATCCTGTTGACCTGATCGGTTTGACAGGAAACGAAACCCACTCGAAATTCGGTCATTGTCTGACCCACCTCTGCCAGCGAGACGCCCTGTCCGAAATAACGCGATTTCTTCGCCAGGAAGGCATCCAGGTTGGCATCCAGGAAGGCGAACAGAAAGGCGAGGCCAAGATGCTGGTGCGCCAACTGCAACGCCGCTTTGGCAACGTGCCCGAATGGGCCAACGAAAAAATCGCCAAGGCAGACTTGTCGTCTTTGGAGGAGTGGAGCCTGCGGATACTGGATGCCCCAACGCTGGAGAGTGTGCTGGCGGATCTTTCGTGACGGGAATTTTCCGGTGTGGTCGCTGCCAACCAGGATGCCGCCGGGCTTGTCGCGCCGCAGCAACGTGGTGGAGAACTTCCTGAAATGCGTATCGTCTCCTCCATGACCCTATTATTCCGAACATGGAGCTCAAGGACGCTGAAAAATTACGTGCTGTTATTGCCGGTCGCGTGGATGTCGTATTATTTGGTCACAAGCATGTGCAAGGTGAATGGCCAAACCGGGATGGCATTCCTTGCGTATTGGCGGGTGCAAACACACCGGAACCAGATAATATGGCATGGGAAGTCGATATTAACGCTAGAAAAATTGCCTTCCAACGCATCCCTGTTCGCGACTAATTTCAAGAGGGATCTTCTGGATTTCCGGTGCTCTTGGGAGCCAGCGCACCAACGGCAGGAGAGGGTGGTTGCCGTTGGTGCTGCTCCCCGGCGCATTGGCCGGACGAAAGGTGTTTGCGTGGGACGCCAGCGAGATGACTGTCGCGTCGACGGCAGGAGAGGGTGGTTGAGTCCGCAGGGGTTTCCCTATGGTGTTCCGTTCCCGGTCTGGCCGGAAATTTCGGGCATACAACACCAAATTCCAGAGAATCGTCGGCATGCCCAGACTGGTCATTTCTCGTTTGCAGGATTTGGTGACTTGTGCGAGTGGACCTGATATGCTCGCTTTATGAACGAGATCGCCCAACCCCATGACCGCTTGTTCAAAGCCCTCCTGTCGCATCCAGAATTTCGGGGACACAGAATTTCGGGGACGCAACACCATAATTACAGAACCTTTTCATCCTGTGCAATCGAAAATCGTGGCACGATGTGTCTGTTTCCTTTGGGTCCGCAAGGTGATACACTGCGCACGGTCACAATTGACGAGTATCGTCATTCCCGCGCAGGCGGGAATCCAGGAGTGGGTATTGGGGCGTTTTGGTCGAATATTTTCATCGTCATTCCCGCGCAGGCGGGAATCCAGGGGGTC
>JADFYM010000154.1 GCA_015233035.1 Magnetococcales bacterium
TGGCCGTCTTTTCCTGAGGGGAATATCTTCTGCGCTTTTTTTCCATGGATCGTTCCTCCGTTTGGTAGCCATTGTATGTAGCTTATAAAACGAAGGCAACTGTCCGATTCCAACTGAGGCAGAACAACCGCAGATCGGATTACTGGAGTGCCTGCTCGATCGTTCTGATCAGTCTGTGTACTGGGACAGGCTTTTCCATGCTGTCCATTGCACCGAAGGATCGAGCCAACTCCAACGCCGATCTGTGATCAATGGCTGTGTGGCCACCCGAAACGGCAATGATTTTTTTGTGCGGGTCGGTACGCAATACGGCCACCAGAAAATCAATGCCATCCATTGTGGGCATGAATATATCTGTGATGATCAGATCTATGGAATGGGTTGCGAGTTCTTGCAACGCAATATGACCGCTCTCTGCTTCTGTCACAAAATGTCCGGCATGGGTCAACACTTCCATCAAAAACATTCTGATGGCACTATCATCATCCACTACCAATATGTGCGCCATTCTGTTCGACCTTCTGAGTGTGCTGTCCTGTGTTTATGCCATTTTTGCTGGCATCATCCCGCTTTTGTCATTCTGGTTTGGCTCATTTGGCGTCGAACGGTATACCATTTGCGCAATTCGTCGCGCAGACACACCAGTCTGTTGATCTCTTTGTTGCGATACGGATTGGCGCACAAAACGCCTTCCAGATTGCGGATCAATGCTTTCGCTTCCAGAATGCGGGAGTGCAGGTGGTGAATGCTGGCCGTTGCTTCCCGTTCGGCGGTGACAAACGAGGCAGGCTGGTTCGGCAATCTGTTGGTTTTCAGGTTTACCATGGGCTGTTTTTCCTTTTGTTCTGTTTTTGGGCGGTATGACACGGTTTCCTCCAGAGAGATGCCAGCGCAGGCATGATTACTGCGCAGGGGATAAAGAGAAGCAGGAACGGCTCAAACAGCCGGTTCCTGGTCCAGTACGGATAACGCCTTTTCCCGGACCAGGCTGGCGTCACAACTGGCCAGGTCGCAGACCATCTGGAAATGTTGCCCCCCTTCACGGAACCAACGCTTGGCGGTCTCCATGACGGAAGGTGTTTCACCCGACAAGGCGTCATGCAGTGCCGTTTTCAGCACAGCCATCCATAATCTTTGCTCGGAACTCATCGCAGGCTCCCCCCACCATTTTTCGAAAATTGTCATCGCCCACCTCCAGGAAAGCGTGAAACAGACTCTGTGCACCATTTGCAATTATCGCAAGTTTTATACCGTTTTCAGGTTCTGGAAAAATTCAGGTACCCCGAGGGTGTATTTTTCTATAACAATTTGTTATAGAATAAAATTTTTAACAGGTAAGCCGTCTCCCGTCGCAGGTGCTGGCACTTTTTCCTTGTCTTTAATTAGAAACAATGGTATTAAGAAACATTCCTGCGCAAAATTTGTTCCGCCGCAGTCGTGTGTCAATAATTCCATTCATTTCAATACGATATTTTATTCCCGTGCTGTTGCGTTGTGTCAGGTTCGCCAGAAATATTTTCTCGCTGTAGTGACCAAGTTATTGAATTTGCATGTAAATATAATTTGAATAGTTTTGTGCGAATTTGTTCAAAATCACTCCGAGGATTGAAACGAGTCATGCGTGTCTTGGCGACGGGTTCAAAGGACATTTGGCAACGCGGGATGGTGCCATGAGTGCCTCTGTGTTGGTTGTGGACGACGACGAATTGATCCAGGACATGACCTCCATCATTCTGTCTCGGTTCGGGCATGCCACGGTGATCGCCAGTTCGCTCGAGCAGGCCACCGAGGCATTGCAACAGCAGACCTTCGATTTGGTGATTGCCGATCTCCGTCTGCCGGATGGTTCCGGGCTGCAACTCCTGGCCGAGATCAGGCAGCGTTGTCCGCGAACCTATGTGATTCTGATTACAGGTTTTCCTGATGTGGAAACCGTGCGGGAGGCCTTGCGGGAAGGGGCTTTCGATTATCTGATCAAACCCATCATGCCGACGGAACTCAGCCATGTGGTTGGTCTGGCCCTGGAACACAAGCAACTGCGGGATGAGCGGGCCATCATGGACAATCGGATGGAAGCCGTCTTCCGGGGGGTGGATGATGCGATTGTCGTGCTGGATAAAAATGGGCGCATCCTGCAAATCAATGATGCCGCCACCCATATTCTGAAGATCGACTCTGCGTCCATCCACCACCTGTTGCAGGATGAGGCAGACTGGTTTTTTGCCCTGATGGAGCCTTTGTTGCAGCAGGTGCAGGCCGCGAAAGACGATCATCGCACCGTGCGCACGATTGCCGTGACCAAGGCGGGCCAGGAGCGCATTTTCAGTTGTTCCGCCTCCCCCTTTCTGGATCCGGCAGACGATGCCCTGGGCGTGATTCTGGTCGTGCGGGACGAAAGTCGCCTGGTCATGTTGGAACGGGAAACGCAAATACGGCAGGGTTGGCAAAAGATGGTGGGTTCCAGTCGGGTCATGCGGGAGGTTTATGAACTGATTGAGCGATTGGCGGACGTGGACTCCACGGTACTCATCACCGGAGAGACCGGTACGGGCAAGGAATTGGTTGCGCGCGCCCTGCACGACACCAGCCATCGCCGGCATCAACCTTTTGTGGCGGTCAACTGCGCCGCCCTGCCCTCTGGATTGCTGGAAAGCGAGTTGTTTGGTCATGTGCGAGGTGCCTTCACGGGTGCCATACGAGACAAAATGGGCCGTTTCAAGATGGCCGACGGCGGCACCCTCTTTCTGGACGAGATAGGCGACATTTCCCTGGCCATGCAGGTGCGACTGTTGCGCGTCTTGCAAACGAAGGTGTTTGAGGCTGTGGGAGACGATAAGCCCATTCAGGTGGATGTGCGGGTGGTGACGGCCACGCACCGCAACTTGCCGGAACAGGTGCAAAAGGGGCTTTTTCGCGAAGATCTCTACTATCGTCTCGCCGTGGTGGCGGTGCATTTGCCGCCACTGCGGGAACGCAAGGGTGACATACCGTTGCTCATCGACCATTTTGTGGCCAAATTGAATGCGCATTTGAAACGGGCGACCAAAGGGGTCAGTGACGAGGTGCTCCAGGTTCTCATGGAACATCCATGGCCGGGCAATGTGCGGGAATTGGAGCATGTGCTGGAACATGCCATGGTGGTTGCCCGTCAACCTGTGTTGACCTATGCCAATCTGCCACCCAATCTGCGGGTCCGCGTTGCCCCCGCGAGTGGGCGGCCGTTGTCTGCTGGCAAGACCACCCACCGCGGGCGTCCCTTGAAAAATGGGGAACCGGCCGGTGAGGGGCCCGATCGGGAGACCATCTTGCGCACATTGGCAGAATCACGCTGGCAGATGCAGGCCGTGGCGGGCAAACTGGGCATCAGTCGCAGTACCTTGTGGCGGCGGATGAAGGCCATGGGCCTGGATCAGGCCCAGGCCTGAACCGCGACCAGTGATTGGTAGGGTCCGTTGTTGGGGGCTTCGCCCCCAAACCCCCACCAGGGGCTTTGCCCCTGGACCCCACCAGGGGGATAATCCCCCTGGACCCCTGATTGTTATTGATCCATCTTCCATTATGTGGAGAACCTGCCATGACCACCCGTCCTGCCGCCAAACGATTTGTGACCGCCCTTGTTCTGGGGGTGCTGTGCGGACTACTCTGTGTTTTTCTGGCCGCTGGGCACCAGCCCGAATTGGCCAGCCCCACCAACCCCCTGTTCTGGGCCATTCTGACGGATCGCATTCTGATCGGTCTGGTGGTGGCATTGGCCGGGGCGTTCACGGTTCACCCGGTTCTGGGCTTTGCGTATCGACCGTGGTTGCGGGGGGCCTGCCTGGGTGCCATCGTATCATTGCCTTTGGCCTTGGGTGCTCTGAGTGGTCCGGCGACACCGCAACTCTCCCCGTGGCTGATTTTTTGCGGTACATTGGTGTCCGGGGCGGTCTATGGGGCCATCATCGATTGGGTGGCAACCTGGGTGGGTGGTGAGGGCAAAGCCTTACTGACCCCGTGACCTTTCCGCTGCCAAACAAGACCATACTGTGACGTGACAAGGGCCAGATGTTTGAACCTCTATACTATAAAGACAAACTCCAGATCATCAATCCCCAGGGGGATATCGGTGTCGTGACCCTTTGGTCACCGGTCAAGACCGTTTATAAAAAATTATCCACCCATGGCATCGATCTCGATCCCCACACCTCGCGCATCGCCGCCTTGGGCACCCTGTACGGCAATGGTTTGCCTGAGTTGTTGCACAATCTTCTGTATAATCCGCAAATCGCGTATCTCGTCATTCTGGGCAAGGATCTGGCCAACGCCCGCCAGGAGTTGATCGGCTTTTTTGCCCGTGGCCTGGAGGAGACCACCTACCTGGGCACCCCCATGTATCGCATCATTGGCACCGACAAAAAAATGGATGGCTCGGTCAAACCCGAAGATTTCCGCACCCGACCTCTCACCGTGACGGATTTGAGCGTGCATCGCGAACCCGAGTTGGCCGCCGCCCTCCAAAGCTATTTTGCGGAACGCCCCCCCCAACAACCCTGCCAGGCCGAGCGCGTTCGGCGCACCATTCCCCAGCCTGTCGTCCAATGGTATCCATCCCATCCCGGTGGGCATAGCCTGATGCGCCACACGCCGTTGGAGGCCTGGCAGGAGGTGATCTTTCGCCTCGTTCGCTTCGGTCACCGCCAGCAGCTGCGCAAGGGGGAACGCATCGAACTGCAAAACATGAAGGTGATCATCCAGGAACCCGCCGAGGAGGATCCGGTCCCGTTGGCCAAATGGGGCTTTGCCTTGGCCGATCTGCACGCCTATCAGGCCACCCTGCTCGATCCCACCCCTTCTGCCGAGCAACCTTATACCTATGGCAACCGTTTGCGCGGCTATTTTCAGTCTGGAACCGGGGTGATCGATACCCTGGAGACGGCCATCTGCCATCTCCGGGAAGATGCGGAATCTCGTCGTGCCTATATTGCCCTGTGGGACAGCAATCGGGATACCCTGCCCATCACCCGAGGCCATCCTTGCCTGGTGGCCTTGTTTTTCCGCAAATGGGCCGGTCAGTTGACCCTGACCGCCACCTTTCGCACCCACAATGCCCTGGATGGCTGGCTGCGCAATGTCTACGGGTTGATGGCCGTGCAAAGATATGTGGCCGACCGGGTACCGCTGCCGGTCGGATCGTTGACGATCATCAGCCACTCCATCAGCATCGATCCACAAGGCAACGGTTTGGCCCGTGCCCAGGCCATCGCCTTGGCCAAAAAGAGCGATGATCGGGTGGACTTGGCCACGGGCAAACGGTCGTTGCGCATGGACCCGAACGGCGAACTGTTGCTCAGCACGGATGACGACACCCAGGAAATTGTCGTCCAGCACCTCTACCAGGGGCGGCTTCTCAAGGAATATCGCGCCAAAGAACCAGAAACACTGGAAAAAATGTTGGCACGGGATTGCGCCTTGTCGGAAATTTCCCACGCACTCTATCTGGGGCGTGAAATGGCGCGTTGCGAGATCAAGTTGAAAAAAAATCACGTCAAATTCGCACATTCCCCCCTGCCGCCAGAGAATGACCCCACCTGATTGCCCGCCCACCCCGCATCCTGGTCTGATACAATCAACACATATTATGTGTTGATTGGTTCCGTCGGTGGATGGCCGCGACCGCTCTCCGCCTCCCCGGAAGAGGATCCCACCACCCTGATTTTGCCAGTCACCCCAATCTGTTTAGAATAAATAGTCATAACATAATCTCCCTCTGCGCTTTCAGCCTGGTTTGTTGCACCCATGACGACCATTTCCCCCAACCGTAAATTTAAAATTTTAAATTAAATATTATACAATTAGACTGACTCTGTCTGTTGATCTGTCTTATTATACAATAATATATTGTATAATGATTTTCTATTTTACAAATTGTTATTAGAAAATATTTTTATATTATTATAATGTGCTGTTGTATCGTGCTACGATGCGTTCTCGTGATCTTGAGCATCGTTTTGCGTGATCCATTGGCATTCATGACAAGGAGGACAATTTATGCGTATCCAGGCTCGAAAATGGTCGGTCGTGCTGCTTGTCTTGACAAGCATTCTGCTTGTCAGTCCCCTGGTGACCCGGTTTGCCTTGGCCAAGGAATTGACTTTGCTGAATGTTTCCTATGATCCTACCCGTGAATTATACCAGGCTGTCAACGCCGAATTTGCCAAATACTGGTCGGAGAAGACGGGTGATCAGGTGGTCATCCGGCAATCCCACGGTGGTTCCGGCAAACAGGCGCGGGCTGTCATCGATGGACTGGAGGCCGATGTGGTCACCCTGGCCTTGGCCTACGACATTGACGCCATCGCGCAAAAAGCCGGCTTGCTGCCCGCCTCGTGGCAACAACGCCTGCCCAACCACAGTGCGCCTTATTATTCCACCATTGTTTTTCTGGTACGCAAGGGCAATCCCAAGGGCATCCATGATTGGAACGATCTGGTGAAGGAGGGGGTGCAAGTGATCACCCCCAATCCCAAAACATCGGGTGGTGCGCGGTGGAATTATCTGGCAGCCTGGGGCTATGCCTTGCGGCAACACCAGGATGACCAGGAGCAGGCCAAGGCCTTTGTGACGCGCTTGTACAAGAATGTGCCGGTACTGGATTCGGGTGCTCGCGGCTCCACCACCACATTTGCCGAGCGGGGCATCGGGGATGTGTTGCTGGCGTGGGAAAATGAGGCCTATCTGGCCTTGGATGCCTTCGGTCCCGACAAGTTTGAGCGGGTGATGCCCTCGGTGAGCATCCTGGCGGAACCACCGGTCGCTCTGGTGGATCAGGTGGTGGACAAACGGGGCACCCGTGCCGTGGCGCAAGCCTATCTGGACTATCTGTATACCCCCAGCGGACAGCAAATTGCCGCCAAAAATCACTATCGACCGGCGTTCCCGGAACGGGCGGGCCCCGCTGGCACCGCCTTTGAGAAAATCGATCTTTTCAGCATCGATGCGGTGTTTGGCGGTTGGGACAAGGCGCAGCAAACCCATTTTGCCGATGGCGGCACGTTTGACCGGATGATTGCTCCCTGATGGCCAGGATGGACGATATCTTGATCAAAATTTTAATAAAAATGAGTAAACCCCCGGCTCTGCCGGGGTGACAGCAGAAGTTTGACTTTTCAGGGAGTCATCCAGGATCCTCCATGTCGTGAGCCGCCAAGCACCACGACAAGGAGGATACTGATGAACGACGCACAAAGTCTAAACCACTCCAGATGGGAGTGCAAATATCATGTGGTGTTTATTCCGAAATGCCGCCGTCGCACGCTGTACGAACAATTGAGACGCCACCTGGGGGAGGTCTTCCGCACCCTGGCGCAACAGAAGGAGTGCCGGATAGAGGAGGGGCATTTGATGCCTGACCATGTACACATGCTGATCGCGATACCACCGAAGTACGCGGTATCGCAAGTCATCGGGTACATCAAAGGCAAGAGTGCCATTCATCTGGCCCGGACATATGGTGAGCAAAGACGGAATTTCACTGGGCAAAGTTTTTGGGCGCGAGGATACTATGTTTCGACGGTAGGTCGGGACGAAACAATAGTCCGTGAGTACATCCGCAAGCAGGAGAAAGAGGATCAGCGATTGGAACAGTTGAAATTGGATTTTTAACGCCGATCGGCCGCCTTTAGGCGGCGCATAAACATGGGGCCGCGTCAGCGACCCCTCCAGCCGCTTTGAGCGGCTCACAAACTAAAGCCCCCGGCTCTGCCGGGGGATACTTACTTCACTGTTGTTTTGAGGAGACTTGCATGCACAATTGGTATTCCGACAATTCACTCTCCATCGGTCATACGCCGCTTGTTCAACTGAACCGCATCACTGATGGGGCGGAGGCGACCGTGTTGGCCAAGATTGAGGGACGCAATCCGGCCTATTCGGTCAAATGTCGCATTGGCGCGGCGATGATTCATGACGCCGAAAAGCGTGGCCTGCTCGGTCCCGGCAAGGAACTGGTGGAACCGACCAGTGGCAACACGGGTATCGCGCTGGCCTTTGTCGCGGCGGCGCGCGGCATCCCGCTGACGTTGACCATGCCCGAGACCATGAGCATCGAACGGCGCAAGTTGTTGATTGCCTTCGGGGCCAAGCTGGTACTGACCGAAGGTCCGCGCGGCATGAGTGGGGCGGTGGCCAGGGCCGAGGAGATCACGGCATCCGATCCCGACCGTTATGTGTTGTTGCAACAGTTTAAAAATCCGGCCAACCCGGCCATTCACGAGCAGACGACCGCCCCGGAGATCTGGGCCGATACCGATGGCGGGCTGGATATTTTTGTCTCCGGGGTGGGTACCGGTGGCACGATTACCGGTGTTTCGCGCTATTTCAAGCAGACCCGGGGCAGGCCGATCACCTCGGTTGCGGTCGAGCCGACGGCCAGTCCCGTGCTGACCCAGGTGCGCAAAGGCGCATCCATCATGCCCGCACCCCACAAGATCCAGGGTATTGGGGCCGGTTTTGTGCCACAGGTGCTGGATCTGTCGCTGGTGGATGTGGTTGAAACCGTCAGTGATGATGAGGCGGTGTTGTATGCGCGACGCCTGGCCAAGGAAGAGGGCATTCTCTCCGGCATCTCCAGTGGTGCGGCGGTGGCGGTGGCGGTCCGACTGGCGCAGAGGCTAGAAAACAAAGGCAAGTTGATCGTTGCCATACTGCCCGACTCCGGCGAGCGGTATCTGAGTTCCATTCTCTTCCAAGGTCTGTTTGATGCAGCGGGGTTGGCCATATGACCCAATCCGCTGTGCATCTTTACCCGGTGCCCGCCGACACGGGCACCCATTGGGACATCGGGCGCGTGGTCGATGATTTGCGGCAGTCTCGCACACGCTGGCGTGAGGCGCACCATAATGCGCTGGGGGAACGTGATTTTCCGTCGCGTAACGCGCTGTCGCGCATCATCACCTCTCTGGCCAGTGCCCTGTATCCCATGCGGCTGGGACCGCCCCATGTACGCCAGGGCAACGAGGATTTTTATGTGGGTCTGACGCTCGATACGGCCCTCACCGAACTGTTGCAGCAGGTGCGTGTTGAACTGCATTTTACGACCAATCAGGATGGTGCGCCCGTGCAGAATATCGAACAGCGGGCCACCGAGATCGTGCATCATTTTGCCACCGGGTTGCCCGAGGTGCGGCGGTTGATCGACTCGGATGTCGATGCGGCCTACCATGGCGATCCGGCGGCGCACAGCGTCGATGAGGTGTTGTTGTGTTATCCCGGTATTATTGCCTTGCTGTACCACCGTTTGGCCCATGCCTTGTTTCGGCTGGGTGTGCCGATTCTGGCGCGCACCATCTCCGAACTCGCGCACGCCGAAACCGGTATTGATATCCATCCGGGGGCCCAGATTGCGGGCAGCTTTTTTATTGACCATGGCACAGGGGTCGTGATCGGGGAGACCTCCGTCATCGGTGAACATGTGCGTATCTACCAGGCCGTGACGCTTGGCTCGAAAAGTTTTCCGGCGGATGGTTCCGGCAGACTGAAAAAGGGGCTGCCGCGTCATCCCATAGTCGAAGATCATGTGGTCATCTATGCCGGGGCCACACTGCTCGGTCGCATCACCATCGGACGCGGTTCAACCATCGGGGGCAACGTCTGGCTGACGCGCAGCGTGCCGCCGAACAGTCACGTGACCCAGGCCAATACCCAACAGGATCACATGGATGGCAGTGGCATTTAAACCGCACCTATTTCGGAATGCGTAGTTTCCGTCATCCCCGCGAAAGCGGGGATCCAGGTTTCGTGGTCTCCGTCATCCCCGCGCAGGCGGGGATCCAGATCTCGCAGGTACCACCTGGATTCCCGCCTGCGCGGGAATGACGTTTGAAAAACTACGCATCCCATGCTGGGTGCGGTTTAAACCACATCGCAACAATTCGTTCCGATTGGCAGGGGTCCAGGGGGATTATCCCCCTGGTGGGGTCCAGGGGCAACGCCCCTGGCGGGGTTCGGGGCGGAGCCCCGGCTGGGGGCATCCAGGGGCTGTGGAGCAAAAAATGACA
>JADFYM010000155.1:0-9251 GCA_015233035.1 Magnetococcales bacterium
GTGTATCCCTTCCGGGGCTTTGCCCCGAACCCCACCAGGGCTCTGCCCTGGACCCGCCAGGGGGATGATCCCCCTGGACCCGCAACCATTTTCAGAACCTGTCAAATCAGGTTGGTTGAGCCAGTAGCACCCCCACCAGGAGGGGATAATCCCCCCCTGGACCTCCCTGCACGTTTGGTATTTTCTCAAATGCGCTTGCCCTGATGACAGGCCCAGGGCAAGCGCGTGGGCAAGCGGGACCAGCAGGGCAGGGATTTTGCCTGGGATTTCGGGCATCTCGCCCGCAATCCCAGGATCAAGCGTCAACAAATTGCAACGGCAACAGGCCAAATGCTGCCGAGGCAGGGTGTCAAGACGGTCAGGCATGAACCGTATAGGTACCATCCACATTATGCACCAGACTGGTCGCACCAGCGGCCAGGGCAAGCGTCAAGGACTGATTGGCCGCCGCACCATTGGTGAAATGCAAAACCAGACTATGGTCGCTGCTGGCCGCAAAACCCGTCACAGAACCCTCTGCACCCGCCTCGCTGAAGCGGTATGCGGCGGTACCCGAGCCATTATCCAGCTCAATCACGTCCCCCACTTGCAGGTTGCGGATACTCGACCCGCCATCCTGGCTGTTGGTGATGTGAAAGGTCTCGGTCACGGGAGCCGCGCTGGTCGTGGTCGTGCCCGAAAGATCGATCGTATTGGCCATGATGGCATGGGTGCTGGCAGTGACGGCATGGTTGCCTGTGCCATCCAGATAGATGTCATGGAAGGCATTATTATGCAAGTCCACCGTATATTGACCATTATGGGTTCCACCCAGATACAGGGTTCCATTTCCGCCCAGATCATGGTCGGGAATGGCGATGCTGCCAGCGTCACCGGCCCCATCGATGCGGATGGATTGGTTACTGTCCAATTTGGCCCCCTCTGCGGAGACATGCTCGAAGGCCGCATAGTGTGTGCTGGTCAGCAGCAACTGGGAGGCATTGTCCAGATGGAGGGTGCCGTTCCAGATATCATAGGCATCGGCAGTGGCGAAGGCCGACAGAAAATGGTCGAGATCATCGCTCAGGCCACCCGCCAGCGTCAGGGGACCTTGGGTATGTTGTTCCACCATCTCGGCTTGCGCCACGGTGGCGGCATCGTTGAGGGTCACAGGGGTGTTCAATGCCAACAAAGCCGCCACGCCATTCGCCAACGTGGTGCCCGTCGTAAAAAAATGGTTCACGGTATCGCTCAGGCCACCCGCCAGCATCAGGGCACCCTGGGCCACATTTTCCACCCCCTCGGCTTGCGCCACCGTGGCCGCATCGCTCAAAATCACATTCGGATGCCACGCCGACAGGGCCGCACTATCCACCAGCGCGCCCCCTGTACCCGCAAAAAAGTGTGCCACTGAATCGCTGACCGTCAACACCCCAGACGACGCATTATGAATCGCCGCCAACTGGTCCGCCGTAGCCAGGGCACCGTCCAACAGCGTCACATTCGGGTGCAACGCCGACAAGGCCGCACTATCCACCAGGGAGCCACCCGCAAAAAAGTGTTCCACGGTGTCGCTCACGGTCAGCACCCCGGATCCTCCGGCAAGCGCACCATGAATCGCCGTCAATTGGTCCGTCGTGGCCGAAACACCGTCCAGGACCGTCACATTCGGGTGCAAAGCCGTCAACAGGGCCAAGCCATCCGCCGCCATATAGTGCGCGACGGTATCGCTCAGACCCGCAGAGAAGGTCAGGGTGCCCTGGGTGTTTTGTGCCAGTACCTCGGCTTGCGCAACCGTGGCCGCATCGCTGATGACCACAGAGGGGTTCGCTGCCAACAAAGCCGCCACGCCCATCGCCAATCCCGGTGGCGTCGGGGACGGATCCGTCCCGCCAAGGGTCACGCTGATCGCGGTGTTGTTCGAGAACAAGTGCTCGACGGTGTCAAGCAGGCCACCGCTCAGGGTCACCGTCCCCGTCGTGCCCGCCGCCACCGCCACGGCTTGCGCCACATCGACCGGGTCGGTGATGGTCACAGGGGGATTATAGACCAACAAGGGGGCCACACCCATCGCCAAAAACCCCTCCCTCGACGCAAAATGGGCGGCGGTATCGCTGATGGCACAGGTGGTGGTACCGATGTTGGTCGCCTGATGAATGAACGCAGCCTCCGCAAGACTGGCCGCGCCGCTCACCGTTATGTTCAAGGCCTCGTCCAGCACGGCCATGCCGGCAACAGCGGCCAAAGCCGCCGCCGTATCGCTGATGCTGTAGGTGGCGGTGCCGCTGTTGGTGGCGTTGTGCAGGAGCGTGGCCTCTGCAACGGTCGCATCACTGGTCGCCGTCACATTCAAGGCATTGTTGACCACGGTTGCATTGGCCGCTTTGGCCAGATTTGCCGCCGTATCGATCAGGTTGTATTGATGGGCAACCGGGTGCGTCGACGCGGCGGCCGCGATGCTCAGAGTGGGAGAATCGGGCAGATCGTTGATGGCGAGGGTCACCCCCTGCGTCACATCGTGCCCTTCATACCCATCACTGGCCACCACGTTGAATGCGTAGGAACTTTTGATCTCATAGTCTGGCGCAACCTTGAAGGTCACCTCACCCGCATGGCCTGGGGCATTGCTGATGGAAAACGCACCGGCATCGGGACCGGACAGACTCCAGGTGATGGTGTCCCCCACGTCCGGATCCGTCCCCACGGCGGTGTAGACCACCGTTTTGGTGGAAATATTTTCATTGACGCTGCCACTGGTGCCCGAGGTGATGGTCGGGCGATAGTTTTGAATGGTCTGGGCGGCAGTCACTTGCAGACCGGCAATGTCCGTGGTGGCAGTGGCCGACGCCACAGAGGTAGCGGTACTGGCAACATGGGTCATCATGGTGGTGGACAAACTGGCACCCGTGAGGTTGAACACCGCTGTACTGATCGTTGTCAACTGGGTGGTATTGGTCAAGTCCAGAGGCGTGGTACTGAACGTGCCACTGCTGATGGTGTTGGCAATCGCCTGCATGAATGCGCCCCCCAAAGGAGCCGATCCGGCATTGTCCACCAACGTGGCGGCAGAACCCAGCGAAGCGGCCACCTTTTGCACCGCCAAAGAGACCGCCGTGCTGCCATCCGCCAACGGATCATAGGTCATCAGATTGACACTCGCCGCACTCAGACCCAGACCCAGGGCATTTTGCACCGTCGTCGCGGCGGTGGCAATCTGGTCCGCCGTCGCGGACTGCCCGGAACCCACTTGTTTTTCCAGCACATCCTGAATCAAGGTTGTGATGGGATTGACCACCACCTTGCCGGTCGCAGAGACCGGAGCCTTCATGACTACGGTATTCGGCGTGTGGGTACCCAGATCAGTCCCCCCCACCGCCAGAATGGCACCCTGCGCGGGACTCTTGAGCACAAAGGCACCGTGCGCATCGGTGATCACGCCGGTATATTCGTTGGGATCGGCCACCCCATTATGGTTCGTGTCGATATAAATTTTGGCCCCCGCGATATGGCCATCGGCCACCACGCCGGACGTGCCATTCCCAAGCGTCAGCGTCCCAGAGGTCGCCGCATGAATGGCCGCCTTCTGGGCGTCTGTGATCGCAGCACCGTCCAGCAGCGTCACATCCACATGCGGGTTGCTGTTCAGCAGTGCCTGGGCATCAGCCGTCAGTGTCGCCGTCGTGCCCGACACAAAAAAGTTTGCCACGCTGTCGCTCAGGCCACCGGCGAGGGTCAGGATACCACCCGCATACAGGCCATGGTACACCGCCTCGGCTTGCGCCACCGTGGCCGCATCGTCAATGATCGCGTTTTGGCCATCCCATAACAATTGGGCCGCAGCAGACGTCAGTGTGGCGGTACCCGGCGTGAAAAAATTTTCTACCGTGTCTGCAAAGGTAAATGTCGGCGCAGCCCCCGCACAGGTGATCAGCGCAGTCAACTGGCCCGCCGTGAGAGACATGGCGTGTGTCACCGTCACGTTGGAGTCCAAGGCCAACACGTTGGCCACACCCGTCGCCAGCGTATCGGTGCCCGGCGTGAAAAAGTCCCCGGCGGTATCGACCAGACCACCGGCGAGGGTCAGGGTGCCGTGGGTGTTTTGTTCCAGCAGCACGGCCTGGGCCACCGTGGCCACATCGGTAAGGATAACAGGCCGATTTTCCCCCAACAAGTGCTGCGCACCCGCCGTCAAGGTCGTTCCGGTCGCAAAAAAATGTGCCACGGTATCGGCAAAGGACAAGGTGGGCACGTTGGCCAGTGCATCCATCTGACTGTTCGAGGCAGACAGGGCGTCCGTCGCGGTCATGTCCGGGTGCGAGACCGACAGAAAGGTGGTAAACGCAGAGGTCGGCAACGCCGTGGCCAGGTCCACAGCCGTGTCGGTCAAACCGGCGGCCAACGTCACGTGACCGGTGGTGCCCTGCGCCACGGCCTGGGCTTGCGCCCAGGTAGCCGCATCTTCCACCATCACATTGGGGTGCAAAGCCAACAAACTGGCAACATTGGCCACCAGGGTGCCGCCCGCCAACAGGTGCCCGGTGGTATCGCTCAGGGTCACCACCCCGGTCGTATCCGCATCAATCGCCGTCAGCAGGCCTGTGCCGGCAGACGCGCCGTCCCGTACCGTTACATTTGGATGCGATGCCAGCAGGGCCGCGAGAGTGGTGTCATTGGCAAAGTTTCCTGCCGTATCGCTCAAGGTGAGCGATCCCCCCTGCGCCTGCATGGCCACCACCTGCGCCGCTGTGGCAGAGGTGCCATCCAGCAGCGTCACCTGCGGAGACCCCTTCAGCAGATCCGCAACACCGTCCGCCCACGTGGTGCCCGTCGTGAAAAAATGCCCCACCGTATCGGTCAAACCACCGGTCAGCACCATGTCCTGCACAACCGCTGCCACCTTCTCGGCCTGCGCCACCGTGGCCGCATCTGCAATGGACACCGGCGCGTTCGTCTTGTTCAGCAGGAGGATGGCATCCGCCACCACATTGCCGGGGATCAAGGTGCCAGGCAACGAAGCGGCCAAATGCTCCGCCGTGTCGCGCAAGCCATCGGCAAAGGTCAAGGTGCCATGGGAGCCATCCGCATACATCATGACAGATGCCGCCTGTGCCAGAGTGACAGAACCGTCGATCATCACCGTTTCGTTTGAGCCGGAGCCTTCCTGCAACACATGGACTGCCGCATCCGTCAGCCTGGCACCGGCGACGAAAAAGTTTTGCACGCTGTCTTCCAGGACCAATGCAGGCACCAGCCCCACACAGTTTGCGACAATCGTATTCAACTGGTCTTCCGTGACAGAGAGGGCATCCGTTACCGTCATATCCATCGGATGCGCTGCCACCAGGAGCGCATTGAACGGGGCAGCACCCAATACAGTGATCGCGGAGGCAAAATCCGCCGCCGTGTCACGGATACCGGCCAATGTCACCGTGCTGGCGGTACCACCATGTACCGCCTGGATTTGGGCCCAATCGGCGGTATCGGTCAAGATCACATTGGGATTGAAGGCCAGCAGCGTGGCAACCCCGGTCGCCAGCGTGGTGCCGTTGGCCGCCATGAAATCCCCGGCGGTGTCGCTCAAGGTCAGCGTCCCCGTCGTGTCGGCATGCATCCCGGCCAGCACGGTCGCCGCGACAGCGGCCCCGTTCAACACCACCACATCCGGGTGCAACGCCAACAGGTTGGCGAGAGTGGTCGAAGAGAGCGCGGCAAAATGCGCCGCCGTATCGACCAGGGTCAGGGATGCCCCGGTCGCCGTATGAATGGCCGTCAATTGACCCGGCGTGGCCGAGGCCCCGTCCAGCACAGTCACATTCGGGTGCAACGCCAACACGGTCGCCACATCGGTCGCCAGTGTGGTACCCGTCGTGAACAAATGCGCCACGGTATCGCTCAAACCACCGGCCAGCGTCAGGGTTCCTGGTCCAATGGCCTGTTCCACCGCCTCGGCCTGGGCCACAGTGGCCGCATCGGTGATGGAGACATTGGTCTTCGTCAGGAGTTGCAGGGTCGCCACACCCGCTGTCAGGTGCGCTGCCGTATCGCTCAAGGTCACGGTGCCCGTCGTATCCGCCTCGATCGACTTTAACTGGTCAGCGGTGGCGGACATGGCAGCGGTGACCGTCACGTTGTAGGCACCCGTAATATAGAGCCCGCCAACCAACAGAAGGTCGGCCGCTGTGTCCACGATATCGGTATAGGTCACGGAACCGGTGGTCATGTCCGAGGCGATAGCCGCAACAGACAGGGTGACCGGCGTGGTCAAAATGACCGGGTCATCGCCAAAAACAGGGTCTCCCGTATAGCAGGCCATCACATTGTCAAACGTGTCACGCACGGTGATATGTCCGCCACTGGGGTCAAGAACCCCGTTGCCGTTATAGATGCCGCTGGCCTGGGCCGCCGTCAGCGTGGCGTCGCTGCCAAGATGCAGATTTATGGTTGTCCAACCTTGATGGAGAAGGTTCAGATGCGCCAGGTCCACGGTTGCCATCGCGGCTCCCGTATCCGACAGGGTGAGCACAGCAGAAGAGTCAAATGGGATCCCTGCCGCCAGCAACGCATTCGCGTTGGCGGCCGTCAGGGTCACCGCATCCTCTGCGGCATCCAGCAGGATTGTGGTCCCGCCCAAATGGGCGATATGATCCTTGGTGATGAGAGCTGCCAGATCGGCCCCGGAACCGGTCACCGTGATGGCATCATTCGCCGCAAAATGAACCCCCGCCGACAGCAGGGTATCGGCCTGGGCGGCGGTCAACACAACCAGATTATCACTGGCATCCAGGGTGGCAATGCCCTGCACGATGGGGGAATAATTGCCATACTGGTTGACCAGGTTGGCCCCGGTGTCGGTGAGGGTATGGGCGGTGAGGGTGGCATTGGGCGCGGCGGTATGAATGGCGGTCAGTTGCGCCAGATCGACGGCATCGGTGACTTGAATGGTGGAGGTCTCAGCCAACACCGCCGCCACACCGGTCGCCAACGTGCCATCTGTTGCCGCGAAATGCGCGGCTGTGTCGTCTATGCCATCGGTCACAGTCAAGGTACCATTGGCCACCCCACCAGCCACCGCGTTGGCTGCGGTGATGGCAGTCAAACCGGCAATGGTGGCAATGCCGGTCACCGTCACGTTGGTACCATCCACAACCAGCGCGTTGACGGTGGTGCCATTCCACAAGTCGGCCTCGGAATCGCTGATGGCGGTGCAGGTCACAGTGCCGCTGGTGACCGCGTGCATCGCTGTCAACTGGGCAATACTTGCTGCGTTCGTCACCGTCACCGTGTAGGCATTGCCAGTATCAGTCAATCCAGCCATGTCTGCCGCCGCACCACTGATCGTGGCCGTGACAACACCCGTCGTACCACCCGCGACCGTATTCAAATCGGCGACATCGGCCGCCGTCAACGCGCCCGACACCGTCACCGCCTCGCTGCCAGAGAGATGAATGGCCGTCGATCCGGCGTTAATGGCCGTCTTGACCTCCACCAACGTGCCGGTCAGCGTGCTGACCGCCGTGGCATTTACGGCGACCGTGGTGGCCGCATCAATCCTGGTCAGATCGGTGGCCGCCACCGAGTGATCCGTCACCGTCACCGTATAGGCATTCCCGGCGTCGGTCAATCCGGCCATGCCAGCCGCCGTGCCGCTGATCGTCGCCGTGACAACACCCGTCGTACCACCCGCAACACTATTCAAATCGGCGACATTGGCCGCCGTCAACGCGCCCGATACCGTCACCGCCTCGCTGCCAGACAGGTGAATGGCCGCCGAGCCGGCGTTAATGGCCGCCTTGACATCCGCCAACGCACCCGTGAGGGTGGTAACCGCTGTGGCATTCACGGCGACCGTGGTGGCTGTATCAATCCTGGTCAGATCGGTGGCTGCCACCGCAGTATCCGTAACCGTCACCGTATAGGCATTCCCGGTATCGGTCAATCCGGCCATATTGGCCGCCGTGCCGCTGATCGTCGCCGTGACAACACCCGTCGTACCACCCGCAACCGTATTCAAATCGGCGACATTGGCAGCCGTCAATGCGCCCGTCACCGTCACGGCCTCGCTGCCAGACAGGTGAATGGCCGCTGATCCGGCGTTAATGGCCGTTTTGACATCCGCCAACGCACCCGTGAGCGTGGTGACCGCCGTCGCGTCCACGGCGACCGTGGTGGCCGCATCGATCCTGGTCAGATCGGTGGCCGCCACCGAGTGATCCGTCACCGTCACCGCATGACCCGTCACATAAGTCCCCGCGCCAGAATTGGTCGCCGCATCCAGGGCCAGATTGGCCGCTGTGTCACTCACTCCCGCATAGGTAAGGGTGGCACTGACAGGCGCGGCACCACGGACAGCGGTCAGTTGCGCGAGGCTGGCGGCATCCGTGATACAGACCGCCGTACTCCCTGCGGCCAGAGCAAGACCGCTGGCCGCTGTCAGATTCGCCGCCGTATCCACCAGGCTGTAATGACCGGCGGCGGGTTTTGTCGTCATGGCGGCATACTGGGCCACCGAGATCACCACATCCCCGACACCCCCGCCCGCCGTCTGCGCGCTGGAAGCCGCCGCACTCATGGCGGCAGCAGCACCGGTCAAGGCCGACTTGTCGGTAGAGGAAAGACCACTGTTACTCACAATCGTCTTCAGTTGGTCCGCATCCGCCAAGGCCGTCAGGGTGGAACCCGAGGTGGGCGTGGTACTGATATTGGCCGCTATGGCTGTCATCAAGGCATCATTGGCACTGCCCGCCTGCGTGGTGACGGCACTCAGGGTGTTCACCACCTTCTGCACCGTCAAGGCATTGGGATCAGAGGCATTGGTTGCCAGAAACGGGTTGTAGGTCAACACATCGACACCACTGGCAATCCCCAGGGCGGTCTGTACCGCCGCCGCCGCCGTAGTCGGCGTCAGCGTGGGGTGCGCGACGAGATAGTCCTGGACCAACGTGGTGATGGGACTGACCATCACCGTGCCTCCCGTGCTGGCCGGAGCCTTCAATGTCACAGTGTTCGGCACCCCGTTATCGGTACCGCCCACGGCCAAAAAAGCATAGTTATGGGGATTGCTGACCGTGATGGTGACAGAACCGTTCGCATTGGTGGTACCGACCAACGTATCTTGTTGGGCATCGTATACCCCGGTACCCGCCACATCGAGATAGACCTTGGCCCCGCTGATGGGGCCGTCGATCACGGAAAAAGTGGTCCCCCCTCTACTGCCACTGGCCCCACCACCACCACCCCCGGCAACCGCCCCGCCAACGACCCCCCCCACCCCC
>JADFYM010000155.1:9332-9984 GCA_015233035.1 Magnetococcales bacterium
CCCGCCGCCATACCCCACCCTACCGGCCGCCGCTCCAACGCCCCACGCCGGCCCCCCCCCGCCAGCAGCCACCTCACTGACCGGGGCCATGGCCTGGACCAGCAACACCTCATGCGCGGCACTGTCCGCCGTCGCCTCGGACAGCGCAGGATTGTTCAACTCATCGAGAATGGCCTGGTCTGCCGCAGAAAGGGGATGCCCCTCCTCGCCCTGAACCGCCTCGGTTACCGGGATGGGGTCGCTGTGGACCGGTTTGGTCACCCGTGTTGTTTCATCCTGCGTGGACTTGGCGGCCATCGCTTTTTTGTTATCGCCCGCAACGAGAGAGGGGGTACTGTTTTCCATTTGCTGTTTCCTATAGGTAGAACTGTATTCGTCAGACAACCGGGCCAGCCGCCGCCATGGTTCTAGCGAACCACCGGAGCCGGTAGACCTTTAGACTATACTATTATAGACTTAAATTCAATCATAAAGCGTGTAATGAAATGTAAAGACGCGAGGCCAGGGCACGTCCATGGCAGGGGAGGCCTTGATCATCGTTTCGGCCATTCCAGCCAGAACCCTGGATTCCCGCCTTCGCGGGAATGACGAGCGAATTTCGTGTCATACCCATTCCCGTCATGCCCGCGCAGGCGGGCATTCAGGAGAGTTC
>JADFYM010000156.1 GCA_015233035.1 Magnetococcales bacterium
GTCCATTGGCACCCCCAACAACCTGAAAATTCCATATAAGAGTTCCCGGACCGTTTCCCACCCCACCCGCGTTCAGTCCAACCAGGTTTTTGCGTCGGCAAGCGACGCAAAAAGCCTTAATTCGTTCTCACTCCTCATGATGAAATTGGTGAGAACGATGGAAATGGGGGGGCTGCCCCTGTTTCCCTCGCTCTGCGGATTTGAAAAAGTTACCCGGCATGGTGTCAAACCGCTAAAACTGACACCTGGAACGGCATTAACTCGATAATATAGAAAAGAAATTCTTATACCAGTCACCCGTCAACCTTATAAAAGAAAATATAACTTATAAACTGACTTAATGTTGGCACGATTATTGCGCTTTTAATAGTATTATATATTATAATATTTAAATAGACGTAGTTGGTTTTATTTTTTATTCTTTTTTTATAGTGTTGAACGTTGACGGAATTCGCAAAATATTTTTAATATCAATAAGATAGCCAGTAAAAGCTGTCAAATTTTCCTCCGTGACGGGTTGATTTTGCATGAATTATCATTCAATATCAATTAGATGTCTCATTCAGCCCGCCGGACATCCTGCGACGGGCTGGACGAGGCATTTTTTGGGAAGGTCAGGCCACCCGATACACCGTTGCCGGGACGGTACGTGTTGGCCGTGTCTCCACCAATATTTGACCACCCTCTATAAGGCTCTGAACCAAATCCTGTCGCTGCCGCTGGTCCAGGAACTGGGTGCGCCGGGTCAGATCTCGTTTGGAAATACCCTTCCGGCCAGCACTGCGGACGATCTCCAGAACCCGCTTGTGGTTTTGCTCAGTCTGGTTATCTGCGATGTGATGCTCCACATCCTCGATGAAGGTGTTGACGCTGTAGCAGACCAAGCCAATGGCCCAGGCCGCATCGATCCCCCGGACTACCGGTTCCGACGGATTGGCCGATACCCCCCGGATGAGTGCCACCTTGGCGGCATTCTCCCACGCTCTGGCCAATACCGGTGTGAAGGTCGTGTTCTTGGCCTGTCGCAACCGGGCGTTCACCTGTTCGCCAAAGTCGGCAAAGATGGCCTTGGCCTCGGCTGTCATGAACACCACCAACGGCTGGACAGCGGTGGTGGCATCGACGGTCATGCCAGCCAGGTTGCCTGGTCCGTAGCTGCCATTCTCGACGACAGCCAGTAACCCGTTCAGCAACGCATCTGGAGCCTGTAGCGAACTGTCATGACAACTGCTCCTGTCAGGATAGTCGTCTTTTGTTTTCAGAATCAGGAATCGAGCCAGGGATCCGTCAACAACATTGGCACTCTTCAATGCTGACCATAAAGTTATCGGTGTCGTGGTGCCATAGAAGCATAGACAGGGCTGATGGATGTCTCTGCGACCGATTTTTTTGTCCAAGAGGGCGTATTCCAGCCCCAGATAGACGGTGGATGCTGAGGAGTAAAGCTCCGTCATCAGGTCCAGGATTTCCGTGATATACCTCGGCTGACGGCGACGGTCGGCGGCGGCCTGGAGAAACATGCCAAACTCGTCCTGCTGAAACAAGACGGCAGGATGCTCGTAGATGGCACGCAGCAATCCCGACCCAGAAGCGATGCGGTTGCCCCCCAGGTGGCCTTGTAGTTCGACTTGGTGAAACAGGTTGGTGATCACCTCCCGGCTGTGGTTTTTGCCGGAACCGCTGTCGGCAATGCCGATGATGTAGAGGTTGGAGCGCAGGTTGGTCTCGGTACGATAGCGACGCCCCATCAAGGCACCCAGCGCACAGAGCGCATTGCCTACGGCGAGGATGGGTTGTGGACGGGTGGCCGTCGTCACCATGTATTCCACCAGTAGACCCAGCACTCCATCGACGTCGGTGGCATCCCATTCTGGACTGTCCAGAAACGGTGGAGCATCTGGCGCAGGTGTTGATAGGGGCAGTTGCATTTTCTGCAGCAGACCCGCCGCTGGATGGGGGCCGGGATGTTGATTGGCCGGGTTCAGCACCAAGGCGGTGTCTGGCCGCCAGCCGTTGCGCTGGGCCAGATGGTAAAGGGTACCCGCACCGATGCTGGTGGGGTGGAAACTGTCCCAGGCACGGGCGGTGGTTTCGGAGACGTTTTTGGAGGACGATGCCGACCAGTCGGCGAACAGCCAAGCACCCGCATCACCCAACGCCCCCTTGATGGCCATGCCGATGCGCACCCAGTCGTCGTAAGGCAGATCGGCATTGACGATGTAGCACAGGGCATCGGTGATCGCTTCTGGCGTACCAGTCAGTTCGGTTGCCAGTTCGGTTTTATGATGATGCGTGCCGGTTACCGCCGGGCGCGCCGGAAAGTCGGCATGGCTCTGCTCAAGCCGAACAGGACGCATACCCTCCGGCAACAACAACAGTGCTGCATCGACGAAGGCACGAGCCTGCTCCTCGCTGATGGCCGGCAGGTCTGCCAGGGTGAGGTCGGACAGGGACGTGACTGGCCACTCATAAGGTCGCCCGGTTCCGGGATGGATGGCATAGGCCACAAACTGCTGACCCTGGCAGAGCACCTCCAGGGGATGCGCCTTGATGCCCTTGAAGGGTATCACCGTCCGGTAGACCAGCACCCGCTTGGGGTACTGCCCGATACGCACGGCCTGCGTCTCCCCCAGCATCTGAAATGCCAATGCATGGAGGCTCTCTGCCAGGGCGATATCATCGACAATATCGATGTCCACCCCGGCCACCATGCCGCCGGGGATACCAATACCCGCTTCCGGCCACTGCTTCCAGATAGCCAGCTCGTGTACGGTGGTGGCACGGATAGAGTGTTTGGTCCACCCCTTATACGGATACCATTTGCCCCGCTCATGGTGACCCGGATACTTCTCTCCGGGCACGATGGGCAGGATGGGAAAACCACCAGCAACCAATTTGTCACCATAAGTGATCATAAAGTTTTCGCTCATTTTTGTCACCTTTTTCGTTTCTCAAAACGGGATATCATCCCAGGTATTATTGACATCAAACGTGGCCTTGGCCTCCAGGTAGGCAGATACGACCACCTGAATCAGGGTCGTGAACTCCTCCACCGAGAAGAGGGCCATGTCTGTTCTGCCGAGGCTCTCGATATATTCGCCTGCCTTCGGCCCGGCGGCCCGTATGGCCGCCAGTTCTCGCTGCGTTGGGTCAATCATGATTCGTCCTCCTGTACGTCTCGCCCGCAATTTATCACCCGGAAGAGCCCGGTACGTGCCGCCCATCAGGAGCAGCACCAACGTGGCATCACGGTTGAGAATCTGTCTGAATATCCGTTGCTCCTTGCCCGGCACCTCCTCCAAACCGGCCGTGCGGCATGGCGTCCTGGCAGGGAGAACCAGAAATCCCTGCCCAGGATAGTGCCAGGTGGTGGCGACGGTGGTTTCCACGGGGTTACCCACGGCTGATACCCCGCTCAAATTTGGCATCCACCACCTCCAACCACTGTCCTGCGTTCCGCACAGCGATGCTGGATGGCACCTTCAAGGCATGTGTTTGATCCATGGCATGCTCGACGGTATCGGGTACTGGCATGCCAAGACTGGCGCGACGAGCCCACCACCGTTCTGCCTTCTTGCGGGCAAAACCGTCGTGCTCGAAGCAGACCCACTCCCGGTACTGGAGCAACCCAGACTGATACTCCACTCGCATGGAGAGGGGCTTGCCGGGTTTCTCGTGAAAGTGGTAAGAGATGTCATCCACCGGTACCCACTCTGGTTTGCCCGTGGTCAAAATCTCCTGGGTGGTGGCCGTCGCATCCAGACTGAGTTCTGTCTCCGACGGCGGAAAATGGTAGCCACAATTGCGGCAAAACCTCTCCGCTGCCGGGTTGACGGTACCGCAAATGGGACATTTTTTGCTGGGAGCTTCACCACCAACATCGGGGGCTTTCTTGGGCCGCACCATGTCGATGGGGCCGTGCCGTGCAACATTGCCCGCAAAGTCCAACACCAGGCAGTCGCTCTTGCCCGGAGCCAGCCGCATGCCCCGTCCGGCAATCTGGACGTAGAGTCCGGTGGACTTGGTCGGGCGCAGCATGGCAATCAGGTCTACCTGCGGGGCATTGAAGCCGGTGGTCAGGACATTCATGGCCGAGAGTGCCCGGATCTCACCCCGCTTGAAGGCGGTAATGATCTGGTCACGCTCCTCCTTGGGTGTGTCACCAAAGATGCAGGCACAGGAGATACCCCGCCCCTGTACCGCATCCCGTACATGACTGGCATGGGAGACACCGGAGCAGAAGAGCAACCAGGAACGGCGATCCTGGCCAAAGGCGAGAATCTCGTTCACTGCCGCCTGGGTGACCGGATCCAGATCCACCGCCGCCTCCAGTTGGCCGGGGATGAACTCTCCGCCCCGGGAACCCACCCCAGTCACATCCAACTGGGTGTCAGTGAGCTTACTGATGAGGGGACAGAGAAACCCCTGTTCCACCAGATCCCGCACCGGCATCTCAAAGGCGATGTCATCGAAAAGGGCATCCTTGCCCTCGTGTAGCAGGCCACTGTCCAGCCGGTATGGGGTGGCCGTCAGCCCAATAATCTTCATGTACGGGTTGATCCGCTTGAGATCCTCCAGAAAACGCTGGTACATGGTGTCGGACTTGCGGGGAATAAGATGACACTCATCGACCAGGACCAGATCCGCCCTCTGGATGTCATAGGCCCGCTTGTGAACCGACTGGATGCCGCAGAACAGCACCTGTGCGCATCCGTACCCCGCTGATTCATACCCGCGCTGTAGATTCCCGCCGGAGCCTCCGGCCAGAGATTGATCAGTTCGGCAAAATTCTGGCTGATCAACTCCCGAACATGAGTCACCACCAGGATGCGGGTATCGGGATAGAGTTGGATCGCCTCCTGGATGAAGTAGGCCATAACCAAACTCTTGCCGGATGCGGTCGGCAAGATCACAAGGGGGTGACCCGTGTTTTGCTCAAAATACCGGTACAGGGCGTCGATGGCCTCGCGTTGATAGGCACGCAGTTGCAGTTTCATGCCGCCACCTCCCGAACCATTGGAGCCAGGGAAAATTGCCTGGCTGGAACATTGGCATAGACATCCACAATGGGTACCTTGCGCCCCATGCTTTTGTTCAGGGAGTCCATTGGCCCAAATGTGTCGAACCGCTCATAAATGGGCCAGAACCACTCTTTGAGCCTCGGGAAATTGATCATGTGGCAATCCAGCCCCTGTTCGGCAGTGGCAAAGCAGTACAGCAGGCAGTCTGCCGATCCATACACCATCCACCCCGGACTCTCCCGCCCTGGGACGGTGCAGGAGTTGGTTTCCAGACAGAAAGCGGTATACGGCTGTCCGGACCTCGGCCAACGGACGATCTTTTCCTCCACGGAGACGATCTCACCGCCACCGATCTGGAAGATGGTGTCAACAGCAAGCTCTTTCTGGAGCCGGGTGGCCAGATTGCCCCGGTCGAGCAGCACATAACGCCCTTCTGTTGCCTCAGCACGGTAGTGAGGTACGAGGATTTCGTCCCGAATGCGCCGTTGCCAAGCGTTGTCACGGTCAAAGTCATGCATCGTTCATCCTCCTTTGCGCCGCTTCAAAGAAGGTGGCATCCTGCTCCATGCCGATGAATTTCCGGCCCAAGTCCCGAGCGGCACGAGCGGTGGAGCCCACGCCCATGAAACCGTCGAAAACCATGTCGCCAGGGTGGCTGGAAATTTCCAACAGGTGTTGGAGCACTGCCACCGGCTTTTGGGTGGGATGAAGCGTGTTCTTTTTGGCATCCAGCAGACGTTCTGATCCGCTACAAATTGGGGTCTCAATGAAATTGTGCATTTCCATCTCGCCCTGCCAATTGAAGGTGTGCCCTGACTCCCCCTTGGTGAAAAAGAGGATGTACTCCACAGAGCTCTTGAAGTTGGTTTTCACCACCTGAGTTCCTGGGTTCTTCCTGTGCCAGACCAGCGTGGCCCGGAAATTCAACCCAGCCCGTTCCAAGGCCTCCCGCAAGTGGGAAATGTAGTGGTCGGAGGTAAAGACGTAGCCAGAACCGTTTCCAACCAGGATACGGTTGAACTCCCTGGCCCAGTCATCGAACAGGGCGATGAAGGCGGCATGCTCGTATTTGTCCCAGTCGCCAAAGTTCTGGCTGATGTCCGTCCGGCCAGCCAATTTAAAAACCTGCTCTCTTGCAACATTGTACGGGGGATCGGTGAGGATGAGGTCGACGCTGCCGTCGCCCACATCCTGAACCTTTTCGTAAAAGTCGCCGTGAATGAGAGTAACGCTGTGTTTGCGCTCCCATTCGTCACGGAGCACCTGGACCAACTGCTCCAGCTTTGGCCCTGGCCCTTTGGTGGCCTGCCATTCTGCGTCATAGATGCCCTTCGCAATTTCGGCCATGGCCCGCCCAACCATATCTGTCCCGGACAACTGTGCCTGCATCCATGCGTCCATCTCGTTCCTGGCCCGGTAGTCTTTCGCCAGTTTGGTGAACCGGTTTTTCTGGATTTTGTTGCTGGCCAAGTCGGTAACCAGTTCCAGTTGCTGGGCTGGTGTGAGAGGCACGACATCGCGGAGCAGTCGTTCAGAGAAGTTGCCCGTGGGCAAGTTTGGCTTGCCCACACTTTCATCATCGTTCTTGCCCACACTCTGGAAACTGGGCAAGTGATCGGCCAGCACCGCATCCCACGCTTCTTTGCAAATTTTCCCCAGATGTGAGTACCGGATCACAATGTTTGCGCTCCAGCCCAACTCTTGCGCCACCTGCGCTTGAGTCTGGCCTTGCTTGGTCATCCACCACACCAGTTCAGCGTTATCGACAAACGCAGACGGCAAATGCTCTTCGGTAGCGACGTTCAGTTCGACTGCCTCACGGGTAAGACTCGCTGGCATGTAGATCCGCATCCAGCACTCTGTGACGCCGAGCATGAGGAACGCCTCGTAGCGGTGGTTGCCCCCAAACAGAATGCCGTCCGGGGTAACATCGATGGGAAAATCCTTTATCCCAATCTGCTTCATGGTATTGGCAAGATGCTCGACATACGCCTGATTGATGCGGCGCACCTTGTGCCTGTCGCGGATAAAAGACAGTGGGCGCATTTCAAATTGTGCGTTTTGGTTTTGTCCGTTCATTGTTGGCCCCCATTGCTCTCCACAGTTGAACATCCGTCCCGCCAGAGACTCCCATCGCGCAGGCGGTATTCCACCCATCCCCCGTTGATGTCGGCATCAACCTGCTCACCAGGCACCAAGTCAGGGATATAGAGATGCGCCGTGCAGCCCGCTTTTTGCTCGCCGATGGTCAGCAATCGTTCAATAGGCCCACACGACCAAAGGCCCGCATCGGTGGGGGTGGCGTGAAGGCATGTGCGACAATTGCGCTCTGCTGCCTGCGCTTCGTGGCAAAGCGGGTGGTGATGGCACATGCGGCACTGGTACCAGTCAGGATCGTTACTGATCCGTACCGGGGGATACGCCGCATTGATGATCCGTCCCGCCTTGGCGAGCAGCTTCAACGCCTCTGCCTCGTCGGCATGCACCCGTTCGGTATAGAGATCGTCGGTGTCCTTGTTGACCGCCAGGTACAACGCCCGGGTCATGCCTGTGAGATGCATGTAGATCTGCATCTGGGCAAAATGCTGCGGTTTGGATTTCTGCACCCCCTCCTTGCGCAGTTCGGAAAAAGAGGCCGCGTTGTGGGTTTTGAACTCACAGACGTGCCAGGTCTTGGGTGCCTCAATTACACCGATAGCGGCAGCATCCAGACTGCCACCGAAGTGGCCACCGCAGGCCTGCACCCGCCACTGGCGGCCAGTCTGGGGATCCACATCCAGAACGGTGACGCCAATGCGGCGCAGGTTACGAATGAGCCGGATCTCTTCCTGTTGCCCGGTTTCGAACAGGCGCAACATGCGACCGCCGAACCGGGAACGGCCCGCCCACCGAAAGTCAAGCCAAAGGGCGCGCTCGCACTCTTTGCCGATGAGGGAGGCCCCCAGGTGGGGACGGAAACCGTCCCCATTGTCTGACTCGTAGGCAGCAAAGATGGCCTCAACCGTGGGAGGGTTGGGGTTGGGAAGGAGTGCCATCACGCACCCCCTTCCCGAACCAGGCGATGCGCCTCGTCCAGCACCCCGCGCCATTCGTCGTCGTCATAGTCACGACGAACGATCGCAATGATGGAGTCCTTCAGTTTTACCTTGCCTATTGCGGCTGTGCGCCGCATGTGCTCCTGAATGAGGACCAGTTCCTCCCTTTTGAACCGCAGGGAGGTGCGCGCACGACGGAACCAATCCGTGTCTATGCGTCCGCCGTTTGCCTGACGCTCCATATCGGCAGTGGCCAACTGATCGCGGATAGCGGCGATGTCGAATTGCAGTTTGATGATGCGGGAATGGCATTCTTCCCGTGTTTTGGGTAAATCGGGCTTGTCCCGGCCCTCCTGATAGTGCAGGATGGTGGTATCCATGGATGTTCTCCAAAAAAGATGTCTTATGGATAGGGCGGTCTGTCACCGGTGCTTGGCCGCGATGGGGACAGAACCGCCCGTTAATTTTCCTCAACCCATCCTCCGCCAGGGGCCAACCCCACTGGCAGCGGCTGCGGGAACTTGGGCAGCAGGCTGCTGCACCGGTTGCGGCTGGGGAGCCTGCGCCGGGTACTGAGCCTGTTGCGGCACCTGCACCGCCTGGGGCTGTGCCTGATACTGTGCCGGTTGGGGTTGCGGTGCCGCCTGGGGCTGCGTCTGGTACTGCGCCGCTTGGGGCTGCATCTGTGTTGGTTGCGGCTGGGTTTGATATTGTGCCGGTTGCGACTGGGGCACCTGTCCAGCTTGGGGTTGCGCCTGATACTGCGCCGAATGCCGTGCCGGTGGCGGCTGGAAGGCTTGCTGTGGAGTCTGAGCAGCATTGGCAACCGCCTTGTACCCCTTCGTCTGGTTGTACCCCTCTTTGTCCACCACCACCTTCACCACCAACGGCTTGAAGTGGAGTTCCTCCGAGTCGGTCACCTGCATCCGTCCCACGGCATGGCAGATGGCCGACAGAGTGCGCTGGGCAATCTCCTCTGCCTGCCGGTTGGGATTGATCAGGTTGAGCCGGTCAAAGAGCTTTTTCCCAGCCATGGCCCCGTCCAGTATCTCCATTTCCAAAAAGAGATATTGGCCAGTGCCAGCCTTGGTCACCCTCATTTCGCTGGCGACGATCTGCACCCGGTAGTCGCCGGGGGGCAAGGTCTCGTGGGGTTGGTTGGGGTCCACCTGAGTGGCATCAAAAGTTCCGCCGAGTTGTGCCATTGTATTTCTCCTTATGCGCTGACAGTGTTTGTTGGTATTGTTCCAGCGAGATACGCTTCGAGTGTTGGCCACTCCATGGGCAACTCACCGGGCAGGTTGTAACGGTTTTTGGCCAAAAAGGCCGGACGCTCACTGGTAAAGATCAACCGGGTGCAGTCGCCCACTGCCCTGGTCACCTTCTTGTTAAAACCAACATCAGTTTTTGTCGTAGACACTCTATAGTTGCAGAACAGAACACAATCGCTGTGTTCTACCAGCAAGGCAGCCGCTTTCTGGTGCAGCTTAATGTCATACCGGTCGTATGGCTCATGCTCTGGAGAGTCAAAACGCCGCACCACGGCATGGGCAATCTGGATAACCAGCATCCCCTTCTCGGTGCGCAGACGATTCAACCGGCCGATATATTCGCGCCACAGATCGATGGCAAACGCGTAGCCCTTGCCGTAGTTCAAATCCTCCATGGAATTCACCTTTTGGCGGTTACAGACCTCCGCCCAGATCAGTGGCTCCAACCAGTCGAGACTGTCGATGACGAAACGAATTAAGGCTTTTTGCGTCGCTTGCCGACGCAAAAACCTGGTTGGACTGAACGCGGGTGGGGTGGGAAACGGTCCGGGAACTCTTATATGGAATTTTCAGGTTGTTGGGGGTGCCAATGGA
>JADFYM010000157.1 GCA_015233035.1 Magnetococcales bacterium
AGAAAAAGAGAGATCGCAGACTCAAGACCTTGTCCCATGGCCAGCCCTCCGAGAAAAATTAACGTGAGCAGGCAGCGTATCATGTCCTTGTGGACGGGTCACTGATTTTCACTTCTGTCCACTACCCTTGTGCCCCACCGCTCTGTGTCGCGTTTATGGCGCGTAGTTCATGCCACCACGGGGTGTCGGTGTCCGGCGTGTTGGTGGTGGGGGTGCGACAGGTGGCGAGGAGGGGGGGCTACACCGGCAGAGTTCGGCACCAGGCAGACTGGCAGAGGCCAAGCTGGCCGTTGGTCAGGGTTGCCGGGCAAAGAGTATCCTCTGCAGCAGAATTTGCCGCCAGCCTGGGCCAACAAATGGCTCACCAATTCCGCCCAACGAGCCGATAACAGGTATAGTGGTTGGGTGCGTTTCTTGCTCTGCTGCAACCCGTGCGCCTGATTTCTTCCCAGGTTGGGCCGAACGGGCCATCACACATACCATCAACACTCTATAACCTCATAGAAACGACAGCAAGGAGATGACCATGACAGCCATTTCGGGCATGAGTCCGCAGGCCATATCCGGGGCCAGCAGGCGTGCGCCCCCCACGCAGCGGTTTTCGCAGTTGTTCCAGCAAATGGATACCAGTCATACGGGCAGCGTCACCCAGGCCCAGTTTACTTCGGCCTTTCAAACCCTGAATCCGCCCAGTGGACTCAAGGCAATAGGTGCGGATGCCGTCTGGAAGCAGTTGGATCCCAACAATACGGGCAGTGTTTCCCAGGCCAGTTTTGTCAGCGGCATGAAAAATCTCCTGGCACAAAGCAGCCAGTTGAACGGTGCCACCGGAGCCTCCAACACGGCCAGTCATGGCGGCAATCAGTGGAACAGCCCCTCTGCAACATTGGCAGACAGCTTGAACTCCCTGCTGGCAACGATGGGCAAACAGGGGTAGCCGGGCGTTGGCCTTGATCATTGATTTGGGCCACGATGGGGGCTTTGCCACCGGTACCTCCCACCACTCTACATTTCACACGGACGCTCTCACAAAATCACCGCCCTCCAAGGCGGTTTTTTTTGTGCGCTAAATTATTCAACATTTTCAACAGTTACGACACACACCCCGCGACACCCACACCCCCCACGTCGCCCCCGCCACACCCATTTTTGGCTTTTTCCGCCCCCATTCTGGCCACCCCCTCTCTGTTTCTCTGTGAGTTTTGGACGGCGTCCAAAAGTAGGCCCTGTTTTCGGACGGAACTTAATCATGCCATATCATAATGTTAAGGCCAATGTCCAAAAATGGCATTTCAACGGTTCGTCTGGGTAGCGAGTTGATCTGGAGTCGAAATGGAAGTCTGTCGATTTTGGCGAGTGGTTGTGTTTGAATGTGAATTAGGTATCACGGCGTGGTTGGCTCTTGTGGAGGGTGGGAGTTTTGGAGGTTGAGAATGCGATTTTTGGGCGTTGGGAGGGGTGTTGGGGGTGCGGAGGGGGGCTGGCACGGGTGCAGAGGGTGGTCCACAGGCGGTGGAGGGTTGGTCCACGGGGTGTGGACCTGGCTGGCCACGAAACTGATGCCATGGATGAGAGCATCCATTTCCCTCTTTTACAGAGGGTGGTTCAGTCTGGTACGACAGCAGAATTGGTTTCCATGACCTTTGCTGTTGCATTTTTTTGCCCCGTAGGGGCATCAATGTATTTTCAAGATTGAGTGGGAGGAGAGTGTGTCGAATGGTTTCCATGGCTTCTGATAAAAAATGCAGGCACCACACATCAGCCCAGCCGTCGCGATTGACACACCAGTCGAGGACGAGCGGCACCACGAAAGGCTCCCGGCTGGCAGCCATCGCCGGACTTCTTGCCACCGCTTCGAGATTGCGGCTGCTTTTGCTGTGCACGACCGGATTGGCATCCTGGTTATCCGGGAGGCATGTGCGGGCAATCTGGAGGCTGCCAACCGTCGATTGGAATTCTTGGCAGGCATGCCCAGTCTGAATATTAATGAAGAGGTCATGATTCTGGCTATTGCGCTACTGGATGCCAGGGCCCTTCCGCAACAGGCGGTTGATGACGCCTATCACATCGCCCTGGCTGCTGTGCATGGGATTGATTACCTGCTGACCTGGAATTGCAAGCACATCGCCAATGCCACCATGTGGAGCCGGATTGATGGCATCTGTCGCGCCCAAGACCATGAACCCCCAGCTATCGCCACCCCCGAACAACTTCAGGAGGAATGACTATGCGGGAAGACCCTATCGTTAAAGATGTGCGCCAAGTCAGGGAAGAACATGCCGCCAGTCAGGCATCAAATGCCCCTCCTCTATCCGGCACTCCTTCTGTTGCGCCAGGGTGCGGAAGACCTCCCCCAGGTGGCGTCTCAATTGTTCGTACAGCGTGCGACGGCGGCATTTCGGAATAAACACCACATGATATTTGCACTCCCATCTGGAGTGGTTTAGACTTTGTGCGTCGTTCATCAGTATCCTCCTTGTCGTGGTGCTTGGCGGCTCACGACATGGAGGATCCTGGATGACTCCCTGAAAAGTCAAACTTCTGCTGTCACCCCGGCAGAGCCGGGGGTTTACTCATTTTTATTAACGAAGGGAAGTCGCCATGTACAATGTCATCGTCGTCATCGGGGCCGGATCGATCGGTCAGGCAATCGCGCGACGGGTTGGCGCAGGGAAACATATAGTTCTCGCTGATTTGCACCAGGGGAACGCCGATATGGCAGAAAAAACTCTGAGCGATGCCGGTTTCAGCGTGAGTACCGCTCAAGTTGATGTGTCATCGCGAGTTTCGGTGCAAGCTCTTGTCAAGGCAGCCACATCCCTTGGCGAAATTTATGGTGTCATTCACGCCGCAGGCGTTTCCCCTTCCCAGGCATCACCTGAAACGATCCTGAAGGTTGATCTCTATGGAACCGCGCTTGTGCTGGAAGAATTCGGTAATGTTATCAAGCATGGGGGTTCTGGTATCGTGATTGCGTCACAGTCCGGGCATCGCCTACCGGCACTGACCGCCGAACAAGACGCAGCCCTTGCGACAACACCCACCGACGAGTTGCTCGCCCTTCCGATGCTCCAGCCGGATCAAGTAACAGACCCACTGCACGCATATCAAATTTCCAAGCGTGCGAACTCGCTGCGGGTAATGGCCGAAGCGGTGCGGTGGGGCAAACGCGGTGCACGGGTTAATGCGATCAGCCCAGGTATCATCATCACTCCGCTTGCCAAGGACGAATTGACCGGCCCCCGTGGCGCAGGATATCGGCGCATGATCGAACTATGCCCGGTCAGGCGCGCTGGCACTCCGGACGAGGTGGGAACCGTTGGCGCACTTCTCATGGGGCCTGATGGCGCATTTATCACCGGCAGTGACTTCCTCATGGATGGCGGGGTGACGGCGTCCTATAGATTTGGTGAGCTTACTCCGAAGTGACGGATGCGAACCAGTTTATCAGGATCACTGAGGTGCAAACCAAAATTCAACAGGACGATCCTATTTGTTGCATGTTCGGCAGGGGGACGTGGCGTCCAATTTCCCCGTCGCAGACTGGGCCTTATGTAATTTCTATCGGTTATCTGAAGCCGTGGTTGTGCCGCCTCATTCAAGGGGATTGGTTGCGCTGTGGCGCACGGCTTTATTGGCGCAAGCCGTCCCGCAGGGTGAGATTTGGGGAGACCGCCATCACCCGCACTTGGTGCGCTTCCCGGCGCGGCCATGTCCAGATGACTGGGTGCGGTACACTGGGGTTGAAAGCCGGGTTGTTGAACGGGGTTGGAGAAGAACGAGGATGCAACCAGGAATCACCCGTCGTGTAGCATTGAGAGGTCTGCTTCTGGCGTGGCCAGCCCTACAGATCGTCTCGGTCGCTGCATCACCGGATTTCACGTCTCGCCTGCGGCATCTGGAGCAACGGCATGGCGGTCGTCTTGGTGTCGCCTTTTTAGACTTGGCTACTGGTCTGCGGGTGCATCACCGGGCGAACGAACGTTTCCCCCTGTGCAGTACCTTCAAATTCTTGGCCGCAGCCCTGGTGTTGGCCAGGGTCGATCGAGGCGAAGAGCAACTGCAACGCCGTGTGGCCATTACCCAAGCGGATTTGGCCAACCGTGGGGGACAGGTGTCTTGGTCCCCGGAGACCCAGAAGCGCATCGGCGGCGAAGGGATGACCATCAGCGAATTGTGTGCCGCAGCCATCACCCAAAGCGACAATACTGCTGCCAATCTTTTGCTCGCCAGTTTTGGCGGACCTTTGGTCCTGACCAACTATGCTCGTTCCCTGGGCGATTCCGTTACTCGCCTGGATCGTCTGGAACCGGAGGTGAACGATTCCCGGCCCGGAGATCCACGCGACACCACCTCCCCGGCAGCGATGCTGGAGGACATGCGCCAGATCCTCTGCGGTGCGGTGTTGTCCGAGGCTTCTCGTCAGCAGTTGATCGCTTGGCTGGTTGCCAACCAAACCGGTGATAACCGTTTGCGCGTTGGTTTGCCGCCGGGTTGGCAGGCTGGCGACAAAACAGGAACTTGCGGCCGAGATGTGGTCAACGACATCGCCATTTTCTGGCCACCAACGAGCGAGCCTTGCCTGATCACCGCCTATTTCGCTGAATCCCGAGCCACTGATCGGCAGCGGGAGGCCGTCCTGGCTGAAGTGGCGAAGATCCTCTTCGCCCGTTGAACGTTTGCGACGGCATTAAAACCAATAGGTTACCAGAAATGGCTGGCCCAGTGGAAATCCGTATCCATCCGGATCCCCACCCGAAGATGCCGAGGCGATGGCCAAGCGGCTGGATCTGTGATGCCGTAAAACGGAGGGGTTGATACCAGGAGCGACTTGCCTGGGCATCTTTCCTTTCGGGAGAACGGCGTCAGAATGCACCAGGCAAGTCGCGCCCTTTCGGAGGCTCGGAGCATGATACGCACCCAATGGGCGGATGGAAAGCGGAAACACGTGTCCGCCTTCGCGCATCAATGCCTGGGCGGGAATCCCCATTGCTCCCGCTGGTACTCCCACTCCAGTGGAAACGTCTTTCTCAGACTGGCCAGAGTCATGGACTCCGGCTGTCTGCCAGCCAGTATGGCCTCGACAATGTCCGGGGCCAGTGCCGTCAGCCGCAGGTGACGTGCCACGTGGGAGGGATCAATTTTCTCCTTCCCCGCCAGATCCTGGACTGACTCTGCTTGGCCGGTGTTCAGCATCTCTTGCCACCGGTGCGCCCTGACCACCGCCTTGATAAGGGCCTCATCGTGTCGGGCCGCTGGCAGGAAGGCCGATTCGGCTCCTTCCGGGGCGATGATCTCCTTGCGGCCGCCAGTCCGTTTGAAACTGTACGGTATGCGGATAATAATGATTTTGCCATCGTCGCTCAATCGTGCGTTCATTCAACAATCTCCTCAGTTTAAGTCACACAGTTCACGAGTCAAGGTATCCAGTCCGTCGCCAATGAGGTGGACTTCGATATCATCCTGGTGGATAATCACGCTGTTCACCAGTAGCTGCATAAGCCGGTGCTGTTCACCGGGGAACAGTGCATCCCACACGGGTTCCAGATTTTTCAACGCCTGGGTGGTTTCGTTGGCGGTGAGTTTTTCATCAGCCGTCTTGGACTGCCGCCAGATCCGTGATGCCGGGAAAAATTCAAGGTACTTCCGAAAGAAATCATATTTGCGGGTAATTTTGACCTCCCCGATTCGTTTGCGTCAGAATTTTATTTGGGTAAACGACGCAGGCAGACGCGATGATCTGGTGCAGGCGGATGCGGAGGCGACTATGGCCCGGCAGATGCGACCACGGCCCAGGCGGACGCGATGATCTGGTGCAGGCAGATGCGGAGGCAGATGCGACCCACGGCCCAGGCGGACGCGATGATCTGGTGCAGGCGGAGGCGGATGCGACTATGGCCCAAGCGTATACGACCACGGCCCAGGCGGACGCGATTATCAGGCCGGTGTGCGAACGGATCGCACCCCGGCAGACGCAGTGATCAGCCAGACCGGCGCAGATGACCTGCGGGCACGAGGCCATCCATATGGGTGGATGCGGCGAATCAGCCAGACCGGCACAACAATCCAGGTGGGGACGGCGGAGCAGACGGTTGGTCGCCCTCTCCATAATGGCTGTTTGGCCATGATACCATCGAAATGGCGTAAGTATAGGCCACGCAAATGGAACCAACCGTCACAGGCGGCACGGAGATGTGCAGGGAGAGGGTGGTTGGTACTTTTTCCTGTCCAGGTATCACCCGCAGACAGAGGGGGCATTCAGGCCGATTGTACCACCTGTGGACCCATTCCCAACGCTGGAACCGACAACGGAATCAACCACTGCCATCAGCCCTTTCAATTTTGAAGGGGTGCCGGTGCGGACGGTGGACCGGGATGGCGAGACCTGGTTTGTTGCCGCCGATGTGTGCTCGGCGTTGGGCCTCTCCAATACCAGCGAGGCAGAAAGCCGCCTGGACGACGATGAAAAAGGTATCGGGATTGTTGATACCCTTGGTGGAAGCCAGAAATTGCTCATCATTTCGGAATCTGGCGTGTATGGATTGGCCGTTTCCAGTCGGAAGCCGGAGGCAAAGCGGTTCAACAAGTGGGTTCGCTCTGCGATGCTGCCCGCGATCTGCAAGACCGGCACCTACACCACCCCGAACGTGCCCCTTCTGTCACCGGCACGACTCATTCTCCAAACAGCCCCATATTGAATATCAGGGCAGGAGGGTGGTGACGAAATTCGTGGTGACCTGTGGGAATCGCTCGACCGAAAACAACAGCCCCAACCAGAGACAGGTTGACCGGGACGACGACAGCCACGGCCACCTTGACCGGGTTGGTTCCATCTGGATGGGCAACGCAGTCAGTACCGACCAGGGTGAAGATGTAGCGAAACGCGACACCATCCCCAGACCATGGCGGTCTGGAGCGGCGACAATGGCACCCGGCGGGAGTGGGTGGATATGGGGGAACGGTGGGGAATCTGCCCAGCTGGATGGGATGGCGGGGGGAACGGCAGGGCATTCACAGCAACCACCCAAACAGGGTGATTTCACCCTCAATCACACCCTGTCAATGCAAAGTCACACCCCAAGTCACACCCCAAACGGATTTCCAGATTTTACTATTCTTGTAAGTGCTTGTTTTTACTGGAGCCGACGCGGGGAATCGAACCCAGAACCTACGGATTACAAATCTGACGTTCACCGTTTTATGGCATTTCCGCACGTGCTACAAAGTTTCACAAAACCAGCATGTTGCTTGCCTGTCGTTTCCGTAAATTTCCGCTTGTTTCGTTCCAACTGATTGCTGTATGATTGCTGACATTCGGACCAGCAATCAAAACCAGCAACCAGGAGGCACCCCACCATGGCACAGGGTAAAATCTCAAAAAGGACGGTTGATGCAATCGCACCCGGAACGACGGATCAATTCCTATGGGACACCGACCTTGCCGGTTTCGGTCTCAAGGTGACACCAGCAGGCAAAAGAGTCTACATTCTCCAGTACAGGCATGGAGGGCGACTGCGGCGGTATACAGTTGGCGTCCATGGTGTCCTGGCTCCCGATCAAGCCCGGCAAGAAGCCTCCGGGCTGTTGGGGTTGGTAGCCGATGGCAAAGACCCTGCGGAACAAAAGGCGGAAGCCAAGACGATTCCAACTGTTGCCGAGGTTGTCGAGCGGTTCTTTACCGAGCACGTCACCGCCAAGAACAAGCCGAGCACGTTTGCCGAGTACAGGAGACAGGCCGACAAGATCATCATTCCCCGGTTGGGCAAGTATCGAATTGACATCATCCAGAGGAGTCACATTGCCAAGCTGCACCACGATATGCAGGAGACTCCCTACACGGCCAACCGGGTGGCGGCGTTGCTCTCCAAGATGTTCAACTGGTGTGAGATGGTCGGCTTGCGTCCAGACCGGACCAACCCGGTTCTACACATCCAGAAGTATCGGGAGGAAAAGCGGGAACGGTTGCTGAGTGACTCGGAACTGGCACGACTGGGGCAAGCGTTGGCCGAGGCCGAAAGCAGTGGCAAGGCATCCCCCTACACGGTGGCGGCCATCCGGTTGTTTATCCTGACCGGGGCGCGTTTGAGTGAGATTCTCAAGCTGCGGTGGGATGAGGTTGACTTTCAGCATGGGGCTTTGCGGTTGTCCGACTCCAAGACGGCGACGACGACAGGATCCGCAAGTGGGGTAAAGGCCATCCCCCTGAATCCCCCGGCATTGGAATTGCTTTCCTCCCTGCCACGTGTTGAGGGGAACCCGCACGTCATCGTTGGCAAGATCGAAGGTCACGCCATGGTGAATATCAACAAACCCTGGCGGGCCATCCGTGCCGTTGCGGGACTGGATACGTTGCGTATTCACGACCTGCGCCACGCCTTTGCCAGTGTCGGCGCGACCATGGGCATGTCCCTGCCCGTCATCGGCAAGCTGTTGGGGCACACTCAATCGGCCACAACAGCCCGTTATGCCCATCTGTCGGATGATCCATTGCAGAAGGCAACTGCGTTGATTGGGGCGCATATCCAGGCGGCCATGCAAGGCCGTGAAACCAATAACGTCACCCCCCTGGTACGCCAGGGCACAGGAGTCTGAATCATGCTGGCCATTGAATTGCCGTCGGACACGGAAGAGATGTTTCAATCGGTATCCAGGGAGACCGGGCGGTCCCTGAAAGAATTGGTGCAGGAGGCTCTGGACCGTTTCCTGGAGGAGTGGGAAGACAGGCGGGACGCGGAGGATGCCAAGAAGGCATTGGGGGAATACCGGCGCAATCCCGGTCAACCATTCACCCTGGATGATGCCTTGGTTCGGTACGGACTCACGCGGGAAGAATTGGCACCATGACCTTCACCGTAGACTTGCAACTGGTTCAGAAGGCCTTGGACCGGATGGATGCCGGTATCAGGCGGCGCGTACTGTGCGCTGCGTCTTCCCTTGCCCACGACCCCCGACCGCCAGGAACCAAAAAGCTGGAAGGAATGGCCGACACATGGCGCATCCGTGCGGGGGACTACCGCATTATCTACACCATCGAGGATGACCGGCTGGTTGTCCTTGTCGTCAAAATTGGTCACCGGCGCGAAGTCTACCGCTGACCAGCGAATGCCCGGCATAGCGCGACGGCGCGAAAAGGTGGCATCCTCATCCACCCTGGCCGGGCACTTCAATTGAGGGTGCCAGAGGAGGCGCAAGCATGACCAGCGAAACAGAACAAGCGTGGAAATTGCCAGACTGACGGGATGAGTCAGCTTATCCAGCACCGGGAAAGACCACCTTGCAACATTGGGCGGGTGAATTTGCTACACGTAACCCAAAATACCAGGAGTGGGTACAGGGGGGGCCAGCACCAGAGGGCGCAAAGGTCTATCAACTCCTGCCGGGTTTAGTTTACCTGCATGTTTTTCATGATGGAGGGGAAACTGTTCGATTTAGCCTGATGCGGACACCCAGAGGATTGTGCGTATTCCCTGGCATCAGGGAGTTTGGTTTTTACAAAGAACCATTACCGCAATCTACTCATGCAAGATATGTAGATGTTCGATTCAACCTTGAAACATCTATTGCCGTGCAGTTAAAGGAGGTTGAAACACGACTCGACAGATATAAAAAATTAATGAAACAGCAGGGATTGATAAAACCCATCGACACAAAACCAAACGATGAAAAATTCCCGTTATACCTGAGATGTTCTGCCTCAGTTGGAATCGGACAGTTGCCTTCGTTTTATAAGCTACATACAATGGCTACCAAACGGAGGAACGATCCATGGAAAAAAAGCGCAGAAGATATTCCCCTCAGGAAAAGACGGCCAT
>JADFYM010000158.1 GCA_015233035.1 Magnetococcales bacterium
GACTACGGCGACGTCGTCGATAGTTGCTGCAATGCGTGGAACAAATTTGTCGAAATCCCAGAATCCATCAGAAAGATGTGTTCGAGGAGATGGGCGAATTTGGAGAATTATTTCCCGTGATTGGTATCACAGGCCATGCGGTGGCCTGTCTGGACCATGAGCAAATACGGGCCATGATCAAAAATTTGCTCGGCAATGCCTTGAAGTTTACCCCGGTTGGTGGGGCCATCCTCCTCTCCCTGGCAGAGGGGTTTATGGGCGATATGCCCGCTTTTCTGCTTCAGGTCAGGGACACGGGCCCCGGCATTCCTGCCGAGGAGTTGGACTGTATCTTTGAGCCGTTTGTCCAGAGTGCCGGGAACAGTCGGCAGACTGGTGGTTCCGGGTTGGGGTTGGCCATTTGCCGGGCCATTGTCGCGGCGCATGGCGGCACCATTGCGGCCAGCAATCATCCCGATGGGGGCGCACTGTTTACGGTCTGGCTGCCCAAAATGCAGGATACCAGTCCGTCCGGGGAGTCACAGTTATGAGAATTTTTATAATTGATGATAACAGAGAGTTTCGGCAACTGTTGGCTCATGCCCTCGCGCCGTTTGGCTGGGAAGCCGTGCCAGCGGCCAGTGGCGAGGAGGCACTGACACTCTATGAGTCAAACCATCGAGAGATGGATGTTGTCCTGTTGGACCATATCATGCCCGGTATGGATGGTCTGTACCTGTTGCCCAAACTGTTGGCCATCAATCCGCAGGTACCCATCATCATGATGACCAGCTATGGTTCCATTCCGCTGGTCACGGAATTTATGCAGCAGGGGGGGAGCGGTTTTATCGAAAAGCCCCCTGGTAATTTTACAATCTTGAAACTGCGCATCGAAGAGGCGATCCGGGAGGGCCAGCGCAAACGGGAGATCGAAGCGATGCGTGCCGCCCAGCAGTCCATGGCGAGACTGAACCAGGACAAGGATCTCTTTCTGGCCAATATGAGTCATGAACTCCGTACCCCCTTGACCGCCATTCTGCACTTTGCCGTCCTGGCCAAGCGCAAATGGACGGAAAGCCGACCGGAAGAGGCGATGGCCATGCTGGATGGTCTGCTGGCGGGCAAGGAACGGTTACTGCGCTTTGTCAGCAATATTGAATATCTGGCCCGCATTCATGTCGGGGAGTGGCATTGCCAACCTGTGCAAAACGACCTGATGCACCTGGTGCGGAGTGTCCTGGAGGAGGTGGAGCCCTGTTTTGCCCCCAAAAATGTGCGCTGGCGGGTGACCGGTGCATCGACCGTGTCGGCCTGTTTTGATGCGCCCAGTCTCCGCATCATCCTGACCGAACTGTTGGACAATGCCGGCAAATTTTCCCCGCCAGGGGGAGGGGTGGATCTCATTGTGGCAGAATCTGGGGGAACGGCGCAGATAGCCATCCGGGACGCCGGTCCCGGCATTCCCGCCGGGGAGGAGGAGATCATCTTTTCGCCTTTTGTCGAAAGCAGTCTGACCCGTTCCGAGGCGGGCGGCACTGGTCTCGGTCTTGCCCTGGTGCACGGTCTGCTGCAACAGTGCGGAGGGCAGATTCTGGTCGCCAATCGGCCAGAGGGTCAGGGGGTGGAGGTGACGTTGCTCTTGACTGATGCCAGGCGTGTCGCGCCATGATGCCACTCGACCAGACCACTGCGCCCATTCTGATCGTGGATGATGAGCCGGATAATCTGCTGATCCTCACGCAGCAATTGCGGGAGGCGGGGTATCGGGCCATCACGGCGACCGGGGATCCCCACTTTGCCTTGCGCCGCTTTGCCGAAGGGGCCTTCGCTCTCGTCCTGCTCGACATCATGATGCCGGGACTGGATGGTTTTGCCGTCATGGCCCGGATGCAGGCGATGGAAGCGGCCAAGGCCTGCCCCATCCTGGTCTTGACCGCCCTGCGGGATGAAAAGACCCGCCTGCGCGCCTTGCAGGAGGGGGCGCGGGATTTTCTGGTCAAGCCTTTCCTGGAAGAGGAACTGTTGTGTCGGGTGGGCAATCTGCTGGAGATGCACCTGGCGCAACGCTGTCTGGCCCGACGCAACGCATCGCTGGCGGCGGCGGTCGACGAGCGTACTGCCCAACTGGAGGAGCGCAACCGGCAATTGCTCCAGAGCCAATTGGAAATATTGGCCCGATTGGGCCGGGCCGCCGAATTTCGGGACAATGAGACCGGTTTCCATGTGGCGCGCATGAGCCGTTATGCCGAGCGGCTTGGGCAGGCGTTGGGGCTGGACGAGACGCAATCCACCCTGCTCGGGCATTGTGCCCCCATGCACGATATTGGCAAGGTGGGCATTCCCGATGCCATTCTCCTCAAACCGGGCAAGCTGGATCCAAAGGAATGGGCGGTGATGTGTCGTCATCCCGAGATCGGGGCCAATATTTTGGCCTGTTCCACCTCGCCTTGGCTGGAGACCAGCCGGGTGATCGCCCTGAGCCATCATGAACGGTGGGATGGCACGGGCTATCCGCAGGGTTTGCGGGGGGAGGCCATTCCCCTTTTTGGTCGCATTGTCGCGGTGGCGGATGTCTTTGATGCCCTGACCTCCGCCCGACCCTACAAACCGGCCTGGCCGGTGGCACAGGCGGTGACAGCCTTGCAGGCGGGGTGTGGCACCCAGTTTGAACCCGCCCTTGTGACGACTTTTGTCAATATATTGGAGGATGTTTTGCTGATCAGAGCGCAACATTGGGATGGAGAGACAGAATGAACCCGACACCCAACATGCTGGTGGTGGATGATGAACCGGACAACCGTCTCATTCTGGAAAGCTATCTTCAGGGGGTCGGGTATGAGGTCGAGACCGCCCGGCATGGCGAAGAGGCCTGGTTCAAGCTGATTGCGGCCCCCAATCGCTATGATATTGTCCTGCTGGACTGGATGATGCCGGGTCAGAGCGGATTGGAAGTGTTGCAGCAGATGCAGCAACATCCGCAGTTGCGCCATGTTCAGGTGATCATGCAGACGGCGCGGGCGCGGTCCGAGGAGATACAAAAGGGGATTGATGCCGGGGCCTGGTATTATTTGACCAAGCCGTTCGATGAAGAGACCCTGCTGGCCATTGTCAAAACGGCCCTGACCGACCGTCAAAACTATCTGGATATGCAATACGCCGTGCGCGATGAGACGGGCAGTTTGTTGGTCGGTAATCGTTTTGTCATTCGCACCCTGGAGGAGGCAAAAAATCTGGCGGTGTTGTTGGCCAGACTCTGTTCGGATCCCGAACGCCGGGGATTGGGTTTTCTGGAAATCTTGTTGAACGCCATCGAGCATGGCAATCTCGGTATTGGCTATGAAGAAAAGACCCGGCTGCTCGCGGCCGGGGGGTGGGAGGCAGAGATCAACCGGCGGTTGGCGTTGCCGCAATACAGGCGCAAGATGGTGGAAGTTTTGCTCGAGCGTGACTTGGCTGGCACCTTGTTTTTGATCAAGGATCAGGGCCAGGGGTTTGACTGGCGCAAATATGTCAAATTTGATCCCCGTCGTGTCACACATACCCACGGTCGCGGGATTGCCATGGCCCAATATGTGAGTTTTGACCGGTTGGAGTATCGAGGCCAGGGCAATGCGGTCGCCCTGTTTGTGGAAAAGAGGCGGTAAAACGGGTGGTGGACAAAAACCGCGCGCTCTGTCATGATGGGGGGCACTGTCGTCTCATGATGCTGTGAGGGATGGATCTGTTTGACTGGAGGAATAGACCAATGCGGAAAGTGGAATATCTCACTGACGGAAACGGACAAAAAAAGGCTGTCGTTGTTCCCATTGCCTTGTGGAGGCAGATACTGCCGCAGGATGATGGGACCGAGGAGGCGTTGTCAGAAACCATGGCAGATTATTGTTTGGGAAAGGCCATGGATGAAGCAAAAGAGGATCTGGTGTACAATAAAACTGACGCCATGGCCTACCTGGCAAAATAATTCACATGCAGATTCAATATCGCCATTCATTTTTGCGGGACATGAAAAGGCTGAAATCGTCACCCATTTATGATGCGATTTTTTGTCTGGTGTTTACTGTCTTGCCATAAGTTGTTTATCTGCAAGAAGTGCAAGATATAAAGCCTATGCAAGGTTATAAAGATCGTTATCGTGTTCGGTTCGGAGAATATCGAATTGGTGTTGAAGTGAAAAATAATACGATTGATGTTATGCGTGTGTTGCACAGACGCGAATTTTACCGATTCTTTCCTTGAGTGACGTTCCCAACGGAAAACGACATGGCCAAGACACCCTCCAAGACCACCGCCGAGATATTGGATCAGGTTGCCAAGGCCAGGCAGGTGCTTGATTATTTCGACGAGCGTGCCCTGGATGAGCGGGGCGAATTTCAGGAGGCGGCCACCGTCCGTGCCCGCCTGAACGCGGCCAAGGCCCATGTGTTGCGGGCGATGGAAAAGGCGCAGAGTCTGCGATAGGTCGTGGTCAATCAGGCCGAGGAGACAATTTTCAAGATGCGTTGCAGATCCCCGGCCGTCAAAATGGTGTCCAGGGAGAGCGGGGTCAGGGGAACAGGCGCACGGTCTTGAGCCTCGGCCTGGCTGCCCGCAAGAGCCCTTTCGCTCCCGTTCGTCGACCGTCCACTGGGCCATTGTTCCATGGTTTGGCCCTCCCACCTTGTTTCGCCACAGTGCTGCTCACGCATGATCGCTCTCCCTGTTCCACTCCTGTACCGGATTGTTGCAGGGGGAGAATGCAACTCATACGCCAAGCCGGTATGGATGCTTGGGCGGCGGGGTGTTGGCCAGGAGGGTTCCGCTCCGATCACCCAACAAACGGTTTCTTCCTGCCCATTGTCGGTGTATACTGAACGGTTCTTGTCTCTCCTTTCTGGAATATGTGCCATGCAGCGTACTGCCTCTGTGGGTATCCTCTTTTTTACGGTTTTTATGGATTTGCTGGGTTTTGGCATGGTCTTGCCGCTCATGCCGTTGTATGCCGCCGATCCCCATTTTCAGGCCTCGGCCACGGCAATCGGCTGGTTGATGGCCATCTATTCTCTCATGCAGTTTGGCTGTGCCCCCTTGTGGGGACGCCTTTCGGACCAGATTGGCCGGCGTCCGGTCTTGTTGATCGGCCTGTTCGGTTCATCGCTCTCCTATCTGGTGTATGGTTTGGCTCCCAACCTGGCGATCCTGTTTCTGGCCCGGGGCATGGCGGGGGTCATGGGTGCCAATATTGCCGTGGCCCAGGCGGCCATGGCCGATCTGACCTCCTGCGCGGGACGGACCAAGGCCATGGGCCTGATCGGTGTCGCCTTTGGCCTGGGCTTTATTCTGGGGCCTGCCCTGGGTGGGTTTGCGTCCGGCTATGGCCTCTCCACCGCGCCCCTGATCGCCGCCGCCATCACCGGTTTGAACGGCATCGCCGCCTTCTTTTGGCTGGGCGAGACCCGGCCAGTCCACAGCCAGTCCGCGCCCACCCGGTCGGGGCATCCGTTGTGGGGAGCCGCCTGGGTGCAGGCCAAAACCTTTCCGGGGGCCGTGCGGGTTTGTCTGTTGATGGGCGGGTTTACCACCCTGTTTGCCGCCTTCGAGGTGATCATGCCCTTGTGGGGACATGATGTGCTGGGCTGGACGCTGGTCTCCATCGGTTGGGTCTTTACCTATATTGGCGTGGTGGCAGTGGTGACACAGGGGGGAGTGGTGCGCCCGCTGGCCGCCCGCCTGGGAGAAAAACGGACCGCCGCCCTGGGCCTGCTGTTGGCTGCCGTGGGCATTGCCTGTTTTGCCCTGGTCGGCCTGACGGTCGCCTTGACCGCTCTGGCCTTGATCGCCGCCGGGGCCGGACTGGTCCACCCCGGTCTCTCCAGCCTGGTCAGCCTCAATACCGCATCGGAACAACAAGGGTTGATGCTGGGTTTGTTTCAATCCATGAGTGCGCTGGGTCGTGGGGTGGGACCGGTGTTGGGAGGGCTGGGGTATGCCCATTTGGGAGGGGGAACCTTTCCGCTGATTGGCCTGGGGCTTTTGCTGGTCTGGCTGACCTTTATGGTCGTGCGGAAAGCGATTCAGGATGCGCGCTCTGTGGGCGACGGCCATGCTGTGCCATGACCGGATGGGGGAAAAACGGCTTGACATTGTTGGCTAAATGTGCATAGAGTCGTGGGCAGAGGGTGGACAACGCATCAGGACACGGGGATTTACAATGAAAGGCGATTCGGAAACTGTTTTTCTCTTGAAAAAGAATATGCCACCGGGCGCATCCGAGATCCGTACCTTGGATAACGGAAAAAAGTTGAGACTGGTTCGGGAGGAGACCTTCATGGCGTCCATGGCGAAGGCGAATCAGTTGTTGAGAAAAAAGTCCCCTGAAATTGAGGAGATTATACGGTCATTAATCGCAAACAGACCTGTGCGAACACGCTTCAATGGGTAGCTATAATGATGTGTATGAAAGGCTGATGGGGCGTGCAGAAAAGAACAAAACGGATCTTGTCGGTATGGTGGCGTATGCCATTTACAAACAAACCAAGGTGGAGTATTGCCGAACGATAGAAGAGGAAGGAGCACCCATAACACCGGAAGAGTTGCAAACCTACCACAAACGAGTGACCGATACCATGCTGGACGCTTTTGAAACAAAAGCCAGTGCGGCGGTGTTGCAGTATCGTGAGGACTACCTGAAGGAAAATCGTGACCGCATCGTTCAGGACGCTTTGGGGCAAATGAAAGAAGATCTGCAAAAAAGCATCCAGGCATCTACCAGTTTTGGGCAGGGCTTCTGGGCCGGGTTTGCGTCGTCGCTGGCCGCCGCCGTTGTCATCGTCGTGTTGACCTTGGTCGGCACATACAACTATCCTGACCTCGTCCATGCCATGCTCAAGGCCGTTTCCCCCTCCGTAACGGAAAAACCGAATAATGCCAAGCAATGATTCTGGCCGGGAAACTGTTCAGGACAACTTTTACAATTTTGCCATGGCCGGGTGGTTGCAAGAGGTCAGCGACGGCTCCCCAACCGGGATGCCAGGCGCATCACCAACCGTTCCATGACCTGGCTGGCGGGGATGGGTGTTTCGGAGCCGCCTTTCAATTGTCGATCCGCATCCAGACAGTACAGCAGCCCGTCCGCCAGTTTGCGGGCCGGAATGGTGCGGCTTTGTTCAAAAACTTCTGCCTGTTCTTTCCAGAATATCTGCAATTGGGTCGCCACGCTTCTGGGATCCTTGCCTTGGGCCAGCAATTCGCCGCACTGGACCACCCGGCGCAACCGCTGGCTGATGACCCCCAGCAAGGCAATGGGTTCCTCGCCACTTTCCAGCAATTTTTCCAGGATGACCAGTGCCTCTTGGAGTTGACCGGCGGTAATGGCCGCCGCCAGGCCGAAGCCGCTGTGGGTGGTGGTTTCGCCCACCATGGCCAGCACATCCTCCCGTTGCACACGCCGCTTGTGGCCCATGAATAAAATCAGCTTTTCCAACTCCTGGCGGCTGTTGCGGGTGTCCCCCGTCAGATGGTCGCACAGATACTGAAGGGCGTCCTCGTCGGCCTGGAAGCCCTCTTGCTGCAATTGCGTCGCCAGCCATTGCCGCAAATCCCGTCCTTCCAGGGCATAAAAAGGGATGCACCAGGCGGTGGTGCTGGCTTCAAAGGCTTTGCGCACCGGGTTTTTGGCCTCCAGATTGCCCGCCAATACCAGCAGAAGCGTGGTGGGGGCGGGCCGTTTTAAATACTGGAGGAGGGTCTGACTGGCAGCGGGGGAGAGCAAGTCGGCATCCTTGAGCATGACCAGGCGGCGGGGGGCCAGGAACGGGTAGCTTTGGCAGGAATTCAGCAGGCGTTCGGCATTCAGGTCGCCGCCGAAGAATATTTCCAGGTCAAAGTCGGCGTGTTCCTCCTGAAAGGTGGCCAGACGGAGTGTGGTGGCGGCGGCGGTCACCAGCCCCTGATCGTGGCCGAACAGCAGGATGGCTCCGGGCGGTTGGACCGCAGGATCGCGCAAGGTCCTGGTGCGGGCGGCCAGCTCACCGGCTTTGAGTTTCATGAATCCTGTTTCCCCTGGGTGTGTTCCCCACAGGGGGATAATCCCCTGCGGATGGCCATACCATGACGCGCTGCGCGACTTGTGTTCCCTGCCTTTCCGTCTATACCACCCTGGCCACTGCGGGCAAGGGTTCTCCTGCTCGTCAAGCGGTTTTCTTGCCTGGAATGCCAAAAAAATGCTGCCAACATGATAAATTTGCTTGATTCTTGCGGGGGGGGAATACCTTGCTGGATGCGAACGGGCGGTTGGCACTGTGCCAGCTCCCTGCCCGCCGTTGGATACATTGTCACCATCTGGATTCCACCCTTTCAGGAACATTGAATTCTGGACATTATTCGGCCTTGATCATCGTTTCGTCCACGAACTCTCCTGGATGCCCGCTTTCGCGGGCATGACGGGAATGGGTATGACACGAAATTCGCTCGTCATTCCCGCGAAGGCGGGAATCCAGGGTTCTGACTGGAATGGCCGAAACGATGATCAAGGCCCATTATTCAGGAGGGTGCATATGAAATTCCATGAAATGGTATTTACCATCAAGACAGAACATACCATTATTAATAATCTGTTGCGTTCCATTGACCGGTCTGATTATGGGAATGCGCGCAAGAAAATTTATATTCTCAAGCAGTTATTGATAAACCATTTTCTTGCAGAGGAATTTGTTTTTTACCCGTTTGTCGAGAAAAAGATCATCGGGAATGATGCACATTTTTTGACCATGCTGGCGGAAAAAGCGGACGATTGGGATGCGACAAAATTGCTGGAAGAAATGGCAAGCTGTCACGCTATCGGTTCAATGGTTATCGCGCTGCTGGCGGAATGTATGAGTGCCGATGAGACGGCGTTTCATGGACTGTTTGCCGGGGCCGGGGATTTAATCCGGGGGCGCACGCTGTTCGAGGAGACGAGGTTGTTGAAAGGTATCGATATTTCAGGAATAAAGCTGTTAAGGAAAGCGGATTTTGTGCGCTTGCGCATAGAAGATTGAATGGAACCTGTGTTACCGGAACAGGGGGGACAGAGTGGCGGGATGGCCCGGTTTGACTCTGTGTATCTGTTTGTTCAATAATGAACTTGTCAAGAGGAGAGGCGTGATGCGTGCAACAACGATGCTGCAACGGGAGATGGGCCTGTCCGCCCGTGTATTGGCCGCCATGAGCTATTTGGGAGTGCTCAGCCTGGTGCCTCTGGTGATCAATCGCGACGATTCGTATGTGCAATTTCATGCGCGCCAGGGGGTGGTGTTGTGGATTTGGGAGGTGTTGGCCATTTACACCCTGCTGGTGCCGGCCGTGGGCCAGTTGTTCTTTCGGGTCTCTTCGATTACCTGTCTGGTGTTGTCGGTGGTCGGCGTGGTGTCGGTTCTGTTGGGGCGGGCCTGGAAATTTCCGCTGATAGGGGATTGGGCCGCCCGTCTGTAGGGAACTGGCTGCAAACCCCCGACTGGAATTTTCTGGCTTTTTCCGCCAAGTCACGACATTCTGTGAAAGCGTTCCTTGCAGATCTTGCCCGTTTCGGAGGAGAATGACAACTCGTGATATTCCAGCTATCTGAGTGCTTTCACCAATAAAAGGGTGGTGTCTTGCGTTGACCTAACATGCTGCAACATTATGGTTTCTGAAAAATTGTGCTTGGCATAGATCGTTGGACTGAACGGCTGCGCCGTAGCTGTGGTTTAACTCTGGCTCCTCCATCTACTCCTATCGTCTCGCTGGCCGATGGGTTACTTTGCTTTCCCCCCTTGATCCCTGTCTGAGCTATACTCCCTCA
>JADFYM010000159.1 GCA_015233035.1 Magnetococcales bacterium
CTCAAATAGAGCACCAAAAGCGGCCATACTACCCTGAAGATGCCGCAGCGTAAACACGCGAACGACGGTTCCAGGGAATCCTATCCAAAAACCGGTCAACAGCCAAGGCCCGATTTGGACACCCCAGTATTGACCGTCCATCACGCATACACGCATACCTTTGCGCAGACAAGGATTGTCAAGATAATCGAAAATCATAACGGAGTAACAATGGCTTGGCTTGTTTCTTGATCCACCCCACTCCGTGAAACCTTTCCGGTAGGTCCCTCTCCCCCTCTCGTTGGGATGGGATGATTCCCCTGGACCCGCAATCATTGCAAATCCGCTTGATTCCATTCTGACTGTCGATAAAAAAACGCTCTGTCGAGTGATCACTTGATATGAACCCACTCCAGGTTCCGTTACCGTAGGCAAGCCGGTGGCTATGAGAGTGATTTTCGCGTAGTGCATCCCAGACAAGGACCGTTCGATGAGCAAGAAGCCAAAGAAACAAGACGCAATACGGAGAATCGCCGCTGCGCAACTGGCCCGCAGTCCCTTGGCCCATGCGATGAGCACCCGCCCTGTCGATAGACTGGGGCACGAATTGCACGTCCACCAGATCGAACTGGAAATGCAAAATGAGGAGTTGCGTCGTACCCATCTGGAGTTGGCCGCTTCGCATGATCGTTATGTGGATCTCTATGATTTTGCCCCGGTCGGTTATTTCACCCTGAAGGATAATGGCATCATCCTGGAGGCGAACCTCACCGGGGCCGCACTCCTTGGGGTGGAACGCAACACGTTGCGCCGTCGTCGGTTTTCCCGGTTTGTCACCACCGAAGAGATCTTGCACTGGCACCGGTTCCTGTCTGTGATACGCCGGGGCGAGCGGCAAAGTTGCGAACTGGTGCTCCGGCGTCGGGATAAGTCGGTCTTGCATGCCCACCTGGATGGACTGTACGCGGCGAGCCAAGACAACACCCCGGCCATGGTGCGCATCACCCTCACCGACATCAGCGAACGCAAGCAGGCGGAGGATGCCCTGCGCAAAGAGCGGGATTTTACACGCGAGATGGTCAACTCACTCCCCGGCGTGTTCTATCTGATCAACCAGGAGGGACGCTTCCAGGCATGGAACAGGAGATTTGAAGAAGTGACCGGGTACACCCCGGAGGAAATTCTGGTCGCGTCACCGGCGGCTTTTTTCCAGGGAGAAGAACTGGCCATCATCACCGAGCGCGTGCGGGAGGTTTTTACCCAGGGATTTGCCGTCGGTGAGGCCAGCCTCGTTGCCAAAAATGGTACGATGACGCCGCACTATTTTGTTGGGCAGCGCATCGAACTGGATGGCATGCCCTATCTGGTGGGTATGGGACTGGACATCTCCGAGCGCAAACGGATGGAAAATGCGCTGCGCGAGGCCAAGGAGCAGACCGAAATGGCCTCGCGGGCCAAGGGAGATTTCCTGACCGCCATGAGCCACGAAATCCGCACCCCCATGAATGTGGTCCTGGGCATGTCAGAGATGTTACTGGAAACGGACCTTGCCGCAGAACAATGCCATCTTGTCCAGACCATGCACCGGTCAGGCAAGGCACTGCTGGGGGTGATCAATGATGTGCTGGATTTTTCCCGCATTGAAGCGGGACGCTTCACGTTGTCCGAAGTGGCCTTTTCTCCCCGCCAGGTGGTGGAAGAGACCGCCCATCTGATGCGGGTGGCGGCTGAGGAAAAGGGACTTGTCTTGTTGGAGGAGGTGGCATCTGGCATCCCGGAGGCCGTGTTGGGTGACGATGGACGGGTGCGTCAGGTACTCATCAATCTGATCGGCAACGCCATCAAATTCACCCGGAATGGACGGATATGTATGCGCTTGACCCGCCATCTCCAGGAACCGGGAACGCTCCTGTTTTGCGTTTCCGACACCGGCATTGGGATTGCCCCGGAACACATAAACCGCATTTTTGAGCTGTTTACACAGGCCGATTCCGGCATTGCCAGACGGTATGGCGGCACCGGTCTGGGCTTGACCATCTCCCGAAAATTGATGGAACTGATGGGGGGTCGGATATGGGTGGAAAGCCTGTTGGGGCAGGGCAGCACCTTCTTTTTTACCCTGCCCGCGCGTCTGGTGGCGGCCCCGTCTGCTCTGGCTGGTCCTGTGGACCCGACCATGGAGACCACTACCCGCAGCCTCCACATTTTGCTGGCGGAGGATTCGCCCGACAACCAAATACTGTTCCAACTCTATCTCAGAAAGACACGGCACCGTTTGGTTGTTGTCAATGATGGCTTTGAAGCGGTGGCACGGGTACGGGAAGAGCCGTTCGACCTCATTCTGATGGATATCCAGATGCCCAACATGGATGGTTATGCCGCCACCCTGGCCATTCGTCAGTGGGAGAAAGAGGAGAAACGTCCTCCTTTGGCCATTATGGCTCTGAGTGCCCATGCGGGCATGGGCAAAAGGGAAGAGAGTCTGGCCGCCGGGTGTGATGGGCATCTGACCAAACCCATCAAAAAACAGACCTTGCTGGAAGCCATTCAGCACGTTGCGGAATCCATCAGCAGGCAGGATTTGTGGGATGCCATGCAGCATCTGCCCAAAGAAGGTCATGCCGGATACCGGCCTTGATCATCGTTTCGTCCTCGAACTCTCCTGGATGCCCGCCTTCGCGGGCATGACGGGAGTGGGTATGACACGAAATTCGCTCGTCATTCCCGCGAAGGCGGGAATCCAGGGTTCTGACTGGAATGGCCGAAACGATGATCAAGGCCCGGATACCGATAAAAAAAACATTCTATCGAGTAATCACTCGATAGTGATCCATTCCAGGTTCCGTTATCCTTACGCTCAATCAAGGTCGTTGCCCACGATCATTCTTTCGGTCACTCATATCCCGGATGAGTTTGTTAACATTCATTAACAAAGTATGACAACAACCCCTAAAAGGAACGATAGAAGATGGTTACCATGCCAACCAACACATTGCAAGATCAGGCGGCTTGTCTTTTGTCTGCGGAACAGGAGGCGGCATCCCATATCAACCATTTGCAGGAAGAAATCGTTCAATTGAGCAGTTTATCCAGCAGATTGGAAGGATATTTATGCGCCACGCCATATCGGAATAAGGCAGCGAATAAACTGGCTGGTTTGCGGGAAGAATTGCGCAATTGGCACATCATTAGATTCCAAGCCATAATCCAGCAGTTTATGAATGCTTTTTCTCCCCGGATCGTGGTGGAATCCGGGGCAGCGTTCTTGCTCCTGGCGGCCGTTTTAGCCAATGCAAACGCCTACAGGACGCTCTGTCGTGGTATTGACCAGACCGGTGCTGCACTGGATGAGTAACACGATAAAAATGTTCGCCTGCCGGATTCTCTATTCCAGGAAAGGAATGACTTCACATGGCATCACAGAACAATACCGGTGGTCGCGACGGTCCCTGGGGTAATGGTGTGACCACAGATTTTGATGTGGAACACCTGGTCCGGCGGGGGCAGGACCGGATCAGGCAGATCACGCCGCATGGCGGGTTGCGCAGAGCAGCTCTTCTCGTTCTCCTTGCCGTGGTGGGCTGGGCGGCGTGGACGGGCTATTACACGGTCCCCAGCGATTCTGTCGCTGTCGTGCAACGTTTTGGTCAATATTCCATGGCCGTTTTGCCAGGCCTGCATTTCAAGCTGCCCCTGGGCATTGATGTGGCAACCATTGTTCCCGTCAAACGGCAGTTGAAACAGGAATTTGGTTTCACCACTGCCGGTGCCAGCGACCAATACCAAAGTCCGCGCGATGGCAAACGGGAAACGGAGATGGTGACTGGAGACCTGAATGCCGCCTTGGTCGAATGGGTGGTGCAATACCGTATCTCGGATCCCGTCAAGTTTCTGTTTGATGTGCGGGAACCCCGAGGAACCCTCCGCGATGTTTCCGAATCTGTGATGCGGGAAGTGGTCGGAGATCGAACCGTAGACGAGGTGATCACCATCGGTCGTCAGGAAATTGAAACGGAAGCACTGGCCAAGATGCAGGCTCTTTCCACCAAATATGCCATGGGCATCAGTATTGATCAGGTGCAATTGAAAAATATCAATCCGCCCGGACCCGTGCAGGAATCGTTCAACGAGGTCAACCAGGCCCAGCAGGAGAAAGAGAAGCTGATCAACGAAGCCAGGCGCGATTACAACAAGGTGATTCCGTTGGCCGAGGGGGAGAAGGATCAGCGGATCCGCGAGGCCGACGGCTATCGGCTCAAAAGAATCAATGAAGCAGAGGGGGATGTGGCCCGGTTTGTCGCCCTGTTGACGGAATACAACAAGGCCCCGGCGGTCACCCGCCGTCGCGTCTATCTGGAGACACTGCAAGAGGTCATGCCCGGCATCCACGCCAAGATTATTGTCGATGAACAGACGCACGGCATCCTGCCCTTTCTGAATCTGAATGCGCAAAAGGTGGAGCGGCCATGAACAGACTCAACAAGATGGCTGTCCTGGTGGCTTTGGGCCTGGGGATATATTGTTTGACCGGTTCAATCTATACGGTGAGCGAAGTCGAGCAGGTCATCATCACCCAATTCGGCCAACCCATCGGTCCACCCATTACTTCTGCCGGTTTGAAAGTCAAGTTGCCTTTCATCCAGGAGGTCAACTCGATCGACAAGCGGATTCTCGAGTGGGATGGCAATCCGTCCGATATGCCGACCGAGGACAAGCTTTATATTTCGGTCGATCTCTTTGCCAGATGGCGGATTGTCGATCCGCTCCAATATTTCTTGCGGTTGGGCGATGAACGCAGTGCCCAATCCCGCCTGGATGATATTCTGGGCAGTGAGACCCGTAACGCCGTGGCCAAGCATGAATTGATCGAGATCATTCGTACCACCAAGGATCGCGAACCGCTGCGGGACGCCCTGTTGACCGATGCCGAACGGGCGTTGAATATGGGGGCACTGGTCCCGATTCAGAATGGACGCAAACTGGTCGAGCATGAGATCTTTGTCGCCGCTGCCGAAAAGGTGAAAGTATTTGGCATCGCATTGCTGGATATTCGGTTCAAGCGGATCAACTATAATGCCAGTGTGCGTCCGAAAATCTACGACCGCATGATCAGCGAACGACGGCAGATTGCGGAACGCTTCCTGTCGGAAGGGAACGGCGAGGCCGCCAGAATTCGCGGCAATCGCCTGCGTGATCTGAACAAGATTCAGTCTGAAGCCTATCGGTCTGTCGAGGAGATACGCGGCGGGGCGGACGCCAAAGCAACCGAAATTTACGCCAAAGCCTACAACCAAAGCCCGGAAGCCGTGTCGTTCTATGAGTTTACCCGAACCATGCAATCCTACAAAGCCATCCTCACCGACAATACAACCCTGGTCCTGTCCACGGACAGTGATCTGTTTAAATTTTTAAAGGGTATGAATCCCGACAGTGTCCATGCGCCGACCCAGTTGTCTGGCGGCAAAGCCTCTCAATAAACGTGTCCAGGACGAGGATTGTCCCCGGCGCAGAACGATAAAGTGAGCGTATTGATGAAAAATCAATTGTTTATACCATCTACAGACCATGAGGAACTCCGTCGCTACCTGCGGGAGATTGCGTTGTTTCCTTTTTTGACGCCAGAGGAGGAGTTGCAACTGGCGGTGCGTTTTTATGAGCATCAAGACCGGGAGGCCGCGCACCGTCTGGCAAGTTCCTACTTGCGTTATGTGGTCAAGATTGCACGCCAGTATAATCATTATGGTCTGCGCATCATGGACCTGGTGCAGGAGGGGTCCATCGGTTTGATGCAGGCAATCAAAAAGTTCAACCCTTACAGAGGGTTTCGTTTGGCAACCTATGCGGTTTGGTGGATCCGGGCCGCCATCCGGGAGTTTATCCTGCGTTCATGGAGTCTGGTGCGTGTGGGCACCACGACGGCGCAACGCAAACTGCTCTACGATACCGGGTTTATGGATGGTCGCCTGTCTGGGCCAGATCAATCCTTGAACCGGTGCGCCGTCGATTCGGGCGAAGAGATCCAAAATCTGCTCGCCGATCCCAGACCCAATCAGGAGGTGCATTTATTGAAAAAAGAAGCCACGATTCGGTGTCATGCTGCGGCCTGTTTTGCCATGGGTGTCATCAGTGAGCGGGAACGCACCATCATCAGTGGGCGTTTTTTGGCAGAAACGCCGTTAAGTCTTGAAAGTATTGGGAAAAAATTGTCCGTCTCCCGTGAGCGTGTCCGGCAACTGGAGGGGAGAGCTCTCCAAAAGATGCGTATCGCTTTGGAACAAGCAAAATGGATATGACAGGGTTGTGCCAAGGCAGTGCATGGTTCTGTATGGATGAAAAATTTCAGTTTTATCCTATGGGGGAGGGATGGCGATGGGCCCTTTTGCCTCACAACGGCGGCTGTTCATTCTGCAAGGTGTTATTTTTTGCCTGACGTTGGGTTATATGGGGTGTGTGCCGTTACCAATTCGCCAGGGGGTACACCGTATGGATGGCGAACTCCTGGTGGATGGTCAACCCGTTGGCCCAGAGGCCATTATTCGACCTGGCGACACGGTGGTCACGGGTTCTGGTGGCCAAACGGTTTTGGTGATGGAGGAAAATGCTTTTCTTTTGGGTGAACAGACGACCGTTACATTTCATGCCGATCCCGATCCTCCCGTGGCGCAGACGGCAGCGCGGCATGTGTCCGGCCTGACAGGGTTTTCCCTGCAACGTGGCAGAATCCTGTCGGTTTTTGGACCCGGACCCAAGCTGCTGAAGGTTCCGTCTGCGGTCATCGGTATTCGCGGTACAGGAATTTTTTTACAAGTGGAACCGGCGCAAGACTATGTTTGTCTGTGTTACGGTGAGGCGGAGATCCGCATGAACGCAGACCTGGCCGTCAGCGAAGTGATTCATACGCGACACCATGAATCGCCCCGTTTTCTTTCGGGAGATGGCACGATCCGTAAAGCACCCATGTTGCACCATACGGACGAGGAGTTGTTCATGCTGGAGGCATTGGTCAATCGTCGACCGCCATTCAAGAAAACGCCATCCCGGTATTTGTAGTCTCAGTAAATGATAAAAAGATTTCTGTAAAGCGGTTGATTTTCACGGTCTTGATCATCGTTCCGTCCACGCACTCTCCTGGATGCCCGCCTTCGCGGGCATGACGGGAATGGGTATGACACGGAATTCGCTCGTCATTCCCGCGAAGGCGGGAATCCAGGGTTCTGACTGGAATGGCCGAAACGATGATCAAGGCCATTTTCACAAAGGAATGGCGGGCTGTCTCTCCCTGACCCAACGGTCTGATTATGCGTCGCACGCCAGGATTTTATTTGCCTTGATGCCGAAGGGGATAATCGTTTCATAGAGAGATATTGACGGGAGATTGATCCATGTGTGCTTCTTCTTTGTCTTCTGCGCCGGAGAATGCCAATCGGCTCATTTTTGAATCCAGTCCCTATTTGCTGCAACATGCGTACAATCCGGTCAACTGGTATCCCTGGGGGCGTGAGGCACTGGAAACGGCCAAACGCGAGGATAAATTGTTGATGATTTCCATTGGTTACGCGGCCTGTCACTGGTGTCATGTCATGGCGCGTGAGAGTTTTGTGGAGCACAAGGTGGCGGCTGTTCTGAACCGTTCCTTCATCAGTGTCAAAGTGGATCGGGAGGAACGGCCAGACCTGGACGGCTATTTCATGGAGGTGGTGACCGCCATGACCGGACAGGGCGGGTGGCCCCTGCATATCTTTCTGACGCCCGATCTGCAACCGGTGTATGGCGGGACTTATTTCCCGCCGGAGCCTCGTGCGGGCATGCTCGCTTTCGGACAGATTCTGGAGTCCATGGCTTGGGTATGGTCCAACAAGCGGGCTGAGCTTCGGCAGGAGTCGGAGCGAAGGCATGATTTGTACCCCCTGCCAGGAAGGCTTTTCAGTAGCACATCCCCTGGACAGGATGTGGATTTCCGGCCGCTCGCCACGCAGCAGTTGGCCATGCGCTTCGATCAACAATACGGTGGCTTTGGTATGCAACCCAAGTTTCCCCAGCCATTGATCCTTTCCCTGTTTTTGCGTCAGTCGGTTGGCGAGCAGCAGGCGCAATGGGGCGCAATGGTGCAATGGACCCTGGACCAGATGGCGGCTGGCGGGGTGCGGGATCAGTTGGGCGGATCTTTTCACCGCTATTCGGTAGACCGTGGTTGGCAGGTGCCCCATTTCGAGATCATGCTGTATGACAATGCCCTGTTGGCCAGAGTCTTTGTGGAGGCCTTTCAGCGGTTGGGGCATACCCGCTTTGCCCTGTTGGCTCGAGAGATTCTGGACGATCTTTTGCTGCGGTTTCGGCTGCCGGATGGAACCTTTGCCTCCTCTCTCAATGCCGAGACAGTGGGGCAGGAAGGGATTTACTACACCTGGACCAGAGAAGAGGTGGTCCAGATCCTGGGTGCTGAAGCGGCCCAACCCGTGCTGGAGGCCTTTCTGGATGTCCACGATGGCACGGTGGAGGGGCGCAGTGTGTTACGGTTTCTGGATAAAGAGAAACCGGAACGCCTGACCGAGGTATGGCAATCCCTCGCCGTTGGTCGTCAGGCACTGTTGTTGGCACGGCAACAACGGCCTGCCCCCTCCCGGGATGACAAGGTATTGACTTCCTGGAATGCCTTGACGATCAGTGCATTGGCCAAGGCCGGGGCGGTACTGGAGGAGCCTCGTTATCTACAGGCGGCGCAGCAGGCGTTGACAAGTTTATGGCATACCTCCCAGCAGGCGGACGGGTGGCGTCATAGCCGTCTGGGGAGCAAGGTGGGCAAAGAGGTGTTTGTCGATGATTATGCTTTCATGATCCAGGCACTGTTGGACATGTACGAGGCAGATTTTCAAATCAACCACCTGGAGCGGGCACGAGCCATGGTGGTGGTGCTGTTGGATCGATTCCAGCCGGACCCTGGACAACCCTTGCAACTGACGCCCAAGGATCACCCGTTGGAAATACCGGTACGGAGCGAATGGGAGGATGGGGTCATCCCGGCAGGCAACTCCAGTGCTCTGATCGCTTTGCGGCGATTGGCCTTCCTGACGCAAGACGACTGGATGCAGCAGGAAGCGGCGGCCATCGCCCATAATCTGGGGGGCGTATTGGCACAATCGGCGGTGGGGAGTGCAGAATTGTTGGCCGCCTGGGATTTTGCGCCCCAACAGGTCATGGCGATTGTGGTGGCCGGGATGGCGGCGGATGACGCCACGCAGGCGTTGTTGCGTGTAGTACGCCGCCGTTTGTTGCCTGGGATGATACTGGCTTTGGTGGAGCCAGGCAGGCAGATGGAGGTGCAAACATGGCCCATGTTGACCGGTCATCCCATGCAGAATGGGCAACCGACGGCTTATCTGTGCCAAAATTTTTCCTGTGCCGCCCCGGTGACCGAGCCAGCACAACTGGCTGCCCTGTTGGATGCGTCTTTCCTGCACACGCACAGATTGTAGGTCATATACACCTCTCACAAAGTCGTTAATATTGGCAGGGGTCCAGGGGGATTATCCCCCTGGTGGGGTCCAGGGGCAACGCCCCTGGCGGGGTTCGGGGCGGAGCCCCGTATGGGGCATCCAGGGACTGCGAATCAAAAAAATGATACCAAATGGCAATCGGACGGGTAACGGTGTTGGCTGCGTCGTTACTGCGCGCGGTCGTGAGTGATACTTCCTTGTTCCGTCATTCCCGCGTAGGCGGGAATCCAGCCAGCCCCGCAGAACTCCTGGATTCCCGCTTTCGCGGGAATGACGATAACGGGTGCC
>JADFYM010000015.1 GCA_015233035.1 Magnetococcales bacterium
TGGTCTGATTGGGGGGGGGGATGTTGCGAGCGGGGCTTTGCCCCGGACCCCCCCAGGGGCTTTGCCCCTGGACCCCACCGGGGGGGATAATCCCCCCCGGACCCCCATCCTCGTTTTTTACTGCTGCGGGCGGGCAGTGGGAGACGCCGGTCCCATGATAAAACGCAACTCCACCCGCCGCAGCGGTCTGGCCGGGGTCGATGCGGCATCACGGCCTTCCGGCGGCAAAAAACCATCCAGACGAAACAACGATTGCTCCTGCGTATTGCGTATCCCGTTCAAAGAAGGATAGGCCTCCAGCAACTCGGCAAACGTCTGCAAGGCACGGGCATTGGCGAGATTCCAGTTGTGGCGAAAGGCACTGGAGCCCACCGGGGCCGAACCGGAATTGCCCGCAATGACCAGGGCATCCAGCTTGACGGCGGCGGGCAACTCGCCACAGCCCGGCACGGGACCGGATTGCCGGGTGAAACAGGGCAACCGTCTGGCCAGGACCGTGGCCAATTCCCGGATTCCGGGACGTTTTTCCAGGCCTGCTTCCGGCACATCCCCCTTGAAATCCAGCAAACCGGGCAGATACAGGGTGCCCTCCCGCTCATTGATCTCTGCCGGGATATGATGTTGTTTCAGGTCGTCTTGAATCTGATGCAACAGTTGTTTGCGCGTCGCCACAATGTCTGCCGTGGAGACCAAAGTCCGGTGTGTGCCATCCGTCACCGATTCCAGCACCACCTTGGCCTGGTCTGGCGGCAGGGTTTTGCCCGTCGGGACGGGCGGCACGGTCCCGGTCACCGCTGGCCGGACACCGCCGGTGGGCACGTTCGCCTCCGGGACCGGCGGCGGAGAGGTGGTCGATGGCGTCCTGGGCTTGTCTGGCGTGGTCATTCCAGGATGGGCGGGGGCCAAAGCCGCCACCGTCGTCCCGGCAGGCGGTGGCTTCTGGGCTGGCGATACGGTACCGCCCGGTGACGGCGGGCCATCCGGCAGAGCCTCCCGATGCGCGGGATCCGGGGCGGGGCCACCCTGAAAAGAGGTCAACAACTCTTCCCACAACCCCTCTTTTTCCTTGGACGACGCATCGACCGGCCTGGCCGTGGCAGGACCGGTTGTCACCGGGGTGGATGGTTCGGGCACAGAGGCGGTCGCAGCCGTGCTGCTGCCCTTTTCGCTGCTTTTGGCCGGTGGTTTGTCCACCGTGGCCGAGGGGGCGGCAGCGACCACCGCCGGTTTTGCCGCCGGAGCGGGTGGCACGGCAGCACCCGCCGCCGGTTTTTCCGCTGGCGCAGGGGATGCCGTGGCCGTCGTGGTCGCCGGGGGTGTTTTGGGCGACTCCCGGAACGTATGCACCATTTTCTCCCAGAACCCCGCTTCACCCGTTGCTGCCCGGCTGTTTTTCTGCTCTGCCGGGGTGGATGGCGTGGCACGGACCAGCGATCCCTGGTCCGCAGCAGGCGGTGCGACCGGCACGGTGGCAGTCTGGGTGACGGGTGCCGTTGCCGGAGAGGGGAGCGGTGATTCTTGCAGAACCGTCGCCATTTTATCCAAAACACCCGGACCAACCATCCCTTTTTCCACCTTGACCACCGGAGCGGTGTTGCCGGGATATGCGGCACCCTTGCCCGCAGGGGGCACCGGAGTGGGGGTGATCGTCTGGCTCTCTTTGCCCGCCGTGGTGACGGCAGAACGGATCTCTCCCTGGTCGGGAGAGGGTGTTGAAGCCGCTGTGGCCGCTTTGGTCTCCTTGTCCCCCGTGCCTGTCTTGGTCTCCTTGCCAGACTTTTCCGCAACGGTGGGGGTCTCCGGTCTGGCCGGTGCCGACAGCGGCGGCGATGCGCCATTCCTGGGCTTCTCGACCGGGGGCGTGACGACCTCCTGGGGGGTGGACGGGGGCGGTGGGGTTTGGGCGGTATCTTGAAAAGTGGCGACCATGTTATCCCAAAAACCTGCGCCGGTTTTTTTTTCCGTGCCCCCGGTTCCCCCAGGTCCGGCAGCCGCTGTCTGGGTGGCGGGCGGGTGGCCGGCGGTGGATGGTGGTGGGCGTGGGGTATCAGACTGGGCGGCTTGTTGTTGGTAGAGCGTCTGGAGCGTGGCATCCATCTGGGCCAGTTGGGTGACGAGGGAGGCGTTTTCCGCCCGCAAGGTTGCCTCGGTCGATGCCAGTGTCGGCGGCGTGGTGGCCGTTGTGTTGCCAGGGGCGGTCGGGGCAGAAGGGGCCTTGGGGTGTCCCTCCTCCTGGTTGAGACGGGCCAGGAGGGAGGCATTTTGGCCCAGCAAGGCCATGTTGTCCTCCAGCAACTTGCGTGCTTCCGCCGTTTTTTTGTGGACCTCCTCTGTCAGGGCGGCGTTTTTCTCCCCCAGTGCCTGGATCTCCGTGCGTCCCTTGTCCATCGGGGTGGACAGGGTCGCGGTGGCATTTTTTCCAGGTGCCGGGTGCGCCACCCAACCGGCAGAAGTACCCTGCCCACCCGAATGCACCTGTTGCTCTTCGTGTTGCAGCCGACTGTTAAAATCCAGCGCGGCCACCAGAATGATCACCAGAAAGAACAGGCTGAGCACCAGGTCCATGGAGATGAGCAAAAATTTTCTAGAAATCGCGTTCATTTTGTCTGCTGGACCGATTTTACAGGGGGCTGGTTGCGCCGCTGCTGCCGCGCACGTAAAAATTCTCCCGCCAATTGGGCAAACACGGGACCACGCACGGCCAGCACCGGTGCCACATCGGCCACCGGTATGGCCTCGGGCATGGGGGGTATCACTGCAACCGGTGCGGTATCCCGCTCCGGACTGGCCTGCATGGCGGGCAGAACCTCGGCAGGAGAGGCAACTGTCGCGGTTTCATCCTGCATGACCGGTTCTGCGGTTGCGGTGCGGGCGGGTGGTGCGTGTGCCCCGGTTTCATCCTGCGCCTCGGAGGCAGTGTCCCGTGTTTCAGGGGTTTTGTCCATGTTTTTTTCCCCGTCTGCCTGGTAAAGGGGCGGTGGCTCGACCATGACCGCCATCGGTGTGGGCTCTGGCGGGCGGGTTGGGTCGGGCAGGGCGCAGGGCAGCGGCGTTTGGGAAACTTCCGCAGGGTACGCCAGGCGTTCATCCAGTCGTTGGCACAAAACAGCAAGCTGTCGAGCCAATTGTGCCCGCTGTCGCTTGACGGCCCAGGAAAAGAGGGAGGCGGTGCACAGGCCACTGATGGACGAAAGAAATTTTAACGCAGCCGAGCGCAACAAGCCATCCAGGGCCTGCCGGGCAGCGTCCATGTGGTCGGTTTGCAACTCCTGGGTCATGAAAAACAGGGCGGCGGCCAGTCCAATCAAGGTAAACAACAAGCCCATGCCCAGCAACAGGTTGGGAATATCCTGCTGATACCGTTTCTCAAACCCGGTGCCCAGCAAATTTTCCAGGGTCAGCAGTGGCCGCAACGCCCGGTCATCAACGGGCGGGTTGGCTGGCAGGTCGAAGAGAGACAACGACAAGGGTTGGCCTTGCTCCAGACGCAGGATATTGACCGCCAGTCGCCGCCGGATGGGGATGATGGCATGATACTGCAAGACCAGCCAATGGCCCGCGCCCCAGGCCACGATGACACAGGAACCGCTCCAGGGAGCCCACGGGTGATTCAGCAGGTGAAAGATCCAATCCAGCATAGGGGAACTCCGACGGACAACGGGTGTGCCGTGCACATCCCGCCACTCTACCAAGATTCGTGCCAACATTAGAGACGCCCGCTGGCCCGGAATGGGCATGAAAAATGGGCGATATGGGAAGAAAAAAGCCGGCAGGACAAAGACAGTATTCGCCATGACCTCAATAGAGGGAGAAAATGAATTTGTTTTCTTGACAGGAGGCAGGATTATAGGCTAACTACCGATCCTTGGGGGAGTGCAACTTTTGAGCAGAAGCCCGCAGATACCAGGCGGGGACCAACGGGGGTGTCAGCCATGCATATTGCGGAGGGATTGTTGTCGGTGGGCGAGTTGGAGGCCTCCGGCATTGTCAAGAGCCTGGTGGCGCAGGGGAGCGCGGTACCGGCCCTGGGCATCACCACCGTCACCAGCCAGGGGGTAATGGGTCAGGCCGTCAATTCCGTCGGGCAGGCCATGAACTCGTTGGCCATGGGCAGTGCCTCCAACGGGCTGGCCGTGGCGGTCAAAAGCAGCGGCATGACCAAAGGCCTGGGGTTGACGCTGGGCATCGGAGCCTGGAGCCAGGTGCTCCTGCTCGGGGTGACCATCGCCCTGGGGGTGGGGGTCTGCAACTATCTGCGCCGAGGCGGCGCGGCGGGCTGGCGAAAAATGGTTGGCGAAGTCACGGATCAATGATGCGTTGGCAATTTTTTTTAATGTGTGGTGTCGTCTGGAGGGGTAAAATTTTCTCTTCTGGTGGCGGTATGGTGCGTATATGAGGGATTATATCCTGCAATTGCCGGAGTCGCGCAAGACGCGCCTCCTGGCCGCGATGAGCTATCTGAGCGTGTTGTGTCTGGCCCCCCTGGTCTTCGGCGACGGCAATCTGTTCGTCCGTTTTCACGCCCGGCAAGGGCTGATTTTGTGGCTGTGGATGCTGGTGGCCGTCTTTGCCCTGGCCCTGGGTGAAATTGGCGGGTTTTTCCTGACCTTTTCGTCGGTGGTGGTCGGCTTGTTCAGCCTCATTGGTATTGTCTCGGTCATTCTCAATCGCAACTGGCGGTTGCCGATGATTGCCATGCTGGCAGAAAAATTGTGAAACAGGTCGAACCCCGGCACCATAACACACTGTATCTCCTGGCCGCCATCGCCATGATTTTCATGACCATGGCCCTGGCGTTGCAGCCGCTTTATCTGCGCAAAATTCTGGGACTGGCGCGGGACAATGCCGGTTTTGTCAATGCCAATATACAGGTGATCACCGAACTGGTGGATCTGCTGTCGGTGGGCTATCTGGGCTATTTGTCTGACCGGAAAGGTCGTATTCCCGTGGTCTGTTACGGGTTTGTCCTGGCCGGATTTTCCGCCCTGCTGCTGCCGTTCAGTCTGGAGTTGGGCCTGTTGACGGGGGTTGGGGGGTTGGCCTTTGTCTATCTGCTGCGTTCCACCATGTCGTTGGGCACAACGGCTGTCTGGCCCCAGATTGCCACCCTGGCCGGAGATTTTGCGGACGGCGGCCTGACCGCAGCGGAGCATGACAGCGAACAGGCCTATCGTCTGCGACCGCGTCTGCTGGCCAAGGCCGGTTTCATGATGGCCTTCGGGGCCACCCTGGTCTACGCCGTCCTGCTGCAAATTCCCCAGCAGGTCGGGGTGGTGACGGCCATGCTGCTGATGTCCGTGATTGCCTTTGCAGGCGGCTGGCTTGCCCGGCGGTTTTTGGTCGATGTGGCCCCCCGGGTGGCGGCAGACCACATTCCCTTCGCGGCCATCCTGCAACTGATCCAACGGGAAAAGGCCTTGCGTCTCAGCTTTTTCTCCGCCTTTACCTCGCGCAACGACATGGTCATCATTGGCCTGTTTTTGATGACCTGGGCCATCTATTTTGCCGATGTCCTGGGGCTGGGCCATGCCGAGGCCGCCGCCCGGGCCGGAGTGGTGATCGGGTTTATCGGCTTGATGGTGTTGTTGACCGTCAATCTGTGGGGGGAGTTGATCGTGCGCCTCGGGCGGGTGCCCGCCATGATTCTGGGCTTGTGCCTCTCTGGCGTGGGTTTTGCTGGCATGGGGCTGATTGTCAATCCTTTGGGCGGCTGGGTCTTTGTGCCCGCCTTTCTGGTGGGGGTGGGGCAGGCCGGTTGCCTGTTGGCCCCCCAGGTGGTGGCCATGGACCTCGCGCCGGTGGCCATGCGCGGTTCGGTGTTGGGCGTTTTCAATACGGTGGGTTGCCTGGGCATTATTTTTTTCCTCCAGGTCGGCGGGTTGCTGTTTGACTGGCTGGGGCCCAACGCACCGTTTGTTTTTACAGGTATTGCCAATTTTATCATTATGTTTTATGGTCTGTTCATCCTGAAGACCAAACCCGACCCAGGTTCCGAGGCCGTGCCCCTGGACGCAGCGGGTCTGGACGGGGAGTGTCTGAACAGGGAGTGACTTCCGTCGTTGCATGTTTCTCAGGAGAGAGAATTTCATGGCAAGTATCGTGTTCGGTTTGGTGGCCATTGCACTGGGGTTATGGGGACTCTCTACCTGGTGGTGGTCGGTGGTGGAGGTCTTGCGCGGCGTTGTGCCCTTGCTGCTGATCCTGATCGGTCCAGTGGCCTTGGGCGCGGGCATTACCCGTCTGCGGGAAAACAGCGAAGTGGAGGCAGTCCTGGCCGAAGGCGGGCTGGACGATGTCGCTGGGGATACCCTGAAACAGGATACCGGGCAGCACCTGTAAATCGTGTTGTATCAGGCGAGAGTGGATCAGAATGAGTCCTAAAGATATGCTCTTTTGCGGGAAAGATCTCCGCAAATACTTGTATTTAATCGGTATTGTCGCGCTGGTGGTTCTGGTCGGCAGCTACTGGTACACCCAATATTACCTGAAAGGGGTGGGCATCAGTGCCACCGCGCCAGGTGAGTCCCCCGTGTTGACGGCGGCGGGTGGGGTGGCCACGGCCCCGCAGGCGGTTCCGGCGGCCTTGTGGGGGGCGACGGCGCAGCAGGCTCCGCAGACTCCGCAGATGCAGACGGTGGCGGCGGTATCGGCGGTGCCCAAGGGGGGCTTCAGCCGGGTGACGCGCAAGCTCATGCCCAGTGTGGTCAATGTCAGTGCGACCCGCACGGCGCAGGGTGGTGCGGGGAATGCGGCCCAGGCGGGTCAGACGGCGACCCCGCCTGCTCAACCGCCAGCGGCCCAGGCTCCGGCGACCCCGGATGCCGGTTTGCGGTTTGCCCAGCCTTTTACCGGGGCGGCTTTTGAGAGTGTCGGGTCCGGCATTGTGGTGACCGCCGATGGGTATATCCTGACCAATCACCATGTGGTGGAGCAGTCCCAGGAGGTTTATGTCACTGTTTTTGAAAGAGACGGTTCCACCATGCGCTATCAGGCTGAGGTGGTGAGTCTGAATGCCAAGCGGGAGTTGGCGTTGCTCAAGGTGGATCCCGTGCGTCCTTTGCGCCCGGCTCCCCTGGGCAGCAGCAAGCTGGCGCAGATTGGCGATCCGGTGATTGCCATTGGTTCGCCCTTTGGTTTGGACCAGACGGTCAGCCAGGGAATTGTTTCCGGCAAGCGCAATGCCGTCACCATTGAAGGCATTGTGCACAAGGATCTGATCCAGACCGATGCCGCCATCAACCGGGGCAATTCCGGTGGACCGCTGGTGGATGGCAAGGGGATGGTGATTGGTATCAACACGGCCATTTATACCCCGACGGGGGCCTTTGCGGGTATCGGTTTTGCCGTGCCCATCGAGCGGGCCAGAGAGTTTATCGAAGAGGTGGTGCCTTTGCTGGCGGCGGTGACGCCGGTGGCGGCGGCGGGAGGGACGCCGGTGGCGGCTCCGCCCATTTATGCCAATGCGGTCATGCCCCATGACAATCGGGGACCGTGCGAATCCTGTCACTCGATTTTGGCGACTCCCGGTGCCACCGTCAATGGCACAACGCCGGCAGCGGCCCGGAATCCGGCGGCTGTGGCGGCTCCGCCCATCTATGCCCATGCGGTGATGCCCCATGAGGATCGGGGTGCGTGCGAATCCTGTCACCCGATTTTGGGCGGCGGCGGGATGGCGGGTGCGCCGGGGCAGGGGAATGGTCCGAATGGGACACTGACGGCTCTGCGGCCTGGCTATCAGGGACGTGGCGGGGTGAACTACAGCTTTTCTCCCGGCGGTGCGGTGGGGATTCCGGCAGCGGGGCAGGCCCCGGCGACGGGTGGGGTGGTCGGGAGTGGTGGTCTGGATGGGGTGGCGTTGGATCAGGCTCTGGTGCGACAATATCGCTCGCCCTACCCGGAAGGGGTGCTGGTGCGGAGCGTGTTGCCCGGTTCGTTGGGGACGCAGGCGGGCTTGCGGGCGAACGATATTATTTTCAAGCTGAATGGCCGTTGGGTCAAATCGCCTGCCGAACTGAACACCCTGCTGGGTGGCGTGGGGGTGGGACAGACGGTGCGGTTTGCGGTGATCCGCGAGGGGGAACGGCACAATCTGGCGGTTACGGCAGAGGCCGGGGCCGGGACGCCGGGGGCACAGACGGTGGCCATGATTGTGCCACCCAATGCGACCGATCCCCTGATGACCCAACCCCTGCCGCCTGCGGGTGAGGCGGGGGTGGCTCCCAAGGCGGCGGCTCCGCTGAAGACCGAGTTTGAGTGGATGGGGTTGGAAATGTCGCCCATCACCCCTGCCATGAAGCAGAAGGATACCAATTTGCTCAATAAATTTGGGGCAGTGGTGGCGGATATCGATCCGGGTACCCCGGCAGAGACGGCGGGGATTCAGGTGGGTGATATTGTGCTCTCCATCAACAATCAGCCGGTGCCTTCGGCGGCGGCTCTGGATCAGGCCATCGCGGCGGCGGGCAAACAGCAGGCCATCCTGCTGGAGGTGGAACGCAACAACAGCCGCATGTTTGCGACGTTGCAGTAGTGGCTCAACCGAGCTGATTGGACGGGTTTGTGGGTCCAGGGGGATCATCCCCCTGGCGGGTCCAGGGCAGAGCCCTGGTGGGGTTCGGGGCGAAGCCCCGGAAAAGGGTACACGTCTTGCGGGGAATGCAGCCCCTGTACCCTGCCAGGGGAGATGATCTCCCCTGGCCCTCGTAAAATGTTACCCGTCAAAATCAGGTTGGTTGAACTAAACCGCACCCAGCATGGGATGCGTAGTTTTTCAACCGTCATTCCCGCGCAGGCGGGAATCCAGGTGGTACCTGCGAGATCTGGATCCCCGCCTGCGCGGGGATGATGGAAACTACGCATTCCGAAATAGGTGCGGTTTGGTAATGGAGCGACAAAGCTGAGACGACAGATATGGCCTTGACTATCGGCCTCCCTGGATGCCCGTCTTCGCGGGCATGACGGAAATGGGCGCGAAGCTGGCCCATCCATTTAGGTTTGTCGGCCCACTGAGACGACAGATATGGCCTTGACCATCGGCCTCCCTGGATACCCGTCTTGGCGGGCATGACGGAAATAGGCGCAGGATGAAGTGTGCCCTTCAGTTTTTGGCTTTGTCGGCCCAGTAGATGGCCTGGAGTTGGGGGTGGAACGCAACAACAGCCGCATGTGTGCGACGTTGCAGTAGATGGCTTTGAAGTATTGTGTTGGCCAGCAGGGGCTTTGCCCCTGACCCCACCAGGGGCTTTGCCCCTGGACCCCACCGGGGGGGATAATCCCCCCCGGACCCCCTTGATAAATTTCTAAAAAAAAGGGTGGAGGGGGCTGGGGGGGCGGTTCTCCGCCTCCCGGCAATGGCCGCAAGGATGATCAAGGCCCAATAGATCACGACCGGTTGCGGCAACAAATGGGGAGAAAACCTTGGAAGAGAGCAACAAGGACGCTGTCCAGGGAGGCGTGGGTGTCCAAAACGGGGAAGGTCTTCTGGAACTGGCCTTGATGTTTGACACAGCGGACGACAGCGGTGCGGTGCAGGATGTATCCAGTCCGCAAGCCGTTGTTGCCGCAACCGGATCAACACGAGTGGGCGGGAGCGGGGATGGGGCCGTGCAACCGGATTGGGCGAGAAATGCGATGACCAGGCAAGCCGATTTTGACCGACTGAGCAACTTTTCCTCTGCGCAAGCCGGGGTGGCGGAGGCGACCGCCCTGGAAGTGGTGGACACCTCGGTTGTGGTGGTCTCCGACCAGAGTGTGCCGCCCGCCGGGGAACTGGCCGAGCGGATTCCGCCCGCAGATCCGGTGCTGGCCAAGGCCGGACAGTTGTCCAGGCCGTCTGGCGTGGTGCGTCTGGCCGCCGAATTTTTGGGCCCCTCACCGGCGGAACCGTTGCCGGAGACCCCGGTACTGGAAGCGGGTGAGGCCCTTTTCCCGGAGGGATATCGGGTGCCGGAACCTGACCCGGAACCCGAGCCGCCCTTTTCGGCGTCCGAGTTGGCTGAGGTGCCCCAGGCTCCGCTCTCCTATCCGGACTGGGGGGCTGCGGTGCCTCTGCGGAAGGGGGCGGCGCGGCGGGTGATGCCCTGGCTGCCCGGTACGGAAGAGGCGGATCCTGAGGCGTTGTTGCAGGATGCCGACGCGACCAGGCGGGAGCGGCCGCTCTTCGGACGGTCCGGTGTCATCCAGGCCAACCGGGGGGGTGGAGCCTATAACCTGGACGATACGACGGTGCCTTTTGATTTGCAGCAGGTGGCTCTCATCACGGAGGGCACGGTCGCCAAGGGATCCTTCCGGCGGGCCAGCAACCTGGGCGAAGAGATTATTGTGCGCCTGACCTTTCCCACCGGACCGGTGGCAGAGGATGCGCCCGCACCGGCAGAGGTCAAGCCGGTTGTCTCTGGCGTGACGGCAGCCCGTTTTTCGCCGGAGGCGTTGGTCTCGGCGTTTGCCCAGGCAGCGGAGGCCGAATGGGAAGAGGCGAATGCGGACGGTGTTGTCCCGGAAGAGACTGTCGCCGAGACCGAGGCCGCCCTGGCTGCGGTGGGGGCAGCGGAGCAGGTCGATGCGGGTATGGCGCGGGAGGCCCCGGTGCAGCCCCTGGTGGCCATGGTGGCACCAGAGGAGTTGTTGCTCGAAGTGCCCGAACCGGTGGCTGTGGCGGCTGAGTCCCTGGGGGGTACGGTTGTGGAGCATGTGCCACCGGAGATGGCCATGCCTTGGGTGGGGGAGGCGACCGAGGAGATAGCCGCCACCCTGCCGGTCTGGCACACCAGGGCGACTGCCGCGAAGACGGAGCCGAAGAGGGAGCCGACGGTGGGGGGAGGCTCGCTGGATGATGTGCGTCCCTTCGATGTGGGCGATTTGCATCGTGTGGTGCAGGACCATCCGGCCCAGGCCGGGGCGGGCATGACATGGCGACGCAACCCCTGGGATCCAGAGGCCTGGCCGGTTGCCTTGCTGGTCGGGGAGGATGTGCCGTGTGTCAGCCGGGAAGTGGTGGATTATTGCGCACGGCTGGTCCGACCGGCCAGTCCGGCCAAGCCGGTGCCGACACGACGGATGATGACAGGGGGGGTCTCCCCCGGTGCCGCGTCGCTGGCACGGGCGTTTCCCTGTTCTGTGGGTACGGGGGCAGACGAATCGGCGTTGGTGTCCCAGGCCAATCGTGTCGAACCCTTCGATATGGGACAGGTGTCATTTTTTACCCGAGAGCTGGGCGCGCAGGCGACCGAAGAGCCGACGCTCGTTGTACATGACGAAAATCCTTGGTATTTTGAGCAACTGCCCGCAGGGGCAACGGATCGGGCACGTGTTTTGAGCGCGAAAGCAGCCGCCCCAATGCGTCCCAGTGCCGAGGTGAAAACCACGCGGGTGGACGTGCGGTTGATTGAAGTACCCGCCCCGTTTGCCGCGCCCGCCCCGTTTGTTGTCCCGGAATCATTGGTCATGCCGGAGCCCGTGGTGGTGCCGGAGCCCGTGGTGGTGCCGGAGCCCGTGGTGGTGCCGGAACCGGTGGTGGTGCCGGAACCGGTTATGGCGTGGCAAGCCCCGGTGGACTCGTCTGCGGCGGCGGTTGGTGCGTCGCCGTTATCGTCGCCCGTACCGGAGTCGTCTGTTGCGTCGGAGGCGGCTGCATGGGCCGGGCAGGAGCCGGTCGCGGCGGCCACCACGACCGTCGCGGTTACGGAACTCGAAATGGCCTTGCTGGCGGCTATTCGGGAATCCACCCTGGTGGCCCGCGAGTCGGCGCATGTGGTGCGGGAGTCGGCGATTTTGACCGTTGAGTCGGCCAATGCCATACGCCGTGCGGCCCAGGCTGCGCGCCCCGATGGGGCGGCAGGGACACCGGGGCGCACCGTTCCGCCGCCGCCTGTGGTGGGTGCCGCGATCCATCCAGAGCGGGTGGTGGTGCCGGTGGAAAAATTGTTCAGCGGTATTTCAAACGCTTTGGGGGATGTGGTGGGCTCGGTGGTGAGTCGGCGACAGACAAAAGGGCGTTGAGGGTGTGAGAACAGCGGGTTTTTTATCCGATAAGCGAAATTTTTGGTCCGCAATGGGAGGCGATTATGACGAACCAGAGGAATGAACGGGCATTATTGTTGGGCATCGATTTTGGGACAGCCCGCACGGCGGTGATGAGCAACCGCAAGGCCAAGGGCATCATCCACACGGTGGTGGGATATCCTCGGGACATCATCGGGGTGAAACTGCTCAACCGGACGCAGGTTATTGGGGACGAAGCCATTGAAAAGCGGTCTTTTTTGGATCTGTTTTATCCGTTGGAGGACGGGGTTCTGAAAGAGGCCAGCGAAAAGGATCTGGAGGCGGCCCGTGAGGTGTTGAAACATGCCATTGCGATGGCCGAACCCAAGGCGGGTGATCGGATCTGTGGGATCGTGGGGGTGCCAGCCCGGGCCTCGGTGGCCAACAAGGGGCAACTGCTGAAAATTACGGAAGGCTTGATGGATGTCTGCATGGCAGTTTCCGAGCCGTTCATGGTGGCCTATGGTCTGTCCAAGCTGATCAACACCATGATTGTGGATGTGGGGGCGGGCACGATTGACATTTGTGCCATGAAGGGGGCCATTCCCAAGCCGGAAAACCAACTCAGCATTCTGAAGGGCGGCAATTATGTGGACCAGTTGCTGGAGACGGCCATTCGGGATGCCTATTCCGGGGTGCAGATAGATCGGCATCTGGCCCGGATTCTGAAAGAGCGGCATGCCTTTGTCGGCGCGGCACAGGAAGAGGTGATCGTGCCTTTGCGGGTGAATGGCAAACCGGTGGATTTGGATATCACCGAGGCCCTGCGGGTCACCTGTGAGACCATTGTGCCGGATATTGTCGAAAACATTAAAAAATTGATCCTGGTCTACGCGCCGGAATGCCAAGCCGAGGCTCTCGCCAATATTGTGCTGGCCGGGGGAGGATCCCGCATTCGGGGTCTGGGGGCCATGATCGAGCACCATCTGAAAGACTATGGCAATGTCCAGGTCACCATGGTGGCGGACCCGGATTATAGTGGTGCCCATGGCGCGCTCAAACTGGCCATGGAACTGCCGCCGGAATATTGGGGACAGATTGGTGAGATGGTTGGGGTGTAAACAGAGGGTCGAGATATAAACATCGTTCTGCGGGTCCAGGGGGATCATCCCCCTGGTGGGGTCCAGGGGCAAAGCCCCTTGGGGCTGGGGGCAAAGCCCCCCCCGTGGCCGCAACGATGCCCGGTATTGTCATTGTCAGATCGTCCAGAGGAGTATCGCGATGAGCGAAACAACATTGCAGCGGGAAGTGGGCTTCTCTTCCCGGACCTTGGCCGTCATGAGCTATTTGGGTGTGCTCAGTCTGGTCCCCCTGGTGATGAATCGCCACGATTCCTACGTACAGTTCCATGCCCGTCAGGGGGTGGTGTTGTGGATGTGGGAAGTGTTGGCCATCTACACCTTGTTGGTGCCAGCCATCGGTCAGTTTTTCTTCCGGGTCTCTTCCATCGCCTGCCTGGTGTTGTCGGTGGTGGGGGTGTTGTCGGTCTTGTTGGGGCGGGCCTGGAAATTTCCGGTCATTGGTGATTGGGCCGCCCGGTTGTAGTCTGCTGGGTCGTGGTTGGACCGCGAGGGATGGATGGTCGCGGCCGTTGTGGGGGGCTTTGCCCCCAGCCCCACCAGGGGCTTTGCCCCTGGACCCCACCGGGGGGGATAATCCCCCCCGGACCCCCTTGATAATGATTATTAAAAAAAAAGGGTGGGGGGGGTCTGGGGAGGGGCGGTTCACCGCCCCCCCCAGCAGAGGCCAACAAATACCGTGTAGGTTGATTGGACGGGAGAGGATTTGTGGTCAGGCTTGTCCTATCTTTGCTGTTTGCCATGCTGCTGCTGATCTTCACCTCGAAGAACATGCATCCGATGCGATTGGATACCGTATTTGGTCCTCCTGTGGAGTTGCCGGTGATCCTGGCTCTGCTGGGAGCCTTTATCGTGGGGTTTGCCCTGGCCACCTTTCGCCACATTGTGCGTGAATCCAAAAAGGCCCGCGACAGAATCGATGGCGACTTTTAGGTCTGTGACATGAGATATTCGCACTGCGTCGCCTGCCATGGCATGGTTGGCTGGATCGGACTGATGGCCAACCTGGCCCTCTCCAGCCTGAAACTGTTTGTGGGCGTGGTGGCTGGCTCGCAGGCCCTGGTGGTGGACGCGCTGTACTCGGCCAAGGATGTGGTCACCTCCCTCCTGATTCTGGTTGGGCTTAAATTTTCCAAACAACCATTGGACCGCAAACATCAATTCGGCCACGGCAAGGCGGAATTTTTGCTCTCTGCTGCCGTCAGCCTGCTGTTGATGGTCGTGACCGGTCTGCTGCTCTTTCTGGCGGCGGGCCATCTGGTCGAGGGGGAGCATCGGCCGCCCCATCTGATCGCCCTCTGGGCAGCCCTTTTTTCCATGGTGGCCTGCTGGTTTCTCTATCGCTATACCCGGTGCGTGGCGACCGAGATCAACAGTTCCATCGTCATGACCCTGGCCAAACATACCCATGCGGATGGACTCTCGTCGGGGGCGGTGGCCATCGGGATTGTCGGTTCCCACTATCTGGGCATGCCCTGGCTGGATACGGTGGTGGCCCTGTTTGAAACCCTGCATCTGCTCTATCTGGGGGGGGAGGTGTTCTGGGAGGCGGTGCAGGGGTTGATGGATGCGGCGGCTCCCCAGGAGGTGCAGGACACCATTCGGCAACAGGCGGCAGAGGTGCCCGGTGTGCGCAGCGTGGACCAGGTCCGTACCCGACGGGTGGGCCAGGAAATCTGGGTGGACCTGGTGGTGGGGGTGGATCCCGACCATTCGGTCCAGGAGGCGCGGCAGATTGCCCGACGGGTGGAGGCCACCCTCTCCAAGGCCATTCCCCATATCGGTGATGTCAGTGTGCAATTTCAATCCCTGTCCGGCTCGGTGCCGGAACTCCAGGTCATCCGCGCCGAGATGAATCGGCTCCAGCAAAGTCGCGCCGCGCCGGGGTTGCCCCAGGTGGGCGAGGAGCCACTCTGATGGTCGCAGCATCCCGATGACCGCCTGGCTGGCGTTGCTCTTGTTTGCCGCCGTCTTTGTCGGTGTCTATACCGGTCGGGTGGAGCGGCGCGTGGCCATGCTGGGCGGGGCCGGGCTGTTTTTGCTGCTGGGCGGAATGCTGGATTTTTATACCCCGCGCATGGCCCTGGATGCCGTCTACTTTGATACGCTGGTCCTGTTGTTTGGCCTGTCGCTGATCTCGGACACTCTGGCCCGCTCCGGGTTGTTTGCCGTCCTGGCCGAACGGGCCGCCGCGTATGCCCTGGGCAGTGCCTGGTTGACATTGGTGTTTTTTTCCCTGTTGACCTATTGCATCAGCCTGTTTGTCAATAATTTATCCGTCATGGTGGTGGTGTTGCCGGTCACCCTGACCCATTGCCGTTTGGCCCGCATCAACCCGGTGCCGTTGCTGATCGCCGAGATTGTCGCCTCCAATCTGGGCGGGGCCTCCACCCTGATTGGCGATTTTCCCAACATGATTATCGGCTCGGCGGCCCATCTCCATTTTTTTGATTTTATCGGCGGCATGATGGTCCCCTGTTTGATCCTGTTGGCGGTGCTGCTGCTGTTTTTTCAAAGCCGTCGCGTGGCCCTGGGCATTCCCGTCGCCCCGGATCCGGCCTACCGGCCAGGCACCTTGCTGACTGCCCGGATTACCGATCCTTTTTTGTATCGCCTGGGCCTGACCGTGCTGCTACTGACCTTGCTGGGTTTGCTGCTGGCCAAAAACTGGGATATTCGACCTGCCACGATTGCCTTGACGGCGGGGGTGGTGATCCTGGTGACTGGCAAGTTGGCCCGGGAGTCGGTGCTGGAGGCGATGAATGGCGGGGATATTGCGTTTTTTCTCGGGCTGTTTGTCATGGTGGGCGGTCTGCGGGCCGCCGGGGTGCTGGATGGGGTGACCTGGCTGATCAGCACGCTGGGGGCAGGCAATGCCCGCCTGGAACTGCTGGCCTTGCTGGTGGCCTCGGGTATCGTCACTCTCTTTTTGAATGCCGGTCCGGCCACCGCTTTTTTTGTCCCGGTGGTCAAGGAGATGAGTGGCTATATGCCCGGTTCCCTGGTCTGGTGGACCCTCTCGTTGGGGGTGTTGGCCGGTTCGTCGGCCTCGCTGACCGGGGCCACCGCCGGTTCGGTCGCCGTGACCTATCTGGAACGGGAGGTGGCCCGTTTTCCCGAGATGCGCGCCCTCCTGCTGCCACCCCAGGGGTTGGACGCGCCGGTGTTTTTGCGCCAAGGATTGCCAATCATGGCTGTTTTTATGGGTGTTTCCGCTCTCTACATTCTCTGGATGATGCCCTGACATGACGATACATCGCACAAGCAAAGGCCAGTCGGCCGCCTATCCTTTCTGTCGGCAACCCTGGCATATCGGGGCCATGCTGCTGGGTGTTTGCTTTGTTTTTACCATGTTCTGGGCTTTTCACCTCCTGCACGATGATCTGGAGGAGAGCCTGGAATATTTGCGCCTGGGCAAGAAGAGCGCGTCACGTGAAGCCAAACGGGCGGAGACGCCGGTGGTTCCGGCGGCCTTTACCGCCCCGGTCGCCGCCCTGTCGCCAAGCACCCGGCCAGCAGACCTGCGGGTGCGGGCCGCCCTGGTCAATATTGCCGGGATTCGTTCGGTCAAGGGTGGCCCCCCCGGCCAGTTTGCCAGCACCGGTTCGGGCGTACTGGTCACGGCCAATGGCTATGTGGCCACGGCGGCCCATGTCGTGGCGGGGCTGACGGAAATCCTGGTCCGGGTCCAGACCCCCTCCGGCCCGCGCCAGTATACGGCGCAGATGGTCAAGACCGCGCCCGATCATGATGTGGCCATCCTGAAACTGGCTTCCCGGGATATTTTTCCCTATCTGCCGTTGGTCCCGAATGCCCTGGTGCCCAAGCCGGGTGCCCCGGTCCAGGCCTGGGGCGATCCAGACAGCACCAACGCCATGGCCAACCAGGGACAGGTGCAACAGGTGGAGGCGACCACCGTGGTAGAGGGGGTGACCCTGACCCATCTGCTGCGCACCGATGCCGTCACCCACTGGTCGCAAAGCGGGGGCCCGTTGCTGGATGCGCAAGGCCGTCTGGTGGGGATCAATATTGCCGCCAACGGTGGCTTGCTGGCGGGCGGGTCGGTGGGCTATGCCGTGCCCGCCGATGTGTTGTGGGCCCATTTTCAGGATGTGGTCAATTTTCCGCAGGTAAACCAAGCTCCGGTGCTGCCCGCCACCGTGCCGGTCGCGGCGGCGGCGCAGGCCAGTATGGTCCCGGTGGCGGCCCAGACCGGCAGCAATACGCCCGGTGGCCGGGATCCCCGGCGCGCCGATACCTGGTGGGCCCAGGCCCAGGCGGCGTTTGGTGTGGTTCAGCCGGGTGGCTTGGCGTCGCCCTCCGGTGGACCGGGTGTGGGGCTGCATGTCGCGGCCCAGGCGGGCGCGGCCCCACCGGTCATGGTCCCGGCGGTGCATGTGACCGAGCCGTTGTTGTGGGGCTATCCCCTGGAGACGCTGCTGGGACTGCTCGCCCTGGGGCTGGTGTCGGGAATCAGCGGCGGCATGATGACCATGGGCGGGGGCATCATCAAGGTGACCGGTCTGATGCTCTTTTTTGGCTATGGCCTGCTGTTGATCCGGCCTGTCGCCTATATCACCAATATTTTTCTGTATGGGGCCGCCGTGTTGCGGTATCGGCGGTATAACCTGATCCTGTGGGAGTCGGTGCGCGGTTTGATCCCCTGGGCGATGGTCGGCGTGGTCATGGGCTATTTTCTCGGCAACGTCATCGGCAATCAATGGATTCGCTATCTGCTCGGGCTGTTTGCCGCCTTGGTGGGGATTCGGATGCTGGTGGAAATTTTGTCGGGTTCGGCGGATGAACCGCCCGACGGTCGTCCCCGGCAGCATTGGCTCTATTATCTGGGCATTGTGCGGGTGCCGGTGGGGGAGCGCGCCCCGCTGACCAGCGGGGTGACCCGTGACGGCGTTATGGGCCTGCCCATGGGTCTGATCAGCGGTATTCTGGGCATTACCGGCGGCGTCCTGGAGGTGCCTTTGCAACGCTATGTGGCAGGTTTGCCCCTGCGCAATGCCATTGCCAATTCGGCGGTGCTGGTCTTTTTTGCCTCTCTGGTGGGTTCCATTGTCGCCATGACCCACGGCATCCAGACCGGGGCCTTCGATTGGAGCGCGCCCATCAAGCTGGCGGTCATTCTGATTCCGGGAGCCTATGCGGGCGGGTTGATCGGGGCCTGGCTGACCAAAGTGGTGCCGCTGGGTGTCTTGCGTTGGCTGTATGCCGTGCTCATGTTTGTCATTGCGGTGCGGATGGTGCTGTCATGAACCGGGTGCCGCAGTGGCTTATGGCGGGTACCCTGGTGCTTTTGCTCGGGATCATGCTGGTGGCCCTCTTTGGCGGACCCGGTGCGGGGCGGGGGGATGCCAAAGCCACGGGCGGGGTGACGACCACCGGGGGGGTGGGGCAACTGGTGGCCCAACCGGGCGGGATGGGGAACGCACCGGTCATGCAGCCGGTGGCGGCTGTTGCGCCGGTGTTGCCTTATACCCGACAGGGACGGGTCGCGGGGGGGCCGATCCGCACGGATCTGGCGGCGGTGCCCCAGGCTTATGTGGCTCCCACGGTGCAGTTGTCGGAGGCCCATTGGCAGGGGATGGAGGCGATTGTTTTGACGGCGGAGTTGAAAAAAAAGCTGCAACTGCCTCTGGAACTGCAAGGGGTCATGCTGGATGAGACCACCCTGGCCGCAGCGGCGGCGGGTTTGCGGGCGGGGGATGTGCTGGTGGCGATCAACGGCCGTCTCGTGACCACGCTGGAGGGCATGTTGCAGGAGACCAAACGGGTCAAGCGGCAGCCCTCGGCCACCCTGACTGTGCAGCGGCGGGGTCGGTTGCAGTCGATTGTCCTGACGGTGCCCGATGAACTGGGCTTTGCCCAGGTGGAAACGGCTCCCATGGTTTTGTCGGGCGATATTCCCCCGCACTCGTATCGGGGACCGTGTACCCAGTGTCATGCGATTGGTACCGGCGGGCATCTGGTGCCGGATCCCGATCTGGTGACGTTGCCTGCCCCAACCATTCGCGCCAACATGCCGCGTCCCCATCAGGATCGGGGACCGTGTGTGGCGTGTCATACCATTATTCCCTAAAAGAGGATCACGACAATGACGGCTTCCCCGGAACGCAAACCCGGTCTGACACGTGGCAGCAGCACCCTGGTGGATGAGCTGGGCTATCTGTTTTATTCCAGTTTGCAGGTGTTGAAAAAAATTTCCTCCAGTGCCATCCAGACCTATCGTTCCCTCTTTTCGGTAGACAGCGATCTGCGTTTGCAATATTTTCTGGACAAGGGGATCCGGTATACGGAACGGGGACGCTATGCCCAGGCCATTGTGGTGCTGGAACGGGTTTTGTTGGAGCGTCCGCACGATCTGGAGACCTTGTTTCATCTGGGTTTTTGTTTGCTGCGCGAAGAGCGGGTGGAGGAGGGGATTGCCCTGCTGATTCGTGCCGAACAGATGGATGGCAGTGATGCCCGCATCAGTTCCGTCTTGGGCATGGCCTATATTCAGGCGGAAAAATATGCGGAAGCGGTCACCATGCTGGAGCGGGCCCTGACGGGCAATCCCGACAATTTCAATCTGCATTATCGGTTGGGACTGGCCTATGACAAAATGGCCAACTATGAAAAGGCTCTGGAGTCATTCCAGACGGCGGGCAAGTTGCGTCCCAGGGAGCCGAAGGTATACCAGTCGATTGGCTTTATTCTGGAGCAGTTGGGCAAGCGTGAGGAAGCGGTGGATTATTTCAAGCGGGCCATGCAGTTGGCCGAAGGGCGGAGTTGACCGCGATTCTTTTGAGATAATTGCAAAATGCACGAGAATATGAAAAAACGTCATTCCCGCGCAGACGGGAATCCAGGAGTTCCCGAGGGTTAGCTGGATTCCCGCTTTCGCGGGAATGACGGTCTCGAGCATTTTGCGATTACCTCTTTTTTTAAAAAAAACGATCAAGGGGGGCGGGGGGGGATTATCCCCCCCGGTGGGGTCCAGGGGCGAAGCCCCTGGTTGGTTGCACCAGACCTCCCACACGAAAGAGACGGTAGATGACCGAAAATGATTTGAACGATCTGGATCAGGAACAACTGAACGACGAGCGTCTGCGACGGATGAAGGCGTTGATGCGTCAGTTGTACCGGGATGAATTTGAGACCAAGCATTTCAGAGTGCCCCCGATCAAGGGCAAGACGATGATTTTGCTTGTTTCGTTCATTTCGATCATTGTTTTCGGTGTCACCACGCTGTACAACTATAACCGATTTGTGACGCTGGAGGAGGTTATTCTTTCGGAAAAGGGGCATGTGGAAGCGACGTTGCAGTTTCGTGCCAATCTGTTTACCAATCTGTTCAACCTGGCTCTGAATCAGGCGGATGTGGAGCGGGAGGTCTTTCATCATGTGGCCAATGCCCGCACCGAGATGAAGGGGACGGCAGACAATGGGAGTGTGGCCGACCGGGCGGTGGCGGGCAAGGGGGCGACGGAGGCCAAACTGCCTGCTTTGGCGGGTGCGACGGGGACGGTGTTGGTGCCGGATGTGGTTTCCCGGTTGTTGGCCATTGTGGAGCAATATCCTGACATCAAATCATCGACGACCTACCAGCAGCTTATGGACAAGCTGGTTGCCATGGAGGATCGGGTGGCCGTCCGGCGCAACGATGCCAACGAGGCCATTCGGGTTTACAACACGCTGATCACCACTTTTCCCTGGTATTTATTGTCGAAAGCGGTGGGTTTCCAACGCTACGAATATTATAAATTTGACGTGAATGATACCCTGTTGTCGGCGGATGTATTCAACCGTCTGTTGCCTGCGCCAGCTCCGCGTGAGCGGGCCCGCCCGGTTGTCAGGCCAGCATTGGTGGTCACGCCAGAGCCGCTGGCCAAGCCGGAAGCGGTTGCCAAGCCGGAAGCGATAGCCAGGCCGGAAGCGGTTGCCAAGCCGGAACCGATAGCCAGGCCGGAAGCGGTCGCCAAGCCGGAACCTCTGGCCAAGCCGGAACCGATAGCCAAGCCGGAACCTCTGGTTGTCATGCCAGAGCCGGTTGCCAGGCCGGAACCGGCGACCGCTGCGGAACCGGTCGCCAAGCCGGAAGCCGACCCGGAAGTGAAGCCTTGACCGTGTGGAGATGATGCGACCATGTTGCCCCTTCTTTCCCTGGTTGCTGCCGGTACCTTGACGGCGGTGGCCGTTGTCCGCGCCAAACGGCGGTCGGCTGCTGGGCGTGCCCAGGGAGGCCGGGGCCTGCCGCTGGGAACCTTTCAGGTGGTGGGACAAAAAATGGTGGCGGAGACCGAGCAGATTTTGGCCACGGAAGAGGTCTCCCTGGACAATCGGTTTGGCAATCAACCGTTGGTGAGTGACCATGAATTTTGCCGTTCGGCCACGGTTTCGATTGAGACCGACTGGAGCGGACACTGGGATGGGTTGACCAGTGCCAACCTGTTGACAGCACTCAAGGCCGAATTGCAGTGTCGTCTGGCGCGCAAGCTGGGGGTGGAGGCGGGGACGCAGATTTCCCGGCAGATTCGGCTGAAATTTACCGTTGCACCGGGCAAAAAGGTGTTGTATCGGGTGGTCTGGAAACAGACGGCGCAGCGTGGCCTGTTTGAAGTGGGGGTGGGAGGCCAGGTCTGTACCGTGCCCTACCTGATCACCTTTGGTTTGGCGCACGCCGTGCAGAGTGTGGATTTGGCAGACAAGACACCGTAGCAACAGTCGCCTCAGTCTTGATCATCGTTTCGTTCACGAACTCTCCTGGATGCCCGCCTGCGCGGGCATGACGGGGATGGGTATGACACAAAATTCGCTTGTCATTCCCGCGAAAGCGGGAATCCAGGGTTCTGACTGGAATGGCCGAAACGATGATCAAGGCCGTCGCCTCCCTGGGTATGCGGGCCGCTCCTGGGACTGCGGGCGTCCCGCCCGCCAAGAGGTCCACACGCGGCCAAGCGGGTGAGACGCCCGCGATCCCAGGAAAAGCAGGCGCGGCACAAAAACCTGGCACAGGGCGTATCGGGGTGTTTTATAGTTGATTCTCTGGATGAATGTCACTACGATGAGCGACGGTATGTTAACCAATCGCACAGTTCAAATGCCGACACTTGCGGAAGATGCTGCCATCAATCTGGGTATTTCGTTGGATCCAGATACCATGGAGGTTGCGGACGCAGATTTTTCTCAACTCCGACCGTTATGGGATGATCCTGCCAATCGTGGCACAGAGGCGTTGGTCGTTCCCCCAACCAAGCGGTCAGTGGGTTAGGTAATCGTCTTGGCCCGTGCCGGGGAGTTTGGGACTAGAAATCCCGTTTTTTGTCTTTATTTCAGGAGAATAGCAGATGGCCGTTGAGACGTTGATGTTCAAACTGGAAGGGGCGAAACAGGCTGCCGAGATCTCCTCTCTGGCGGGCAAAACCTTCACGGTGGGCAAGGTGACGGGTGTGGGCAACGGCCTGGGCAATGGCTTGTTCAAATGGCTGTTTCTGGTGCCGAGTGGCGGGGCGGCGGGCAACACGGTGGCGTTAAAGATCGAAGGCGGGCGACAGGCGGCCCAACTGGCCGGTCTGGCGGGCAAAACAGTGACCGTGGGCCACTCCCCAACCATGATCGGTGGCATGAGCCACTGGCTGGTCTTGAACACGGGCGGCGGAGCGGCGGCGGCAGGGGCCGTCGGTGCCGTGGGGGTGACGGCCAAGGGCGGTGCCGGATCCAAACTGCTGCTGATGCAACTGGAGGGTACCCAACAGGCGGCACAGATCAAGGCCCTGGCGGGCAAGACCTTGACGGTGATTCCTTCCCCCATGGTGGGCGGCAGTGCCAAGGGTTGGCTTTTCCTGAAACCCCTGGGTGGTGCCGGCATCGCCGGGCAGGATCTGGTGGCGTTGCAGGTGCAAGGGGGTACGCAGGCCAGTCTTTCCGGTCTGATCGGCAAAAGTTTTACGCTGGGCAAGGCTCCCCTGGCCACGGGCAATGTTTCCGGCAGTTGGATTGTCTTGAAGCCGGTCGGCGGGGTGGCGGCCAAGGGGGTCGCGGCGGGAGCCACCGTGGCGGCCAAGGGCGGGGTCGTGACCTTGCCGCCTTTCGATGGCTGGACCGAATTCGGGGCGGCCAAGGCGACCGGCACCACCAAGGTGGCGGCTGTGCAAGGCGGTATGGCGGCGGCCAAGCCGTTGGCCACCAAGGCCCTGGCGGGGGGGAGCAGTGCGGCGGGCGGTGCGGTCGTGGCGACCGCCGCCAAGAGTGGCACCCTCTGGAATGGCACCGGGTGGAGCCTCGGACTGGGTTTGGGGCTGGGGCCCTGGGGGCCTGTCCTGCTGGCCGGTCTGCTGACGGCCGTCGGCTATGGCACCTATCGCTATTATCGCACGCGGCAGGAGTTGGATGCCGAAAGCGAAATGGTGGAAGCGGGTTGACCATACTCTTGGTTCTTGAGGAGATCGGTACGCCATGACCCTGGAGACGGAACACCGTCGCGATGAATTGCTGGAAATGCTGTGGCGTCTCAACGAGTTTCATACCCTGGATCTGCCTGCCTTGCGGGAGCACGATTCTCAGGGCCTCTATGAGGGGTATTTGCGCGAGTTTTCCAGCGATGGCATCATCCGCCTGGAGGGGGAGCAGATCCACCTGACAACGGAGGGGCTGACCCGCGCAGAAGAGTTGGTGCGTCGCCATCGTTTGGCAGAGCGGTTGCTGGTGGATGTGCTGGGCAAATCTCCGGCGGAGATTGAACAGGACGCCTGCGAGTTTGAGCATGTCCTGGCTCCCGGACTGGTGGACGCCATTTGTACCCTGCTGGGACATCCCCAATCCTGTCCCCACGGGATGCCCATTCCGCCCGGTCGCTGTTGCGTGGAGTCGCGGGCCGCTGTCCCCTCGGCGGTCATCCCCCTGACCCAACTGAAGAAAGGGAGCGAGACGACAATTGCCTTTCTGAATACGCAGGATGGCGGACGGTTGAACAAACTGATGGCCATGGGCCTGGTGCCTGGGGCGCGTATCCGTTTGACACAGCGTTACCCGGCTTTGGTGGTGCAACTCAACAACAACCAGATCGCTTTTGAAGAGTCCTTCGGCGATATCATTCGGGTCTGGCGTACAGAAGGTTAAACCGTACCTCTTGTGGAATGTGTCGTGTTGCGGGTCCAGGGGGATCATCCCCCTGGTGGGGTCCAGGGGCAAAGCCCCTGGTGGGGTCCGGGGCAAAGCCCCGCATGAAAAGCCACGTATCCCGATGTGGGCTCAATTTGATTGGGTCTTGAGTATTGTTGCGGCCACCAGGGGCGTTGCCCCTGGACCCCACCGGGGGGGATAATCCCCCCCGGACCCCCTTGATAGTGATTATCAAGGAGGGTGGAATGGGTGCCATCGATTTCCATTGCTCTGAAGGCTGTTGCACGATGAAACTTGAAGAGTGGCTGACAGCGTTGGGCCTTTTTGCCGTGGTGGCGGTGGTGGTTTTTGCCATCCTGCCCGGCGGATTGTGGCAAACCAATGCCGGTCGGGCTGGCCTGTTGGTCCAGACGGGTCAGGCGGGCCTGGTGCCCGTGTTGCCGCCGCCCGCCGAAGGGGTGCCTGCCGCTCTCGTCCAGCCCCTGCCGCCGCCCGCTGCGCCGCGCACCACGCGCCCCCAACCGGGATTGATGCCCTTTGAACAGGCCGCCCAGGTGCGCTTCAGTGGCACCATCCAGCAAATTTCCGAATTGCAACAGCAAGATGGGCAAATTCATCTCTGGTTGAATGGTCCCCTCGGTCAGGAACAACATCTCTCCGTGGCACCCTCCTGGTATCTGCAATATATGGGGTGTACCCTGGTCCACGATGCCGCCATTTCCGGGATCGGCTTTCAGTTTGACAAGGGCAACGACAAAGCCCTGATCTATGTAAAAAAATTGATCATCGACAAAAATGTCTGTCACCTGCGCAACGACGAGGGATTTGCTCTCTGGTCCAACCAACTGCGGTAGCCGAGTATGGAGCGCAAAATAAAGTCTAAAATTTTCGGTCGTCAAGCGTGGTCACGTCTGGCCTGGGCAACGATTTTGATGGTCATCATTGTGGGTGGTTTTGAGGGGGGGGATACCCTGAAATCCCTGTTTGAGCGGTTTGGCACGGATCGGGTGACGCGGCGTTTGCAGGGCGAAATATTTGGTGCCATGCCCAAGCCGACGCAACCGGCCTTGACGGATCCGGTCAAGGAGGTGTTGCAACCCCAACAGAAGACGCGGCGGGTGGTGGTGCGGCGCATTCCGCAGATCAAGCCGGGGCAGAAGATGCCGCACCATTATTGGGGGCCCTGTTTGAAGTGCCATCTCTTCGAGGGGGGACCGCCACCGGGCAGCCAACCCATCACGCCGGTGGGCAAGGTGTGGGAAAAAGTGTCGAGCATCACCAAGGTGGGTCCGCCCATTTTGCCCAACTCCCGCATCCCGCATCCGCCGTCCGGGCGTTGCATCAAGTGCCATGATATTGTGATTCAGGTACCTGTTTTTTAATGGATTTATCAAGCGAAGGAGAATACAGGCATGATCAGTCGTTTGACGGCACAGCGGACCCGGTGCCGATCCCGTGCCCGCCTGATGGCAACCTTGAGCTATCTGGGGGTCTTGTGTTTGATCCCGTTGATTTTCAGCCATGATGATGAGTATGTCCACTTTCATGCCCGGCAGGGACTGGTCCTCTGGATCTGGGAGGTGTTGGCCATTTTCAGTCTGCATATTCCCCTGGTGGGGCCGTTTTTTTTCAGTTCGTCGGTCTTTTTTATCGCCGTCTTGACCCTGGTGGGATTGTTGTCTGTCGCGTTATCCTGTCGGTGGCGGTTGCCGGTGATCGGTGGCTTTGCCCGGCAGTTGTGAGCCAAACGGAATGATGGAGATGCCAGAACCTCTGGTCAACCCAACCATGGGCACCACGCCAGCCACACCGCGCGCAGACGCAACTCCCGCCAACCGGAAAAAAGTCCTCAATGTGGGGGGCAACAGTAAAGAGATTCCCCTGCCTGCCCATTTCCATGGCTGGGAACATCTGCTGCTGGATATCGACCCCGCCGGTCATCCTGACCTGCTCTGCGATGCCCGCACCCTGATCGCCCAGGAGCCCGGTCAGTTTGACGCGGTCTATTGCTCGCACAATCTGGAGCATTATTATTATCATGATGCCGCCCAGGTAATCGATGGGTTTTGGCATGTCCTGAAAGAGGATGGGGTCGCCCATATCTGCGTGCCCGATATGGCGCAAGTCATGCAGCTGGTGGTGAGTAGCGGCCTGGATATGGATGATACATTATACCAATCCCATTTGGGCCCCATTACGGTGCGGGATGTGGTGTATGGCTACGGTCAGCAGATTGAGCGCAGTGGGGTGGATTTTTTCGCCCACAAGACAGGCTTTACGCCTGCCTCGTTATACCGCCTGCTGGTCAGCCACGGGTTTGCGCGTGTCTTTGTCCGTTTGGGCCATCTGGCGGTCGAGGTGTTTGCCTTCAAGAATGCGCTGGGCGGTTTTGCTGACCATCTGGGTGGCTTTGCGGAAATGTGGGTGCCTTTCACCCCTGAACAGATTGTGACACAACTGCTGAATTTTGCGGTGATCAGGCTCCGCGCCGGGGCCAGCCCGGAGACCATCGAGCAGGATTTGCTCCAGAAAGGGGCACAGGAGGCGGTGGCCAAACTGCTGGTCAGCCAGGCGTTGGTTCGCCACGCGGCCAAACCTGGCCTCACGGATCGGCCGCCACGCCCACCAGCCGCAGCCGCCAACTGTTGTCCACTTTCAGATTGAACCGTTCCGGGCTGTCCAACTCATACCACCCATAGCCCCGTCCCGGATCGTGGGCGGTCAAGGCCTTGAGATGGTGATCGGTGGCAAACTGTTGCACAAACATTTCCAGTGGGGTCTCTTCCGGTACATGAAACAGCCGTTTCATCAATGTACCGCTCAGCGTGATGGCAATCACTTTTTTATGCGTGTCGGTCTGGATGATCAGGTCGCTGGGCAGGCTTTTGGTGCGCAAATCGCTGCCAGCTTGCAATCCCTTGCTGCCTTTCGGGAGAAAATAATAATGGTCTTCTTCTTCCAGCTTTAAATCCAATTCGAGCTTATGTTTGGTGATATCGGCCACCTCTTTCATCGACATGCCCAGGGACAACCCCTGGATGACGGGCCAATCGACCCGATTGGTCAGCACGGGATGGAGGGTGGTGTCGAGCACGGGTTTGTCTATCGTGGGCGGCGGCTCCATCTCGGTGGCGGCCTGGACGACCGGGAGGGTTGGCAACGCCCAACCCGCCAGGATCCAGAGGCCGATCCGAAGCCAACACAGGGGCTGCCAGCGCGTCATGACACTCTACGCCATCCGCTGCAAGCGGGCGGCATAAAAGCCATCCATTCCTTGCTCGCCCGGTTCGGCGTGAAAATCACCCTGTTCGGTCACCGGCACCCCGGCCATCTGGATCGGCACCCGCTGCCAACCGGCATGTTGGGCCAAAAACCGCTCTATTTGCACCTGATTTTCTTCCGGTTCCAGGGAGCAGGTGGCATAGACCAGCCATCCTCCGACCACCACCCGTTCGGCCACGCCAGCCAGAATGCGCTCCTGGGTGGCCGCCATGCGCACCACGTCTGCCGCCTCCCGCCGCCACTTGATCTCGGGATGGCGACGAATCACCCCTGTTCCGGTACAGGGCACATCCACCAGGGCCCGGTCAAATTGTCGTTCGCCCAACAAGGTCGGATTGCCCGCATCGCCGATGACAATTTCCACCTCCTTGACCCGCAGGCGGTGTAAATTTTGCTGCAAACGGTCGATCCGTTCGGGATCTTTTTCGACGGCGGTCAGGCGCAGGGCTCCTCCGGCCAACGCGGCCAGATGGGTTGTCTTGCCACCGGGTGCGGCGCAGGCGTCCAACACGGCTTCACCCGCCTGAGGGGCCAAAAAGTGGGAGACCAACTGGGCCGCCTGATCCTGCACCGCAAACCAGCCATTGGCATAGCCGGGCATTTTTTCCACCGGACCCTCCATGCCTTGCACCACCATGCCTTCCGGCACCAGGGCACACGGGATCGCTTTTTCTCCCAAAGCGGCCCGCAAGGTTTCCGTCTGGGTGGCCAGGGTGTTGGCGCGTATGGTCAAGGGGGCTATTTGATTGCCTGCGGTCAGACGGGCCTGGGTTTTTTCCTGGCCCACCGTCTCCCACCAGCGGCGCACCAGCCATTCCGGGTAGGAAGTGGCCACGGCCAGACGGCGTATGGGATCGGCAATTTGGGCCAGGATGGTGGCCCGGTCCAGGCGCAGGACGGAACGCAACACCCCGTTGGCAAACCCGGCGCGGGTATGGTCCCGGCTCTCCTTGATCAGGGCCACCGCTTCGTATACCGCCGCCCGTTCGGGCACCCGCAGGTAGATGGCCTGATACAAGGCGGTACGCAACACCGCCCACATAAACAGATGTTTTTCCGGCAGGGGGCGTTCCATGCAGGCCAAGAGCAGATGATCCAGGGTGGCCAGGTGGCGCACGGTTCCGGCGGCGATTTCCAGGGCCAGGGCGCGGTCGCGGGGGGGGAGGGTGGCGGCGGTGGGGGGCAGTTCCAGGGGGCCGGTGCCACGCAGCACCCCCATCACCGCCTGTACGGCCAGCAGGCGTGGCGAAATCATTGTCCGGGTTCTCCGTTAAAACGATTAAAAAAAAAGGGT
>JADFYM010000160.1 GCA_015233035.1 Magnetococcales bacterium
GCTGTTGTGCGTACAGATGGATGGACAGGCTATGATGACTTGGCGCAATTGGGCTACAAGCACGAACCATTGGTGCTTGATGGAGACCCCGAAAGAACCGATGCTCACCTGCCAATGATCCACATAGGTAAAAATCACGGGAATCACCAACAGGGACAAGAAAGTAGAGGTCAATAACCCGCCAATCACCACCACCGCCATCGGGGCACGAAAACTCGGTTCCGCCCCCACCCCCAATGCCACCGGCAACATGCCCGCCCCCATCGCAATCGTGGTCATCACAATGGGCCGCGCCCGCTTGTGACAGGCCTGCACCATCGCCTCCAACCGGGGCAAACCCTCCTCCCGCCGGATCATCACCGCATAATCCACCAGCAAAATCGAGTTTTTGGTCACAATCCCCATCAACATTAAAATGCCAATGATCGCGGGCATGGAAAAGGCATACCCCGTGGCCAGCAACGCCAAAAAAGCCCCCCCCAACGAAAATGGCAAGGCCGCCAGAATGGTGACCGGCTGCATAAAATCGTGAAACAACAAAACCAGAATGATATAAATGCACAACACCCCAATGATCATGGCAATGCCAAAACTGCTGAACAATTCGGTCATCCGCTGGGCATCCCCCTCCGCCGGATGGGTGACCGCAGGCGGCAGGTTGCGCAAGGCGGGCAGGGCCTCCACCTCCGCCATCACCTGCCCCATCACCCGCTTGCCCAACTCCACATCCACCGCCGCGTTGCGCAACCGGTCCAGCCGGTCAATCTGCGCCGGACCACTGGCCATCTGCACCTCGGCCACCGCCGACAACGGCACCGTGCCCCGCCGGGTCACCAGCGGCAATTGCCGCATCGCCGCCAAATCCTGCCGCCACGCCTTCTGCAAGCGTACCCGAATCGGTACCTGCCGCTGCGGCAGATTCAGCTTGGCCAACTGCACCTGATACTCCCCCGCCGTGGCCACCCGTACCGCCGTGGCCAGCGCGTCCGCCGTGATACCCAGATCCGCCGCCCGCCCATAATCGGGCACCACATGAATTTCCGGTCGCTGCAACGTCGCCATCGAGGTGATATTGCCAATCCCCTGGAGAGTACGCAAATCAGCCTCCAGGGAGCGCAAGGCGGTATCCAGGGCCACCGGATCATCGCTGGTCAGCGATACCCGCAGGCGGACCCCCGGTTCACTGGCCAAAATGGCCACCCGCACCCCAGGCAACTGGCGCAGTTGGGCGCGAATCTCCCCCTCCACCTCAATCTGCTTGTGTTTGCGCAGGTTGCGGTGCGTCAGATTGACCGTCAGGGAAACCTTCCGCACATCGAGACCGGACCCTCCGCCCAACGGCCCCTGATCCGCACTGGCCGCCGCACCGACCGCCGCAAAGACATGGGTCACCTCGGGCATGGCCCGCAACCGCCCAATGGCCTGCTGTGCCACCCGCTCGGTGTCAGCCAGGGAACTGCCGGGAGCCAGTTCCAGGCTGACCATGGTCTGCGCCCGGTCCGCCACCGGGATAAACTCTTTGGGCAACAAGGGGACCAGCATTAACGATCCGACAAAAAAGGCCACCGCCGCCAGCAGCGTGGTGCGGCGATGGGTGATGCACCAGCGCACCCAGCCCAGATAGCGGGTGAGCCAGGTTCCTTCCGGTTGTTGCTCCGTGATCGGGCGCAAAATATAGGCCGCCATCATCGGCGTCAGCAGGCGCGCCACCACCAGCGAAACCAGCACCGCCGCCGCCGCCGTTACCCCGAAGGAGCGAAAAAACAGACCCGCGATACCCCCCATGAACGCGGTGGGCAAAAAGACGGCCACCAGGGTCAAGGTGGTGGCGATGACCGCGAGACCAATCTCATCCGCCGCCTCCATCGCTGCCTGCCAGGGACTTTTGCCCATTTTCAGATGGCGGACAATATTTTCAATCTCCACAATGGCATCGTCCACCAATACCCCGACCACCAATGCCAACGCCAGGAGGGTCAGCATGTCCAGGCTGAAGTGGGCCTGTTTCATCACCAGAAAGGTGGGAATGATGGATAACGGCAGGGCCGTGGCCGAGACCAGCGTGGCCCGCCACTCGCGCAAAAACCAGCCGACGACCAGAATGGCCAAAAAGCCCCCTTCGTAAAGCAGTTCCATCGAGCCTTCAAAATTATCCTGCACCCGATCCACGCTGTTGTAGGCCTCGGCAATCTGGACCTGGGGATGGGCCGCCTGAAAGGCCACCACCGCCTGGCGCACCGCCTCGGCCACCGTTACCTCGCTGGATCCCTTGATGCGTTTGATTTCAAAGGCCACCACCGTTTTGCCATCCAGCAGGGCGATGGTGGTGGGTTCGGCGATGCCGTCGGTGACGGTTGCCACCTCGGCCAGCTTGATCTGGCGACCATCGGCCAGGGGAATATCCAGATCGGCCAGGGGAGCCGCCGTGGCCAGGGCACCCAGGGTGCGCATGGATTGCACCCCGTTGCCCAGATCCCCCCGACCGCCGGAAAAATCCTGTTGCACCCGTTTGAGCTGATTGGCCACTTCGGCAGAACCAACCCCCAGGGCGGCCATGCGCAGGGGGTCCAGATCAATCTGCACCTCCCGGTTTACTCCCCCGATGCGGGAAAATTTGCCCACGCCGGGGACCGACAGGATGGCCTTGGCGAGATCATTGTCCACAAACCAGGAGAGATCGGCCATATCCATGTTGGCGGCGGCCACCGTGAAGGTGACCACCCCCCGACCACTGGTGGTCAGCTTGGAGATGATGGGATTGTTCATCTCCTGCGGCAGATCGTTGCGTATCGTATCGACCGCGTTGCGCACCTCGTTGAGGGCCACTTCCGGGTCTTTGTCGATGATAAATTCCACAGCCGTCAGGGAGGCCCCATCGGTGACGGTGGTGTGAATATGTTCCACCCCGCCCAGGGAGGCGATGGAATCCTCGATCTTGCGGGCAATCTCGGTCTCAATCTGGGTGGGGGCGGCCCCCTCCAGAGTGGCCAGGATGGTGATCACCGGCACCTCAATATCGGGAAAATTCTGGACACCCAGACTGCGAAAAGAGCCCAACCCCAGCAAAGTCAGCAGGGCAAAGAGCAATATGGCCGGGACGGGATTGCGGATGGACCAGGCGGAAAAATTCATGGCGATTTGCCCTGACCGTCGGTGGCGGGCGCGGCCACCTGCACCCGATCCCCCTGTTTGAGAAAGGCCCCGCCGGTCGCCACCACCGGGGCGGTGGCCGACAGACCGGTACGAATCTCCAGCCAATCCCCCTGTTGCCGACCGGTGGTGACCTTGCGCTGTTCGACCACCCCCTCTGCACCCACCTCGAAAAGATAGGCGTTGCCGTCGCGCCAGACGACGGCGGTTTGGGGCAACACCAGGGCGGGTTGGCTGTCAATCTGGATCTCGCCCTGGGCAAACAGACCGGGGCGGGCCGGACTGTTGGCGGGCAGATCCACATAGGCGATGGCTTTGCGGGTGGCGGAGTCCAGGGTGGGGGCCAGCAGGCGAACGGTTCCCTCCACCGTTTGACCATCGGCCAGGAGCAGGCGGGCCTTTTGTCCTGGACGGGCGGTCAGGAGTTGCTCGGCGGTCAGTTCGGCCCGCCATTCGACGCGCCCCTGGCGCACCAGCCGGAACAGTTCCGCCCCGACCTGGACCACGCTGCCCAGGGTGGCGTTGCGGGCGGAGATGATCCCCGCATCGGCGGCCACAATCTCGGTTTGGTGCAGGCGAACCTCTTCCATCTGCAAGGCGGCTTCAGCGGCCAGCAGGGCGGCGTGGGCCGTCTCTTCGGCGATGAGATACTGGTTGATTTGCTGGGCCGAGAGCGCGCCGGTGCCGGTGACGGTGCGGGCCCGTTTGGCGTTGGCGGATGCCTCGGCCAGACTGGCCTTGGCGCGGGCCACGTTGGCCCGTTGTTGGGCCCGACTGGCCAGAATGCTCTCTTGTGAAAGGCGGACCAGCAATTGTCCCTTTTTGACGATGGATCCCACATCGACGGTCAGTTGGGTGATGGCCAAACCGCCGATTTCGGCGGCGACAATCGACTCTTGCCAGGCGGCAATGCTGCCGTTGGCCTTTGCCACCACCGGCCATGACTGGGTTTGGGGGGTGACGGTTTGCACGGTCAGCACGGACGATGCACTGCCCGCCTGGACGGGGGGATGGGCCAGCAGCAGGAGCAGAGCCAGCAGGAGGGCGACCGGTGTGGGTTTCAGGTGGGTCATGGGGGTGGGGTCTCTCCTTTTGTGCCGGCATTAAAAGCGATTCAGGGTCATTCCCAAATGGTTTCTGAACCATACCCATTGTGGGATCCATGGTTCTGCGGGTCCAGGGGGATCATCCCCCTGGTGGGGTCCAGGGGCAAAGCCCCTGGTGGGGTCCGGGGCAAAGCCCCGCATGAAATACCACATCAACACCTTGAGTGCTCTTGCCGCCAAACCCCTGCCGGGGATTGTGATGGTTTCCGGATCCCTGAAAAAAGTGGCGTACACAGGGGCAGGGGCAACCCTCCTGGCAGGGGACAAACCGGGCTGACGGTGAACCCCTTTTCTGGGGAGGCGGAGAACCGCCTCCCCAGACCCCTCCACCCTTTTTTTTTAATAATTTTAAAAAAATCAACCACGCCCACCCGTTTGCCAACCTCCTCCCAACGCCTTGTACAGGGTGATCCAGGCCTGCACCGCCTCCCCTTGCAGCGTCATGGCAGCCCGTTCCGCCATCAGCAGGGTCCGCTGCCCCTCTTCCAACGCCAGTTGACTGACCCCGCCCGCCCGCCAAAAGGCCTGGGTGGATTGATACATGGCCGCATAGTGGGCCGCTGTCTCCTGGGCATTAGCGGTGCGCTGCCGGACACTGTCCAGATTGACCAGGGCCGTTTCCACCTCTTCCACGGCGGTACGAATGGCTCCCAGATAACGGGCATGGGCCTGTTCATAGCGGGCCCGCGCCTCTGCCACCTGGCCATTCCGCGCTCCGCCATCCAGCAAAGGCAGCGACAGGGTTGGCCCCAACGACCAAGGCTGGGTCGTCACCGCCGTATGCGTCATATGGAGGGTGCTGAGCGACCCATTGCCCAGTATTGTCAAACGCGGGTAACGGTTGGCCTCGGCCACGCCCACATCGGCCCCCGCCGCTGCCAGATCGCGTTCCAACGCCGCCAGATCGGGCCGTTGCGCCAGCAAATCGGCGGGCAGACTCTCCACCACAAAGGCGGTTGGCTGCGGTATGGTCCCCGAAGGTGTCTGCAACATCTCACGCAAAGCCGGTTCCGCCAGACCCGTCAACGAAACCAGAGCCTTGACGATCCGTTCACAGGCGGCCTGTTGTGCGGTCCGGGCGGCCTGGGCATCGACCCCCCTGGCCTGGGCCAGATGGAGATCGAGCGAAGCCGTCAGACCGGCCTGTTCCGCCTTTTCTGTCATGCGGACCGTCTCCTGCCAGGAGGCCACCAGCCGCTCATCCTTGTTTTGCAACTGGTGACAGGCGCGATAATGGACATATTGACTGGCCACTTCGGCGGCCAGGGTGACACGGGCTTCGTGCCAGTTGTCCAGCCGTTCCTCCAGGCGGGCGGTGGCGGCGGTGGTGGCGGCGCGCACCCGACCAAAGAGATCCAGTTCCCACTGGGCATCCAGGGCGACGGCCTGGGTGGTGGACTCGGGCAGAACCATCACGCCCATGGGACCGGGTGGGGGGGTGCTGTGATTGCCGCTGCGCTGTAAGGAGAGCGCGCCATCGGCCTTTGGTTGATCCTCGGCCTGTCGCACGACCAGGGTGGCCCGGGCCTCCTGAATGGCGGCCAGGGCGCGGTGCAGGGTGGGATGGCTGGCCGCCGATATTTCGAGCAATTGGAGCAGGGTCGGATCATGGAATTGGCCCCACCAGTCGGTCAGGGCCAGCGGCGACCCGTCATGGGGCAGACGGGCCTGCCAGGTATTGGTCGCAGGGGCGGCGGGTTCGGGATGCAGCATGGGATCGATCAGGGTACAGCCACCGAGCAGGAGCAGTGCCAGCACCAGCCGGAGGAGGGGGCAAACAGAATCGTGGCGTGCAGACAGACCCATTTTTTTATTCTTTACACGATAGCAGGGGGTTGGGGAGGGAAAAGATCCCCACCCAGGGGCATTCCGGCGCAAGTTCCCCCAAACCTCCGACCATTGGCATCATATCCCACTGCTTTTCCACGCAGCAAGACTTGACCTGCGCGGCGATTGCGTTTCAAATGCAGTCTGGCAAGCAAGGGCCAACACCAAACGCCGGAGCAGGCTGGGCGGTCGCCGGTTTGAATTTTCAAACGGGAGGAAAGTCCGGGCTCCACAGGACAGGATGCCGGGTAACACCCGGCGGGGGCGACCTCAGGGATCAGTGCCACAGAAAACAAACCGCCAATCGGCTGGGACGTGGGCCAGTTGGGCCATATCCCGGTATTGGTAAGGGTGAAACGGTGCGGCAAGAGCGCACCGCGCTTTCGGTAACGAAAGTGGCAGGGAAAACCCCATCCGGAGCAAGACCAAATAGGGGGACGTCAAAGACGGTCCGTCCAGTCCCCGGGTCGGTCGCTAGAGCTGTTCGGTAACGGGCAGCGTAGAGGAATGACCGCCAGCCCGGTGTCGGCAGACATCGGGCGACAAAACCCGGCTTACAGGCCGGCTCCGGCTGCCCTTTGCCATTCTTTATTTGCTTCCAGGAGAACCGTCATGTCGGAAAATTGTATTTTCTGCAAGATAGTCGCCGGGACCATTCCGGCCCAGGTGGTCTATGAAGATGACCAGGTATTGGCCTTTCACGACCGGGCGGGCCGGGCCCCGGTCCATGTCCTGGTGATTCCCAAGCGGCATGTGGCCTCCTTGGACGCCCTGACCGAGGCGGAGCGGGGCGAGGCGGGCTATTGGCTGGAGCGCATCGCCCATGTGGCCCGCCTGCTGGGGGTGGACCAGACCGGCTATCGCACCATCATCAATACCAATGCTCATGGCGGGCAGGAGGTCTTTCACCTGCACGGGCATATCCTGGGCGGCAAGCCGATTGGGCCGATGGTGGCGCGTTGAGGGTTGCATGATTCGCTATGATGTTCATGCGGGATTTCAGTTGACCCGGCGGGGCATTGACAAGGCATGGGTGGAGCGGGTGTTGACCGCTCCACACGAACGAGAATATCGGGAGGACAAGATCTCTTTGCTGGCCTGTTTTCCCGAACGGGGCAAGATGTTGCGGGTTGTGGTACGGCTGGATGATCCCGAATACGTCATTACCGCTTATTTCGACAGGAGAAAGCCATGCGTGTAAGAATTGACGCCCAGTCGGACGCCATTTACCTGGATTTGACCCAAGGGGTGATCGAAAGCAGCGAAGAGGTAGCCGACGGCATCATTCTGGATTATGACGCTCAGGGATACCTGGTGGGCATCGAAATCCTGGATGCCTCCAAAAAATCTCACGATTCTGAAACGTTGCGCACCATGACCATGGAGTTGGGACGGGTGGCGTGACGTTTGGCGGTTGACCGGGGTTGGTTTTAACTGGGTTGGCGGGTTGCGGAGTATTGTTCAGTTGATGTGGGGTTCCGCAGTGAGCGGCAAGCCGATTGGGCCGATGGTGGCACGTTGAGGGTACGGGTGGAGGCCGAGGCGGACGCTGTTGATATTGGATTTGACCTGCGGGGTGAATAGATTCCATCTATATTTTTAATGGAGGGGTTTATGCGAAGTGTTGTTGTCGTTGTCGCTGTTATTGTCGGGTTAATATCATTTCGAGTCGATGCCGGTCCCACGCCACTCAACCAGCAGCCCATGTATGGGGGCCGGGAAAAAAATGAGGACTTGAAGAGGAGCGATGAGACGTTCCTGACCGGGATCATGTTACAGGGGTATACGAAGGAATCAGGGTCAAAAGAGGTCGTCGATTTGGGGTGGAAGTACTTCTTCAAGGGTGATGTTGCAACGGCCATGCAGAGATTCAATCAGGCGTGGTTGTTGAACCCGGAGAATGGCGACGTTTATCACGGTTTTGCTGTTGTCACGGCACAGCGTGGTGGACCGATGCAAGAGGCGGAAAAATATTTCCAGATGGCCATTGCAAAGCCGGGTGTTACTCCCACTGCCTTCGCGGACTACGCCCGCTTGCTCAATATGCAGGGTCGTTTCGACGATGCCATCGCGCAAGGGCAGAAGGCCCTGGCTGTTGATTCCAAGGCGCACAACGCCTGCATACAGATTTCATACGCCTACCTCTCCCAAAAGGACATCGCACAGGCCTGCGGTTGGGCACGACGGGCGAAGGAAAACGGTGATATCATCGATCCGCCGAACTACGTCGAGTTTGTATGCAAGACATCCAACGACTGACAGAGCATTTCAAGTCATGTCTCGAGATAATTTCGCGGACACAACACCAAACCCTGAACGCCAGCATCCCCAGCACCCTGGCAATCAAGCCGATGCGTGTGATTTGACCCCGTCACATGCGTTCGTTCGGACTTGGAACCCATCGTCTACGATGTGACGGGTGCTGGTGTCGACAGGGCGACCAAGGCGCACCAATTGGCCATCTGCATACAGGTCGGCCTGCTCAAACCATTCGTCCGTTAGTTCCGGGATCTCCTCGTATTCCTCTGGGGTGATGACGTGGGCATCCATCTTCGCCAAGTTGCTCCCCAAAACGTGTCTGCTCGCGTTCATTTGCTTTTCTCATTTCTTCGCCGTAATCGCGGCGATTGTCGATACGATCAAGCGTTTTGCTGGCGAATACCTCCGCTGCGTCGGAAAAATCAATGCCTCGATCAATCAGCGTCTTGTCCCGCTTGGCCGGGTTGTCCGTGATCTTCATGCCATCCATCATAACGACAGGCACCGGGAGATTCAACCGAATTGCGAATGGGTCGACAAACCCAGTGGATCCGGTCGGCGTCTATGGCAGGCTCCCACATGCGCTGCACCAAGCCAGAAAAAATATTGCTCGCCTTTGGCTATCGGTTGCGATACATTGTATCTCAATTCTGCCGGACAAACGGCCATTCACCTCCTGCATGACAAGGATTGCCGCCATGGCCACCACGACAATGGTTCATGTCCGCATCGACGAGCGCATCAAGGCACAGGCTACGGCGACGTTGGCCACCATGGGTCTGTCCGTTTCTGACGCCGTGCGCGTCTTCTTGATGCGTGTTGTCGCTGAACAACGGATGCCATTCGCGCTCCAGGTTCCCAATGCCGAAACCCGTGTCGCCATGGACGAAGCCGACGAGATGGTGCGCACACACCGTGCCCGTTTCAGTTCCGCCACCGAGTTGTTCGATGACCTTGAAAAAAACAGCGACCGATAAGCGCGTTGCACTGCCGAGGGCGGCTGATTATACAAAATCCTTCCGCAAGGATTGGGATCGGTTGGTTCGCGCCGGTCGCTACGACATGAACCGAATGAAACAGGTCATGCTGCTGCTGATTGCCAACGATGGTCCGCTCGCGCCCGAATGGCTTGATCATCCGTTGGGTGGGGAGTGGGAGGGACATCGGGAATGCCATATAGGCGGTGACTTTCTGTTGGCGTACAGGCTGGATGCCAGCAGAACACCCGGTCTGGTTGTGTTCGTGCGGGCGGGCACACACGCCGATCTCTTTGAGTAATTCCATTTCTAAACCGCACCTATTTCGGAATGCGTAGTTTCCGTCATCCCCGCGAAAGCGGGGATCCAGGTTTCGCAGTCTCCGTCATCCCCGCGTAGGCGGGGATCCAGATCTCGCAGGTACCACCTGGATTC
>JADFYM010000161.1 GCA_015233035.1 Magnetococcales bacterium
ATGACTGCCCCGACCATGGCAGGATGACATGTCATCGATGACGACACGCCGACGCAGTTTTGCGTTGACGCACCCGTTCACTGAACGCAACTTTGCGTTGAGTGACCAGCAGGGTGACGGCCACCACGCCGACCAGGGCAATGCCTTCTGGCGGGGGGCGGTGCCGATGGGTGACTGTCTGGAGGGATGGACAGGGGGGAGCGGTGGGGTATGTCGAATGACTGACGGCAGGCCGGATTTTCTCGAAGTGGCTACATAGTGGCTACACAAACAAAAACGGCCACCCAGAAGGTAGCCGTAAGTGCTTGATTTAACTGGAGCCGCCTCTCGGAATCGAACCGAGGACCTGCTCATTACGAGTGAGCTGCTCTACCCCTGAGCTAAGGCGGCCATCCATGGAATGGGTTTTTACCCCATTTACCCCCCACTCGTCAACCCCTATCATGCAGCTTGCACATAAACTTCAGACGCGGGATACTGTCACCACAACAGCCACCCTCAACCATGCGGTTCTATCATGCTTCGTCAACTGATTGTCGAAAATATTGCCCTCATTCCGTATATGGATCTGGAATTCAGCACCGGACTGACCATACTGACCGGTGAGACAGGTGCTGGAAAATCCATTATTATTGATGCATTATCCCTGATATTGGGCGATCGGGCCGATGCCACATTGATCCGTTCCGGGACGGAACGCGCCACCGTGCAAGCCTGTTTTCAACTGCCCCCCTCTCATGTCGCCCGGCAATGGCTGCAAGAGAAGGCATTGGGGCAACCCCCTGATACGACACATGATCAGGGCGGCGAAGAGCTGTTTCTGCGGCGAGTGCTCTCCACCAATGGCCGCAGTCGCGCCTTTGTGAACGAAATCCATGTGCCTTTGGCCACCCTGGCTGAATTGGGTGCCATGCTGGTGGAAATCCACGGCCAACACGATCATCAAACCCTGCTGGATCCCGGCAACCACTTGGCCATTCTGGATGAATTGGCCAATCATCCCCTGCTGGTCCACGCGGTCAAGGAGCAGTTTGATCGGTGGCATGACATTGCCACAGAACAAAAAAATTTGCGCCAACGCCAGGCCGATGCCGCCGACCGCCAGGCCTTTTTGGCTTTTCAATTGAGCGAATTGGAGTCTGCGGATCTCAAACCGGAGGAAATGATCGAACTGGAACAACACCGCTCCCGTTTGGTACACGCCACCCGTCTGGCGCAGGCAGCCCGCAATGCCCTGGATTGGCTGCTGGAAAACGCCCATCCCGCCGCAACCCTGACAGGGCGTGCCGCCAGTGAATTGGAAGCGGTTACCGAACTGGATCCCTCCCTGGAATCCATTGCCACCACCGTGCGTTCGCTGCAATACGAGTTGGACGACGCCGGGGAGCGGGTGCGGGATTATCTGGAAGGGTTGGAGATTGATCCTGCTCAACTGGAAGCCCTGGAGGATCGTCTGGACTTGCTCCGCCGTCTGGCGCGCAAACATCGGCGGGAGGTGGATCAGTTGCCCGCCTTGATGCACGAATGGCAAGCGGAAATGGCCCAACTGGACTCCGCCGAAGAGCGGGAAAAGGCCTTGGATCAGGCACTCACCCTGGCCAAAGAGGCCTATTTGCAGGCCGCCCGGAGTCTGGGACAATCCCGGCAGGCCGCCACCCTCCGCCTCAGTCAGGCGGTGGAAACACAGTTGCACGATCTGCATATGGTCAATGCCCGCTTTTTGGTCACCCTCCAGGCTGGCAAGGGCGAACCCCGGCAGACCGGGTTGGAAGATGCCCTTTTTCAGGTCAGTCCCAATCCCGGCGAACCTCTGAAACCGTTACATCTCATTGCCTCGGGAGGGGAATTGTCCCGCATCACCCTGGCACTCAAGACCACGCTGGCCCATTTTTTACCTGCCTCGACGCTGGTTTTTGACGAAGTGGATGTGGGGGTCGGGGGACGGGTGGCCGCCAGTATCGGGGCCAAAATGGCCCATATTGCCCAGGAACGACAGGTGTTGGCCATCACCCATCTCCCTCAGGTGGCCGCCTGGGGTACCCATCATCTCAAGGTGGAAAAGCACACCGCCAACGGTCAGACCACCGTGACCGTCACCCCGCTGACCTGGGAGACACGCATAGAGGAACTGGCCAGAATGTTGGCCGGGGAACAGATTACCGCACCGGCTCGGCAACATGCCCAGGAATTGCTCCAAACCAGCCGTATTACAGACGCTTCCGGGAGAGATCCCACAGAGAGACCCCGGCCAGCAGTATGAGATAACTGCCCCCCTGGGCCAAGACAAACAGCAGATCCGCCCAGTTCCCGGAACCGTAGGCCAACCATTCCGACTGGGTAAAGCGGTCCAGACGGGGCAAGAGGAAAGAGATGACCTCCAGCACGGCCTGGGCGGCCAGCCAGGGGAGTCCTTCTTGTGGCAGGATGGCTCCATGCCCGACCGATTGCATCCCCGCCAGAGTGCGGGACAGCAGATAAAACAGCAAGACGAGCAAAAAAGCGGCGGGCAAGGAGCGGATGGTCCACTGCACCAGCAGGCTGAACGCCGCCACGATCCAGAGTTCCCAAAAAAGTGATCCCGCCCACAAGGCCACCTGGGCGGGGGGGGCAAAAAAGGGCAAAACGCTGGCCAACAATACCGCCATGATGCCAATCAGTATGGCATAACCGGCCAATTTGCCAAACAGATAGACGGTGCGCGGCAAGGGCAATGAAAAGAGCCATTCCGCTCTTTTGTCCTGGTATTCCTGGTTTTGGCTGTGCAACACCGACAGAGCGGTCAACAAGGCGGCGGACAGACGCAAAAAGGCACCCAGCAGGGTGCTGCGGACCTGTTCCGCCTCGGTAATCGCCAGAGATCCGGCAAAACCGGCCAGGCATAATCCCACCAGCACCATGCCCAGCATGACCCAGGCGAGGCGTTGGCGTATCCCCTCCCGCACAGTCAAAGCAGTCAGGGTAAAAAAGAGGGAACCGAATTGGGGTTGCGGCATAGCATATTTGTACCATATGAGTATAGTTTGCCTCTTCTGGGGAGGCGGAGAACCGCCTCCCCAGACCCCTCCACCCTTTTTTTTAAATCATTTCGAGGAAGGCTTGCGGGCAAAGCCCCGCACAACAAGATCATTCACGATGCGTTGGCTTTCCGTTTCTGGTTGATCAACCGAACGCCCACAATAATGAAGCCCAGGGCGATAAAGGCACCGGGTGGCAGCACAAAGACGAGCGAGGGATGAAAACTCTCGCCTGTCACCGGCAGACCAAAAAATGTTCCCGCTCCCAGTATCTCCCGCGTGCCGCCCAAGATACCCAAGGCCAGGGAAAAACCCAACCCGGTTGCTATGCCATCCACCGCCGACGCAAAGACCGTATTCCGGGCCGCAAACACCTCGGCCCGTCCCAAGACGACGCAGTTGGCGACGATCAACGGGATATAAATGCCCAGCACCTTGTGCAAATCATGGACATAGGCATTCATGCTGAGGTCAATGATGGTCACGAAGGCCGCGATGACAATGATATAGGTTGGAATTCGCACATCCGAAGGGATGAGGTTGCGAATCATCGAAATCACTGTATTGGATCCCAGCAGCACAAACATGGTGGCCAATCCCATGCCGATACCATTGGCAGCGGAGGTGGACACCGCCAAGGTGGGACACATGCCCAACATTTGCACGAAGACATTATTATTGGCCCACAGCCCATCCATGAGGACTTTTCTGGTGTTGGTCTCGCTCACGCTCACGGCTTGTCCTCCGGCTTGAAGGGTTTAAAGATGGTCTCTTTCCTTTCAGCAAAAAAATCCAATCCCCTCTTGACGGCAGCAACAACGGCTCGCGGGGTGATGGTGGCACCGGAAAACTGATCAAAGTCGCCGCCATCTTTTTTGACACGCCACTTGGTGCCGTCTTGACTTTTGCCTGGGAATGCCTTGAGCCAGTTGGTCTTGACAATTTTATCACCCAGGCCCGGTGTCTCGGCCTGGGTGACAATCTGGACCAGGTTGATCGTCCCGTTCGGGGTCACGGACATCATGATTTCAATGTCTCCCGCATACCCATCGGGTGCCGTCACGAGGAAGGCGGCCCCCAGATTGGTTTCGCCCTTGCGGGCGCGATAGAAAGTGACCGGTTTGCCCTGCCGATTCAAACGTTTATCGGCCAGAATGACTGCATCGAGATCCGGCTTGTTGTCAAACCCTTCCGGCAGGACGCTTTTCAACATGTCAAACATTTCTTGCCGTTTCGCAGCGGCAATCGGTTTCTGGGTGGCCGACTCGGTCACAGAGAGGATAGCAGTGGCTACCATACCCACCACCATCAGGACGACCCCCATTTTTAAATAATCCGGCATTGTTGCACTCCTCTATCCACTGGTCGCCAAAGTCACTTCACATGTCCATAGGCCGTTGGCCGAGTGTACTGGTCAATCAGCGGTACAGTGGCATTCATGATGACCACGGCAAAAGAGACCCCTTCCGGGTAGCCGCTCCAAGTACGAATGAGGTAGGTCAACAGACCACAACCCAGACCAAAAATAATCTGCCCCTTGATCGATACAGGCGATGTGACCATATCCGTCGCCATAAAAAATGCCCCGAGGACCAGCCCCCCGGTTACCAGGTGGAAAAGAGGATCCGGATAGTGGGCGGCATCATATGCCCAAAACAGCGTGGCGGGCAGCAGGCAACCCAGCAACATGGTGACCGGGATATGCCAGGTGATAATTTTTTTGCGGATCAGATAGAGACCACCCAAAAACAGCAACAAGGCCGAGGTCTCCCCCAGGGAACCTTTGATCCATCCCTCGGCCGCCTTCAAGGTATTAAAGCCATAACTGCCACCCAGTGCCTCCTGCACCGTTTTGCCCAAACCGGTCTCGGTCCGATATTGCCCGAGCGGTGTGGCGGTCGAGACGGCATCCACCAACTCCGGTGTGCGCTGATGGCCCGTGGCGATGATGGCAACGGATTCCGACAACGAGTAGGCCTGCTCGCCAAACAACGGGTTGACCGCTGGCCAGGTGGTCATCTGGACCGGAAAAGAGATCAACAAAAATACCCGGGCGATCAGGGCGGGGTTGAACAGATTATATCCCAACCCCCCATAGACCTGCTTGGCCACCAGAATGGCAAAAAAACCGCCCGTGACGCACAGCCACCAGGGTGCCTGGGGCGGCAGAGTCAACGCCAGCAGCAGGCCGGTCAGGAAGGCCGAACCATCTCCCAGAGCGGAGGGACGTTTGCGCAATTTGAGAAACAAAACCTCCGTCACCATGCTGGCCGCAGTGGTAAGCACAATCACCAGCAACGCCGGCCACCCGAATATCAGGATGGCCATGGCCGTCGCGGGCATCAGGGCCCAAATCACCGTTTGCATGATCTGGGCAATGGAACCGCTCCCATGGGTAAAGGGGGAAGAACCAAGGAGTAGATTGGTTGGACTCATGATTTGGGCAAGCCTCCCTGTTGAACAGCTTCAGACAACGCACCCTTTCCCGTTTCTGCCGCGCTCTTCCTCGCAGCCGACGCAGCCTTCATCGCCTCTTTCTGGCGATCCTTTTCCGCTTTTTCCCGCTCCATGCGCGCCTCTTTGGCCTGGATCCGGGCTTTGTCCTGGCGCAACTTGTCCTGGGCGAGTCGATCCGCCAGAATGACCGATTTGGCATGGCGGAAATAATGCACCAGGGGAATATTGGAGGGACAGGTATAGGTGCAGCAACCGCACTCCATACAATCCATCAGATGGACCTCCGCCATGCGATCCATCTGGTCACTTTTGGCCCGCCAGGCGATCTCACACGGTATCAGGCGTATGGGACAAACCTGCACACAACGACCGCAGCGGATACACGGCCCTTCCGGTCGTTCCACAATCTCTTCCTGGAGCAGGGCCAAAATGCCGGAGGTCCGCTTCACCACGGGCACTTCCATGGTCTTGATGGCCCGGCCCATCAAGGGGCCTCCCAGGATCAGTTGGCGCACCCCAGGGTTCAAGCCACCACAATGCGCAATCACATCCTGCACGGGGGTGCCAATCAGGCACTGCACATTGGCGGGCCGGACAATGCCCCGGCCCGAAACGGTGACGACCCTGGAAATCAACGGACGACCAAGCACAACCGCCTCATAAATGGCAAATGTCGTCGCAACGTTATGGATCAAAATGCCCATGTCCGCTTCCAGCGTACCGGAAGGAACCTCCTGTCCGGTGATCGATTCGATCAGATTCTGTCTGGCCCCTTGTGGATATCGGGTCGGCACAGCTTGTACCCGCATCTTCGGGAATGGCTGGACGGCCTGGCTCATGGCGCGGATGGAATCCGGCTTGTTATCCTCGATGACGATGACGCACTGGTTTGTCGGGAGGGTATACATCATGATGTCAATGCCCGCCACAATCTCCTGGGCACGTTCCACCATCAGTTGGCTGTCACAGGTCAGATAGGGCTCGCACTCCGATCCATTGATCAGCAACAGCTTGACCGGCTTGTCCTTCGGGGGAGACATTTTGACCGCTGCCGGAAAAACAGCCCCCCCCAAACCGACGACGCCTGCGGCACGAATTTTTTCCTGGATAACCGACGGGGAGACTGACAAGGGGTTGACCAAGCCCCGCACACTATCGGCCCATTGATCCTGGCCATCGGGATCAATGACCACCGTTGGTACGGTCAGATAGGAGGGATGGCCAATGACGTGTTCCTCAATGGACACCACCGTACCGGAGGTGGGCGCGTGGGTCGCGGCTGATATACGTCCTTCCGCCCGGCCAACCTCCTCCCCTTTCAATACTTTTTGACCGACAACGACACACGGCCGGCATGGCTCACCGATATGTTGAAACATAGGCACATAAAACCGTTTGGGCATGGGCATTGCCTCAATGGCCTGGTGCCTGACCAACCCCTTGTTGCCTTCGGGATGGATTCCTCCGTGAAATGACCCTGACACTTTGGACACTCCTCGCTCGTGGACGGTGTAGCCCGCCGGTCCTTGCCGGACACTCTGGGCATTATAAATTTTGGGTAGATACTTTAAAGATTGGGATGCATCAACTCACAAACCGGTCATGGGGTCCGGCAGGTTTGTCCCACTTCCAGTTATAGGGTGTTTGCGGCACGGGAACCATGACGATGCAATCCACCGGACAGGCCACAATGCAGGCCTTGCAGCCGGTACACCAATCGGCAATGACCGTGTGTGCCTGTTTGTTGGCTCCCACAATGGCATCCACCGGGCACTTCTTGATACAGGCGGTACAGCCGATACACTGGATCTCCGCCACCACCGCCATCTGGGGGCCGATGGCATCGGCCACGGCCACGGGATCGACGCCCAACACATCCGCAATCGCCTGGATGGTGGCTGCGCCACCCGGCAGACAGCGATTGATCGCGACCGGTCGCCCCCCCTCGGCCGCCGCTGTCGCCATGGCCTCCGCATAGGCCCGACAACCGGGATAGCCACAGTTGCCGCAGTTGCTGGCGGGCAGCACCGCCATCACCTTGTCTGCCAGCGGGTCACTCTGGACATAAAACTTTTTCGCCGCCACGCCCAGGCCAATGCCAGCGACCAGGGCCAGGCCACTCATACTCAAAACCGCATCAATCAATGGTGTACTCCTCAGAGGATCGGGGGGTCGGTATCGGGAACCTTATTTGACCATCCCGGAAAAGCCCATGAAGGCCAAAGAAAACAATCCGCCCGTCACCAGGGCAATGGGCGCGCCTTTCATCAGTGCCGGGACATCCGAGACATCAATGCGTTCCCGCATGCTGGCAAACACCACCAGCACCATACCGGAACCCGCAGCGGCACCAAAACCGAACAACGTCGATTCGAGGAAGGAGTATTCTTTCTGCAAATTGAGCAAGGGCACCCCCAGCACGGCACAGTTGGTGGTGATCAGGGGCAGAAAGATGCCCAGCGAGGCAAAAAGCTCAGGACTGACCTTGCGGATGATCGTCTCGGTCAGTTGCACCAGCGAGGCAATGATGAGGATAAAACAGACCGTGCGCATATATTCCAGCCCCAGCGGAGCCAGAAGCAGCCGTTCCAGCAGCCAGCACAAGACCGCCGTCAGGGTGATGACGAAGACGACCGCATAGGACATGCCCAGGGAGGTCTCCACCTTTTGGGTGACGCCCAGAAAGGGACACATGCCCAGAAAGCGGACCAGGACAAAATTGTTGACAAAAAACGTACTGATCAGAATGAGCGCATAATCGGTCATGGTTGTCACACCCGTGTCGTGAGAGTTGATCGTGCGTCGTTGCGGGTTGCCCCATGGTCGGGGACACCCTGCACCAACGGACGAGGGAATGTTCGTACCCTATTTACGCGACAGGAGGCAATGAAAATTTTGCATGATTGCCCAAAAATTTTTTGTAGTACCCTGTGCGGCCCTTTGGGCGATGGAACCTTGACTTGGCGAGAATGTGGATTATGCTCAGAAGCCCGGCAAGGTGGGTTTGCTGAAAAGCGTACATTTCTCAGGAGAGTGGCATGTCTTCCGTTCAAGAACAACAGGTTTTGGCTGCATTGCAGCAGGTGATGGACCCGGATCTGCACCGCAACATTGTCAGTCTGGGGTTTGTCAAGGAGGTGCGCATTCAGGAGGGGGCGGTCTCCTTTACCCTGGAGTTGACCACGCCTGCCTGTCCGATGAAAGAAAAACTGAAACAACAATCGCTGGATGTGGTACGGGCCATTCCGGGTGTGACGGACGTGCAGATACGGATGACCGCCCAGGTGCGGGCCGCTCAGCACAAGGGGGAGGTGGTCTTGCTGCCTGGGGTCAAAAATGTGATCGCCGTGGCCTCCGGCAAGGGGGGGGTGGGTAAATCGACGACAGCGGTCAATCTGGCCATCGCCCTGGCGCAGAGTGGAGCCTCGGTGGGGATGCTGGATGCCGATATTTATGGTCCCAGTCTACCCCGGATGCTCAACGTGACCGGTCGGCCCACCCAGTCGGCTCAGAAGGGCAAGGCAGAACCTGCGGTGGCCTATGGCATGAAAGTAATGTCCATGGGATTTTTCATGGAAGAAGACGCACCGGTGGTCTGGCGGGGTCCCATGGTGGGCATGGCGGTGGAGCAACTGTTGCGGGATGTGGATTGGGGTGAGCTGGATTATCTGGTGGTGGATCTGCCGCCCGGTACCGGGGATGCCCCCTTGACCTTGGCCCAAAAGGTGCCGATTACTGGGGTGATCATTGTCTCCACCCCCCAGGATGTGGCCCTGTCGGATGTCAAGAAGGGGATCAACATGTTCAAAAAGGTGGATGTGCCGATTTTGGGCATCATTGAGAATATGTCTTATTTCCTGTGTCCCGGTTGCGGGCACCGTTCGGAAATTTTTTCGCACGGGGGTGCCCTGCGGGAGGCTGAGGCGGCGGGGATGGTGTTTTTGGGGCATATTCCGTTGGATACCGCCATTTGCGAAAATGCGGATGCGGGGACCCCCATTTTGATCACCCAACCCGACAGTCCCCAGACGGCCATCTATCGGGAGATTGCCGCCCAGGTGGCCGCGCAGGTGGCCACCCGGCAGTTTGCCGGACAAAAGTTTCCCAATATTGTGGTCGAGTAGGGGCATTCCATTCCACACATCTCAACAAGTCGTCAACACTTGCAGGGGTCCAGGGGGATTATCCCCCTGGTGGGGTCCAGGGGCAAAGCCCCTGGCGGGGTTCGGGGCGGAGCCCCGGCTCGGGGCACCAAGGGGTTGCGAATTAAAAAACAACA